>JANXER010000004.1:0-49327 GCA_025057955.1 Candidatus Methanomethylicaceae archaeon | reverse complement strand
TAGAAATCTTACTTTGTCTTTTGAGCAACTCTTGTTGACATGGAAGCATAAGTCGCTCCTATCATAGAATTGAAATTTCCTAGGAAGTCTTTTCTATTACTCACCAGTAGCTGTGTTGTAAAAGCTCAATAAATTGTTATTTTGCTGTTTTTCCTCCCAATAACATCGTGTCCATGCTACTAAGCTCATTGGCAACCAGATTGCCAAGAGTTTCTATCAACGGATGCTTGCACATTGATTCCATCAGAATAATGAAATGGTTTACATTCTCTTCATTGCATAGCCTTCCCTCAATTTCCATAATATAAGGATTAATTTGATTCTATGAATACTTATAATTTATAAACTAATATCTTCAAGCACATAAAAAATTATAGGAGAAAAAATGAATCTTTTTCATATGCTTTCCAATCCTTAAATCAGCTTTATTCATTAACATGGGATTAATTCAAACTTTTGCTGGAATTATTTTAGATTTTCCATTCTCCTTTTGAACTCTAAATATATAATCCACAGCTCCTTCAAGCTCCCTCTCATGTGAAACTATTATAACTTGATTTAGCATAAGCTCCTTTATGAGATCGCCAATCTTACCTATTTGCTCCTTGCTTAAGCCATCCGTTGGCTCATCCATTATTAATAGTCCACCTTCTATTCCAGCCCTCTTCTGAACAATCTTATTTAATGCTAATCTGAAGGCTAATGCTAAGGCTGTTCTTTCACCTCCACTTAGATTTGAAATTTCTTGTTCATAGGATTCCTGTATTACTATTGGAGTGAATTGTTCATCCACCATTACGCTCTTTGTTGGATCTTCAACCATAAATGAAAAAAGCCTTGAGAATTCCTCGCTAAATTCTCTATTTGCATCTCTGAATATTGTTGATTCAATTTTCTCAAGCGCTGGCGCAAAGCACTCCTCCAGCCAGATAACATATTCCATTAATCTCCTTCCCTTTGTAATCCTATCCTTTATTTTTTCCATCTCTCGCTCTATTTCATTTATTCTGAATTGAAATTTTTCTAAATCAGCAAGGCGCTTAATTTTCTCATTCTCTAAAATTCTTCTTTCTTCTCTTAACCTCTTCAGGTCATCATTAATTTTTTCAAACTCCAATTTCTTACTCTTATATTCCATTGCTGCCTCTTTAGAAATTCTCAATTTTTCCTGTAAAACCTCTATTTTTTTAGAGAGCTCCATTAACTCATTTTCATCCTTAGCTATTCTATCCTCAATAGTTGATATATTATCCTCAAGGCTTTTCAATTTAGTACTATTTCTATCGTAATCTTCAGCCATTTTCTTCATTGATTCAAGCCATTCAATCTTCAATTCAAGCTCCTTTTTCCTTCTGTTTATCTCCTCATATTCCTTTTCGAGCTTTTCAATTTTCGATAAAAATTCCTCATGATCAACCCTTTGATTACAAGTGGGACATATTTTTCTCTCCACAAGAGATTTATATGTGGATAGAAGATGCTCCTTCCTTGCCACTTCTCCTAGAATTGCTTTAATTTCCACTCTAGCTCTATTAAGCTCCTCCTCTATTACTTTTAACTCCTTCTCTGGCTTTATTAATAGTTTTAAAATTTCATCCCTCTCTTTCTTCAAACTATTGCTCTTCTGTCTATCGAAATTTACTTGATTTTTTAAAATCTTTAATTTTTTATTATAATCTTCCATAGTCCTCTCAAGCTCTTCTCCTCTTTTAGCCTCTCCAGCTAGCTTCTCCATCTCCCTCATTAAAACTTCCAATTCACTCTCAATGCCCTTTATTGAAATTTCAACATCGCTTAGCTTATTCTCTAAATCTTCAATTTTCTTAGCAGTTTCCTCTTTTTTAAGAATGAGCTCTTTTTTCTCCTTTTCTAAATCTGGTAATCTCTTCTCCTCTTCCATAAATTGCCTAGCATAAAATCTCAATCCCTTGGATACAGTAAGAGCATTATCTCTAGCTATTTTATAATCCTCAAGCCTTAGAGCTTTTCTTATGGTTTGTAGCCTTTCATCCACAGGTCTATTAAGAATCTCCTTCATTTCCTCTTGAGGAGTATAAATAGCATATCTGAAGATTATGCTCTTGGCTTTTGGATCCACAGGCTCATTATATCCCAAAATATTAAGCATCATTTCCTTCATTTCAGTGGGTGATAATACATATCTTCTACCATCCATCTCAATCCAGCAGTCCTCTTGAGTTACTCCTCCTCTCTTCCTTGATCTAACCAAACCCCTATGCACTTTAACGATTTTTCCCCTTGCCTCAAACTCCAATTCCACCTCTCCTTCATTCCTTCCCAAGCTCAATAGGCTTGTCCCCTTTTCATTTCCCAATCCAAATAATGCAAACTCTATTGCAAGAAGAATTGTTGATTTTCCTGATCCTATATCCCCTTCAAAGAGCACTGCTCCAGTTGGAAAGCTTATTTCACCTTCATCATAGCTTCTTATGTTTTTCAGCTTTAATCGCCTTATAATCAAATCCATCACCCTGATAGAAGATCCTTAATTCCTAGAACTTCCAAAGCAATCTCCTCCATTCTTTTCTCATAATCCGCCTCCCTTTCGCCTTCTTTTTTCTGAACCTTCAATTGATTGAAGAGCGCCCTTGAAAGTGCTACAACTTCATTAATAAGCTTGGATTCACTAAATTTTCTATTGCTTACAGCTTCCTTGAAGATATTCTCCTCAATTTTTTGAATATCTTCTCCTATGGGGGTAGAGCTCTCAAATTCCTTAGATCTAAGTTGGCTTCGATTCAAGTGTAAGTATAATGCTCCTCTCCTCATTATTTCCTCCCTTATCCTTGAAAATTCCACATCGCTGGTTTTTCCCCTCGAAAGCACTCCAAAAACTTTGAGAACAATAACTTTATCTCTTACATCAGTATTCTCTATGAAGTTCTTAATTTTACTATTTAACTCAAATGCAGAAAGCCCTGTGGCATCTATCTCCTTATAGATTCCTTGAAATGGTGTTAAATCTAAAAACTCAACCCTTCCATCTTCAACTATGAAAAATCCTCTTCTCTCCCCTTTTATGGTATTTTCAAGATCTATCCCCCAGCCGGTGAATAATGGTCCAGGATAGAAGATTTTCCTCCTAGGATCTTCAACCCTTCTATGTAAATGTCCACCTGCATAGTAATCAAATCCATTTGGAAGATCTGATGAAGCAATGCCCTCATAATATTCCCCCTTTCTCTTTAATTCCTCTATTGCACTATGAAATACGAAGATTTTGTAGCCCTTAAGTGAGGAGAAATACTCTCTATCTAAATATCTGAAATAATCCCTTTCCAATGAGAGCTTTCTTCCTGAAATTCCAGTAATCATAGCGCCAGTCCTCTCATCCACTATTATCTCTGGCCTCAGCTTTCCATTTGAAAAACTTGGCTTGCCCACTCTTTTTATCAATCCAGCCTCCTCAAGTATATCCACAATGGAAGTAGCATTTGGAGAGTAATCGTGACTTCCATAAACTAAATAGATCTTTCTTCCTCGATCCACAAACCTCTTCATTATTTTTACAGCTTCCTTTACTATGAATAAATCAGGTATGTTCACATGAAATAAATCCCCAGAGATTATTATGAAGTCAACATCTCTATCCATGCATATTTGAAAGGCTCTATTAAGTGTGGAAATCTCAAGCTCTCTGAGCCTTGGTTCTGTAGTGGCTCCTAAATGTATATCTGACATATGGGCGAACTTCATTTCATCACCTAAAAGAATACAGGCTCAAATTTATCAGCTCTTTTAGTAGCAATATCATCGAAGAGAGGAGTATATATTGGAACTGGAAACTTCGAGAATATGGAAGTTACAATGCTCTCACCCTTTTCTAAACCTGCAATTATGTAATTATAAGCCGAAAGATCTTGAGGGGAATTCTCAATGAGCTTTCTTCTCTCCTTTTGCATTTCATTTCCCATTATTATCTTGGTGCCTATATTGGCGAGAATTTCATCCGGTATTACAGAGGCCATTTGAGTTACTGCTATTAATCCTATTTTGAACTTTCTTCCCTCTCTTGCAATTCTCCCAAATATATTCTTATCATATAGCTCTCCTAAAATTCTAGGAGCCTCCTCAAGCACTACGCCAATTTGAACCTTATCCCTAAGAAGACCTTCATTTTTATATCTCTCATATCTATTGAATACTTCTCTCATGACTGCGCTCATTATTATTAATCCAGTTTCATCAGGTATTGTTGATCCATCTATGATTACCACCTTTCCCCCTTCCAAGGCATCAGCAATATCAGATATAGTTGTTTCACCAGCCCCCTCAAAGCAAAATACATCATCCTCACAATAAGGTTCACCATCTTCTAAAATTCTTATTCTGAATAAATTTCCAAGCTTTCTTCTAAGAGCTCTAAGGGTTGAGGCATGGATTTTCTTAAACTCCTTATCCCTTTCTGGATCTTCTCTTAGGAGCTCCTTCAACCATTCCCTCTTATAATCTCGTGCAAAGATATTTATGGCATCCTTCTGAGGCTCAGAAAGCTCAATTATTCCTAAGAGATCCTCTGGCTCTATGGACTTCAAATTAACCACAAGCTTGTTCTGCCCTGGAGGGGGGCTCTTTGAATAATATACTAAAGCTTTATCTGCCCTTGGATGATCCTTTAGGCCTTTTTGAGTGCCATATCCAAAATATTCATTATGAACATCTAAAATCAATATTCCAAAATTACTATAATTCATTATTTCCCATAGCATTACCTTTACCATATTGGATTTTCCCCTTCCAGTTTGAGCTGCTATTATCACATGATGTGAAAGCATCTCCTCACCATTCATATAGTAATTCAAGTCCAATGCCTTGCTTCCACTTCTTATTTTTCCTAGGAAAATTCTATTCTTTGGAATTTCTAAAAAGGAGAAATCCGAGCTTTCTATTCTTCTAACCTTAGAAAGAAAGCTTGGTATTGATCTTGGAGCTCTATAGATATTATTATTTAATACTTCCAAAAGAGGTACTAAAGTTACTTTTCTAAATAGCTTTAAATCATCCTCAGGAATTTCCAATTTTGGATTTATTCCCTCTATAATTGTTCCCGCACTTGTATAAAGCCTATTTTCATCCAAAATGGATTTATATTCAATACTGGACACCACATAGAGGTACTTTTTATCTCCATCCTCCACAGCCAAAAGCTCTCCTAACTCTAGACTTGATCCCTTCTTCTCTCTAATTATTAAGTAATCGCTACCTCCAGCCACTATAGAACCAACAATTTCCATATTACATCAACCCAATTCATCTAAAATTCTATGTCCAGTTAATGAGGCCTCAAACTCCTCCATTTTTTTGGATTCCTCTTTATTTAAACTATCAAGTATCAAGCCTTTTATATGCATTGCCTCTTCTCTGCCCACTTTAGCATACTCATGAGCATCTATTAATGCATATGGATATCCTGGAAATGCAAAATACTTTGAATTTGAGGCTAGCATAGAGAAAGCTTCCTCTATTTCTCCTACATCCTTTAATATATCCATTCTAAATCCTCTATCTGCATTTTCATGAAGTTTTAAGTAATATACAATTGCTCTATGTGTCCATTCATTGGAAATTCCCAATCTTATGGCCCATTTTCTTAAACCTCTTTTACTTGCTAAGTGCTCTAAAAATCCGGAGATGGGAATTCCTTCCTCAGTGAATAAAGTTGTAGTCTTAGAAAGCCCTGCTATTATAGCATTGCGATTTCTAACAAGCTCATATGCTGAATCCATGAGCTTGGATTCATTTGGAAAGGATGCTTGTAAAGATCCATCAATTAATATGAGCTTAGCTCCTGATTCCAATGCTTTTTCTACATAGGCCCATTCAGCAAATCTCCTAGCCATTGATAGGGCTCTAGTGATATCGCCTCGATTTCTTCCTATTCTCATTTCTATGGCATTTGAGTCTACCTTTGGAATTTTCAAATCAAAATATCCCTCTAAAAAATTCAGAATTTTAGTTTCATAGATGAGTTTATCTCCTTCTTTTATAAGCCTAGTTAAGGATATAAAAGTACATCTACTAAAATAATCCAATTTCTTCATTCCAAGGAAGCAATTACAATAGATTCTATTTAAAACCAAAGCCATTGTTGGAAACCTTATTATTTCACTAGTGCCTCCATCTATTGCGGAAATTTTTCCTTCTTTCTCTCCAATTTCCATAATAGAATTCACATCCAACCATTCATCAAATCCATAGGCCTTTGTCCTCTCAGGAAAATTAAGAAGGCTTTTGATGCTGTCGAGGATCTCTTTACTCAATAATAGCACCTCTAAGTATGCTTCTTCAATTCAGCTTTTTATATTTAGAGCTTAGACTAATTATTGTGCCAGAGATTCTTATCATAGGACATATTTCAATGGATAGAATTAGAAATATTCATGGTGAAAGGGTACAGCCAGGTGGAGCAGCATTATATGCTGCCATGGGTGCTAGGACAATATGTAAGGATGTTGATATAATATCTGCAGTAGGAGAGGATTTTAAGTTCAATGAAATATTGCTAAACTTCTCTATGGTAAAAAGAATTAAGGGAAGGAGCACAAGCTTCTTCATAATTTATGATAAGGATTGGAATGCCACTTATAAGGAAGCATTCATAGGAGTAGGAGCTAAAATTACTACAAAGGATTTACTTCGAGCTTTAAATTATAATGTAAAGGCCATTCACATAGCACCCATGAACCCTCCTAAGGTTGAAAAAATGATAAGAGAAGTAAAGGGAAAATATAAAAACATAATAATATCCCTCAATTCCTCAATTCACTATCTCAATAAAAGCATAAATAGAAGGGCAATTATTAATGCAGCCCATTTATCTGATATTTTCATTTTGAATGAAAGAGAGCTTCATGCTTTAACAGAAGTGGAAGTTACCTCTGAGGCCTTAAAATTAATAAAATCAAAAATATTAGTGCTAACACTTGGAGAAATTGGCACAATAATAAAATTCGAGGAAGGAATAGAATTCATTCCAGCCATGGCTGGAATTACAAGGAATTTATTAGATGTTACAGGTGCTGGAGATACTTGGGCTGGAAGCTTTTTAGCCTCATACCTTAAGAACAATAATTGGAATAGAGCAGTAAGCTTTGCCTCAATGATTTCCGCCATAAAGTGCACAGGTTGGAATTTTGAAAAAATAAAAAACCTTAGCTTTAAAAGCTTGGAAGAAGTTTATGAATATGCACTGACTTTCAAGGAAAAGGGAAGACAGCTCACTTTAACAGATATAATTAAAAAATTAGAATGATCTTCAAAGTTTTCCATATATTACTCTAAAGTCATTGAATTCCCCTTTAAATTCTTCGAAGATAACTTTAACATCTTTAACTAAGGCTCCAGGAGGACCTTTCCAACATGCCTTTATCATATCCTTTACCATTTCCTCCTCACCTTCAAATATTGCCTCCACTCTTCCATCGGCTAAATTTCTAACCCATCCAGTAAGATCTCTTTTTACAGCCTCATCCTCAGTCCAAGCTCTAAAGAATACCCCCTGAACTCTGCCACTAATATAGACGTGTGCTCTTATTTTCATTTTTAATCCCATATACTTATAATGAAAAATCTACTATAAGCTTTAATGTTTATCTATAGTTTATTGATGTGAATGAATAAATGTACATATCCTAACTCTGATGTGAACTTTAGTTATATTAATACATCAAATATCTAATAATAATTTTATTATTAATATTATAATAATTATAATAAAATTATATCAATATAAACTAATATGATCTCAAACAATTAAACATTTCCCTCATTTTATCATAAAGTATTAACTATTCCAATTGTGGTGCTAATTGATTTTTCAAATTGTTAATAATTATCTTTTATTGAAGAATAATCTTCTTAACAATGCTAAATCCATTGCCCTCACTAACCCATATAATAATCTTAATATGAAAACAAAATTATCCACCTAGGGGCAATTAAACTTTTACATGAAATTCCTCTCATTGAAAAATGTCCTTAAAGTAAAGCTCTTATTATGAAGATAATTCCAAAGGCTATTAAAATTGCGCCCAAAATAGCTACAAAAATTGGATAGAATCTTCCAAGCCTTCTGCCTTGATGTCCTATAATGGCAAGTATTGCCAGCCAAGCGAAATCCATCCAAACATGAGAGAAATACATAAATAGAACGCCAAAAATTCCCGCAAGCTCCATGGCAATTGCAACTAAAGATGCACCTATGGTTATCCACCATAATATGAAATATGGATTTAAAGCTGAAAGCCCAATTCCCAATAAAATTGGATTTCCAGAGGCCTCTTTAAATTCCATTTTTCTAGCCCCTTTTATCGTCATAAATCCAAAGAAAATCATGAAAATTCCTCCAAATATGGATAGCCAATTTGATACTACTATGGCAACTCCCATGGCAATGGCCAAGGCTATTGGCAATTCAACTATTAAATGACCAAAGCCAATTTTCAATCCAGACTTCCAACCACTCCTTGAGCCTGCAGCTATAGCTGCAAATGACAGTGGTCCTGGAGACATTACTCCTGAGGCGCTTATCAATATAACCATGGCCAATAGCTCAATCCAAGTCAATTTAATGCACTCAAAGGAAAAAAATTAATAATATATATAAGCCTTTTCAAGTGAGCTCTTCAAGGCTCTTTCGGGCGCTCTCTATTCCTCTTATATACCATAATGATGCTGCTATTAAGCCTAAGAGCCAAAGTATTATTGCCCATATTATGAAGCCATATGCTGTAAAGTATTTCTCAAAGTATACTGTTAATGCTCCAGCAATTCCTGTAAGACTTACCAACATTCCTACAATAGAAGCTCTAACTCCTGTTGGGAATAATTCACTTTGAAGTACACTAATGGAGCCCCAAGCCCATTCAGAAAATATTAAATTTATGAATAGAATGGAATAGAATAATATTAATGAAGCCATGCTATGAGCTCCAAGGATTAGTACAACTGTAATAAATCCTCCAAGAAAGGCTAAGAAGACTGAAAGTCTTCTTGCTCTATCTATTAATGGCAATAAAATGAAGGCTCCTATGGAGGCCCCTAAGTTGGCAATGAATATTATACGTGGAGCTTCTCCTATACCAAAAACAAATCCTGGAGCATATGGTAAATAATAAGCTAGCATGCCATAGGTTACATATTGAACAACAGTCACTATGGCTAAAATTATCAATCTAAATGGGTATTTTGAAATAGCTTCGCCAAATGTTATCTTTGGTTTTGGAGGAAGTTCAAAGCTAATAGTGCTAGTTTTAGGCAGAAATTTTTTAATAATGGATTCTGCTCTTTCAATTTTACCTTTAATTACTAACCATCTTATACTTTCAGGAAGTGCAATTCTTGCAATTCCTACAACTATTGCCGTTCCCAGGGCAGCAAGCAATAGAAGTCTAACTTGAGTAATTGGATCTAGATAAATGAAGGTAAATATTAAGGCCAAACCAGCTATAATAGCAGCACCTATATTCCAAAAGTTTGTAGAAAGCATTAAAGCTTTGCCTCTATGAGCTCTTGGACAAAGCTCTGCTAGTGCTGAATAAGCTGCTCCAAATTCTCCACCTATGCCAAAGGTCATTATTGAAGTGAATAGAAGGAAGAGGATGGGGTTATGATAAGTAAAGTATAGAGCCACTAGAGCTAATACTTCCATTAGCAATAATAGCATGAATATTGGTCTTCTTCCATAAATATCAGCTATTTTACCAAATGTTATGGCGCCTAGCCATTCTGCTAATAAATTCATAGCCAATATTTCTATGGCCATATGTGGAGCTATAATATAAGCTAGCAATGGAGCTATGGAAAACATTACACCATTCAGCAAATAGTTCAAGGAGATTGTAGCAAATAGCTTCCAATGCTCCTTGCTCCAGACGGCATTATCTAGCAGATCTGTAAATTTAACTTGTATGGTATTTCCCATACAGAAAACTCCTTTGCCACTATAATATATACTTTATATAACTTAGTTATATTATAGCTGTTGATTATTTAAATGCTACTTTCTCCTCTTCCATAGCTCTTCATAAACATAATTAATATTGAGCCCCTTCATTTTCAATAGAATCAATAGATGAAATATTAAATCAGCAAATTCTGAAATTAACTTTTCCTCACTTTCCTTAAGAGCGGCTATTGCAACCTCTGCAGCTTCCTCAATAACTTTTTTAGAGGCTTCCTCCAATCCCTTGCTAACTACGCTTGATGTATAAGATCCTTGCTTTGGCTCTTTTATTCTTTCCTCTATTATTCTTTCCAATTCCTCTATTATCAAAGGTTTGATTTTATATTCTATTATTGGTTCATGAAAGCATGTATTTTCACCCTCATGACAAACCTTCCCTTCTTGACGCACTATGAATAATAGTGAATCTCTATCACAATCAGTATATATTCCTAATACATGTTGATAATGACCGGATTCTTCGCCTTTCATCCAAATTTTCCCTCTTGATCTCGACCAATAGTGCATCCTTCCAGTCTTCAAAGTCCTTTCCAAGGCCTCCTTATTCATAAAGGCCAACATTAGTATCTTTCCATTTTCATCCATTGTTATAACGGGTATTATTCCATTCATTTTATTGAAGTCCAGCCTGTTTATAATTTCATTCATATTATAACCTCACCGGTTATAACCTCACTGGAACGCCTTTACTCTTCAAATATTTTTTAACCTCTTCAACAGAATATTCACCATAGTGAAAAATAGATGCCGCTAGAGCAGCATCAGCCTTCCCTTCGGTTAATGCTAGATATATATGCTCAGGAGAGCCAGCACCTCCAGAGGCTATGACTGGTATATTAACTGATTCTGAGACTCTTCGCGTTAAATCCAAGTCATAGCCCATCTTAGAGCCATCGAAGTCCATGCTAGTGAGAAGTATCTCTCCCGCCCCCATTTCCTCAGCTTTTTTCGCCCATTCTATTGCATTAAGACCAGTTGGCTTTCTTCCACCATAGATATATACCTCCCAACCATTTCCAATACGCTTTGCATCTATTGCACAAACAATACATTGACTTCCAAAGCTCTCAGCGCACTCTCTTAAAATCATTGGGTTCAATACTGCTGCAGTATTCAATGATACTTTATCCGCTCCTGCCATTAGAACTCTTCTAACATCACCATAGCTTCTAATGCCACCACCAACTGTGAATGGTATGGATAGTTCGCTTGCCACTCTTCTTACAACCTCTATTAAAATATCCCTCCCTTCATAGGAGGCAGTTATATCTAAGAATACAATTTCATCTGCTCCTTGCTCCTCATATATGAGGGCTTGCTCCACGGGATCGCCCACATCCCTCAAATTTACAAATTTTATACCCTTTACAACCCTTCCCTTATCTACATCTAAACATGGAATTATTCGCTTAGTTAACAATCCTTAATACCTCCTTAGCCTTCTTAAAATCAATCCATCCTTCATAAAGCGCTCTTCCTATAATAACTCCAGCCACCCTTGTCCTTTTAAGTGGGATGATATCTTCTATTTTTGAAAAACCTCCAGCTAAATAAAATTCAGCTGGAAGAGAGGCTACAACCTTTAAGGAATAATTTAAATTCGGGCCTTTTAATGTGCCATCTCTATCAATGGAGGTCATTAATATCTTCTTTACTCCAAGCTCTATTAAGTTTTTACAAAGTATTTCTGCATTAATCTCAAGAATTTCCTTCCAACCTTTTATTGCCACTCTTCCCATTACATGATCCACTGCAGCCATTACTCTATTGAATCCAAATTCTTCCAATGCTTTTCTTATGAGATTAAGCTCAAGAGCAGCAGTTCCAAAAATTACCCTTTCAGCTCCAATATCTAAATATGTTCTAGCAATATCTAAGCTTCTTATTCCACCTCCAACTTGAACAGGTATATTCACATTTTTTATAATCTTAGCAATTATCCCTCGATTCTCACCAATGCCAATTGCTGCATCTAAGTCTATAATATGTAAGAGCTCAGCCCCTTCCTCCTCCCATCTCCTAGCAGCATGAAGTGGATCTTCATAATATACCTTACACTCCTCTAGTTTTCCCAATATAAGCCTTACACACTTACCCTTTGAAATATCCACAGCTGGCACTATAATCATTTTTTACACCATCTCAAGAAGTTCTTAAGAAAGATTAAGCCCTTTTTCCCACTCTTCTCTGGATGAAATTGCACACCTATGAAATTATTCTTCTCAATTATTGATGGAAATTTAACACCATAGTCAGTAATTGCTATTGATATATCCTCCATCAATTTACAATAGTATGAATGAACAAAATAAAAGTAATCTCCAGTCTTAATTCCTTCTAATAGTGAGCTTTCTCTTAAAATTATGATATCGTTCCATCCCATATGCGGTATTTTAACTGTGCTTGGAAGTTTAATAACCTCTCCTCTTATAAAGCCCATTCCCTCATAAACTCCTCCTTCATAGCTTCTATCCAATAGCAATTGCATGCCAAGGCATATTCCTAATATGGGCTTATCAAAGATATTTCTAAAATTTCTTTTAAGAGCAATTATTCCATCTCTAAAGGCACCTACTCCAGGTATAATAATAGCATCCACTGAATGAATTTCCTCCTCCTTTGTGGCAAGAAGAACTTCTCCCCCCACTCTTTCCAATCCTCTTTTAATGCTAAGCAAATTACCAAGTCCTAAGTCTAAAATAGCTACCTTCATCCAATTACACCCTTAGCACTTGGTATGCCCTTCCCCAAAATCTTCATAGCTTCTCTAATAGAAATAGCTAAAGCTTTAACTGCAGCCTCCATTTTATGATGATCATTTGTTCCATATAATACGGCTATGTGAATATTAGCTTGAAGAGATTGAGATAGAGTTTCAATGAAATGCACAATATCCTCAACTTTAGTATCCTCAATTAAATCTCCCTTAATATTCAATTCGAGCTTGCAATAAGCTCTACCTCCTAAATCTATTGCTGCTCTAGCAAGGGATTCATCCATAGGAACATAGGCATATCCAAATCTAGCAATGCCTTCTCTATCTCCAAGCGCAGAAACTATGGCCTTTCCCAATGATATTGCCAAATCCTCTATAATATGATGCTTTAAATCACCATCCACTTCAACTTTAATATCCATTCTACTGTGCTTAGCAAAGGTTTTCAACATATGATTCATGAATACCGTGCCAGCGTTTCCTTCGAACTTTCCCTCTCCATCAATTATTATTCTTGTCTTTATTTTCACTTCTTCTGTTTCTCTAGCATATTGTCCCTCTCTTTTCATGAAGTTTCCTCCAAAATTCTCTTTAAGCCTTCAATAAATTTCATATTATCGCTTTTCCTTCCTACAGTTACTCTAAAGCAATTATCCAAGAGGGGCAAATTGCTTCTATCCCTTACTAGTATATCATGTTTTTTCAACTCTTCACATATATAGGAGGAGGGAAGAGCAAGCGATCTTATTAATATGAAATTAGCATCAGATGGATAGGCTTTTATTCCAGAAATCATGCTAAGCTCTGCTGTAAGATAAACTCTCTCCTCAATAACCGATTTTATAAATGATTTAAAAACTTGCTTATTATTAAGCACAAGCTTACAAACCTCTTGTGCAATTGAATTCACAGAATATGGAGATTGAGCTGCCTTCAAATATGATATTATTTCATTATTGCTTACAGCATATCCAATTCTCAATCCAGCTAAACCATAGGCTTTGGAGAAGGATCTCAATACAATTAAATTATTATATTTTGTAGCATCCATTATTAAGCTATATGGAGCAAAATCAGCATAAGCCTCATCCAGTATAATAAGGCCATTAAACTCCTTTATAATTTTCATTATTTCATCTTTTTTAAATTGATTTCCAGTAGGATTGTTTGGAGAACATATGAATATGGCCTTTACATCATCTATTTGAGAGAGCACAATATCAGCCCTCAAATTGAAATTTTCATCAGTCAAAATGCTTTTCACTTTTCCTCCATAAAGCTCTACATAGAATTTATACATCTCAAAAGTGGGATCAATAATAAAAGCCAAGCCCCTTCTGATGAAAACTTTAGCAATTAAGTCTATTATTTCATCAGATCCATTTCCCACAATTACTTCATCCTCCCAAATACCCAAATCCTCAGCTATTGCTCTTGCAGCCTTTGCTCCTTTTGCATCAGGATAAGCTCTAACATCCACATTTTGTAGAGCTTCCATTAATATTGTGCGAAGGAAATATTCATTTATTAGGAAATTTTCATTTAAACCCATTCTAATAATCGATTTTGGAATGACTTCATAGAAGCTATCCTTCTTTAAGAGCTTTTTAATATCATCATCAATCCTCATTATTCATCATCCTTTTTATTATTCATCATCCTTATTGAGATAGATCTTTCATGATATTTCATATTTTCTATTTTTGCAAGCGTAATAGCATCTTTTGCCAAAAATTTCAGACCATCCTTTGTGCATCTTATAATTTCGCTAAGTTTCATAAAATCAAGCACTGATAGTGGAGATGAACGCCTCGCCCAACCCATAGTTGGAAGTATATGATTGCTACCTACAGTGTAATCACCTAGGGCTGTTGGTGAATATTTACCTATAAAAATTGCACCAGCATTTTCTATTCTACTTATAAAATCTTCATCTTCACAAATAACTTCTAAATGTTCTGGAGCTATTTCATTTATTAGCTTTACTGCCTCATCTCTGTTTTTCACCAATATTATAAGAGCATTGGATAGACTAGGTAATTCCTCCTCAAAACCTTCTAAGTATTCCTTAACATTCTTAGCCAATTCTTTGCTTGGAGTAATTAGCATTACCCTTGCTCTAGCATCATGCTCAGCTTGAGCGAGCAAATCCATTGCCAGCCATTCATATTCCTCCAAATCCTCTGCATATATTACTAGCTCGCTTGGGCCAGCTGGCATGTCAATTGCCACATCCCTGCTAACGAGAATTTTAGCAGCTGTTACATATATATTACCTGGCCCAACAATTTTCTCAACTTTCCTTACACTTTCAGTTCCATAGGCTAATGCAGCTATTGCTTGTGCTCCTCCCACCCTATAAACTTCATCCACTTGAAGCATATATGCTATAGCTGATATCTCTTTATGAAACTTTGGAGGCGTTACTATTGCACATCTCTTAACCTTAGCCACTTTTGCAGGAACTGCGGCCATTATTACTGTGGATACATATGGAGAGAGCCCCCCTGGAATGTAAATTCCAGCGGAAGAAATTGGAGTATATTTAGCAGTTATGAAAACTCCCTCAGCCGTACTAACTGTTAGGGGTTTTGGAAGCAAATTTTCTTGGTATTTTTTGATTCTATTAATTGAATTTAATATGCTTGTTTTTACATCATTGGATAGAGATTCGAAGGCCTCCTTCATTTCACTTACTTTAATTTCATCTTTTGAAAGTTTTATACCATCAAATTTCTCAGTATATTCTAATAGAGCTTGATCTCCTCTATCTCTAACATCTGAAATAATTTTTCTCACCTTTTCGAAAATTTCCTCGGGAATGCCTTCAAAGGCTTCTAATTGATAATCCTTTTGATAATCCTTATAGGTTAATATTTTCACATGCCCTCACCAATAATTCTTCAATTCTCTTAACCTCATTATATTTCGTCTTATATGAAATTTTATTGCAAATGAGTCTTGCGGAGGATTTCATTATTGTGGCTATGCTCCTCAATCCATTCTTTCTCAAGGTTTCTCCAGTGCTTGATAAATCCACTATACAATCTGATAAGCCTAATATAGGAGCTATTTCCACAGCCCCCCTAAGAATTATAATTTCTGCTTGAATGCCCAAGCTATTGAAAAATCTCCTTGTTATATTTGGAAATTCCGTAGCCACTTTTACTCCTTGTGGAAGATCCATAGGAATACTATATGGGCTATCCTCTCTAACAGCTAATACTAAATTACATGAGCCAAACTTCATATCAGCTAGCTCATACAATTCAAATCCACATTCCTCTATTATGTCCTTTCCAGTGATTCCCATATCAGCTATCCCATAGTATATATATGTGGGAATATCCACGGCTCTAACTGATAATAATTGAAGATTCTCCATTGTAGTATTGCTCAAATATACTCTTTCATCATCCATTGCCATTATTCCAATTGATTCTAAAATTTCCATTATTGGTTTTCTGAGTCTTCCCTTATTTGGTATTGCTAATATTAGTCCCTTCATCTCTTTCACCCAAAATAATTCCATTGTTTTCTCCTCTATGTGGAGCTATTATGCACTTTATTCCCTTGCTTCTGAGTTCCTTTGCCATTCTTACTGCTTTTTCTAAAAATCCCTCTTTATAGTATATTCTAACTGGCCCTTCTTTTTTCATAGTGCTGTATTTTATGGCTTTCATTATTAGATCTATATTAACTGCAAATCCCGTTGCTCCTAAGGATAATCCAAATTCCTTCATCATTTCATCATATCTTCCTCCTCCTCCTATTGGAATTCCAATTCCTTCTAAGAATATTTCAAAGACGATGCCATTGTAATATTTCATCTCTCTTAATGTACTGAGATCTACTACTATTCTATCCTCATATCCATATGCTCTTATTACTTCAAAAAGTCCTTCAAAATACTTTAAATCCTCCATAATCTCTGCTATGCCCATATCTACAAGCTTCTTTACAATCTCAATACTTCCTCTATTCTCAATTATATATTTGAGAACTTCCATGGCACTTTCATTTCTAACAATTTCCCTAATAGCGAATAAAGATTTAGAAGAAATAGCTCTTCTCAGAGCGTCCAACTCTTCAATTTTAAAATAATTAGCTATTTTTCTGAATATGGATATACTTCCAATATCAACATTTGCCTTTAATCCCAGCTTTTCCAAACATTCTAAAGCCAAACATATTATTTCACCATCCTCTTCTGCCCCTCCTCTGCCGAATAGCTCAGCGCCAGCTTGCCAAAATTCCCTCTGACCTACATCCCTTGGACTTACAAACCTTATGCAATTCTCTATATAATAGACTCTATTCTCATTGTATAATCTAGTGGCCATCATTCTAGCAATTTGTGTAGTAATCTCTCCTCTTATGGAAATTAATTTACCATCATAATCCTGAAATTTGAATATGGAATCAACAAAGGGCTCTCCTGCTCCAAGCTTTATAATATCAAAATATTCCACAGTTGATGTTCTTACTTCTCTATAACCCCAAAGTTCAAAAATCTCTCTAAACTTTTCCTCAATCAATTTATATTTTTCAACTTCATCTGGGGGGAGATCTTTAAATCCTTTCGGGGTTTGAAAGCGTGTGAACTAAATTCCTCCTTTCCAATTTCCTCCCCTTCCATTGCATTGTATAAGCCATATTTAAAGTTAATGTCTAATTCGTCTAATTCGCTCAATTAAACAACCAATGATTACTATTATGGTGCTTAATATTAATATTATAGCAGAGATTGGCAATCCAAAATAGGATGTTAAAAAGGTTCTTCTAGGTCCAAGATAAATTGCAAAAATTAAAGCCATGAAAAATCCAAGAATTAATGAAATTGAAGCGAATTTTCTTGAAAATGGTTTTTTAATTACATTCGGCATTAACCAAGCAGCTATAGTGACTGGAGCAAGTGGAAGGAGCATCACTGAAGTTAATACAGATAAATCCACTACGAAGCCTATCCTCAAATAAGCTAATATTGCTGAGATTATTATAATAAATGCTACAATTATATTTGATGCCCTTAATGTATTGATATTTTTCAATCCACGCTTTTCAATTAAATCTCTAACAAAGGAGGAGGCCACTGCTAATACTATTGAATTTGCTGTTGTTATAGCTGCAGCTAATATTGATATATATATGAAGGAGGCCGCTACTGGATTTAATTTGGAAACAAGCATAGGAGTAACCATATCGTGGCGAGCTATTTTTTCAAAAAAGCCAAGCTCTGTTAAACCTCTAGCTATAAGGCCTATGAAAATAACTGCTATTGTGTAGATAAAACCAAATATAGAGAATAGAACCACAGATTTATTATATGATGCTTTATCCTTATGTATATAAAGTCTAACTACTACTTGAGGATTTGTTACAGCAAAAAATATCCAAGGTATAGTATATGCTAGAAAAGTTTGTATTGACCAAAAATCAGTTATACCTAATATACCATCTTCGCTTAGAGCTTTAGTAATTGTCTCTAAACTAGTATTATATGATGGAATTATTCCCACTAGGAGCAAAAATATTAAGATAAGAGCTGCGCTTAACATCCATATTCCTTGATAGGCATCTGTTGTTGCAACACTCCACATCCCCGCCAATACTATCCAAATCAATGTTAGAATGGCTATTACAAATAGTCCTACTTCATATCTTGTACCAAGTCCCTCAAAAATGGAGGCCACACCCACCATTTGAGCAGCTAAATATGGAATCATAGCAATAAGATAGATACCTATGGTCATATATCCTATGTAATTGGATTCATATAAATCCGAGAGCATTTCAGAAGGGCTTATCCATCCTCTTTCTCTAGCCATTTTCCAAACATTTGATCCAAGCAAAGCCAATATTACCACAGTTACCAATAGGTAGGCGAGCTCAAATCCCAAAGCCCCTATGCCAGTTGAATATGTTAATCCAACTAAACCAACCATCATAAATGCACTATATGTAGTTGCAGCATATGTCATAGAAGCTAAAAACCATCCCAAATTATGTCCGGAAACAAAGTAGTCTCTACTTGATTTAATTCCATATCTTCTTGAAAAATATGCAATAAATGATCCTAAAGTAATATAGGTTATTAACATGAAGGCAAATATCCATTGCAATTCGCTCATATTCTTCCCCTCAGTAATAAAAAGTTTGTAATAATCAACCATGCCAAAGTAATAACAAACCAGAAAATAGCTATTTCAAAACCATGAAAAATTGAATATGGAATTATATAAAATAGTATAATTACAATTAAGCTTAATATGAAATAGAGGGATTTTATTTTATCCTTCATTTCAGAACAATTGTTCGGAAAGCCAAAATATAAATTTTGCTTTTCTCACTTATTTATTGATGAGTAGTAGATCAATCGTTCGGAAAAAATTGTTAGAAATTCTTAAAATTGGAGATTATGTACCACAAAGCCATTTACATAAGTCTTTAAAGATATCTCGCAGTAGAGTATCTGAAATTTTGAGCGAACTTGAACGTGAGGGTTTAGTAACTAGAATTAAAATGGGAAATCAATATCTTATCAAATTGCTTGACTCTCCTATAAAAGAGGAAAAATTAAGGGATTTAAAAATTGGCATTGTTTGGTCTAGTGAATATCCTTTTCTATCAACTTTTGCAAAAAGAGTGAAGGAGAAATTAAATATTATTATAACTCCAATAGTATTTACTAATTCCATACAAGCCACTAAAGCTCTTGTATTAAGAGATGTAGATTTAGCTCTAACACCAACAATAACTCAATTATATTTCTATGCAATTTTCAAGAATTTCAAAATAATTGGAGGAGGGGCTTATGGTGGTTGTAAGGTTCTTGTTAAAGATTCCATTCCTCTAAATAATTTATATTCAAGTGAGCTTTCCACCATGGATTTAGTAAGATTTCTTGCCATAAGAGAGAAAATTTTACCACAAAATCTTAATACATGGTACTTTAGAAATCCAGGAGAATTAATTAATGCATCATCAAGAGGCTTAGTAAAATATGCCATAGTTTGGCATCCAATTTACAAGAAGCTTGAAAGTTATGGTTATAGGGAATTATTGAGAGGAGAGGAGCTTGAGTTGCAATATTGTTGCACTCTTGCAGCTTCTAACTCCATTCCTATTGACTTAAGGAAATCCTTAGCTGAGCTCTATAGAAGCTCCTTAGAAGAATACGTAAAAGCCCCAGAAAATTGGATGGATTGGTATGCTATTAGAACTGGAATTCCAAGGGATGTATTAATGAATGGAGTTAAGGAATATAAAATAAATCCATATTTAGATGAAAATCAAATTATTAATTATGCTAGTAAAGCATCCATAAAGATACCAGACGTTAATTCCATAGTAAGTGCAGCATTAAATTAATCTTTTATTATTGCGCTATTCCCTAATTCATCCTCCATTATTATTGTGAATTCAAATTCACCATTCATTGCTTGTTTTATTTTATCTATTGCATTCTTTGCCCTTCTCTTAGCAACTCCGCTTGAGATCTCATATAAATATTCAGCAATACATAGAAATCTATCCAAAACTCCTTCTACATTTGTTATAAATCCTTCAGCCCTTGGTCCAGGCGTTAATTCCAATCCCAACTCCGGTATAACTATTCTTGCGCTTTTTGATCTTATGACTTTAGCTGAAAGATCTCTTAAGCCCTTTACCTTATATTCAATTTTTGAGGCTCCTTTATATTCTAAAGGTACTACATCATTTACCCTATATCCACAGTTTGCACAGAGCATGGAGATTATTACAGTTCTACCAAACTTTGGAATTTCAATGTATATTTCCTTAACCTCTAAGCTATAACCACAACAAGCGCATAATACATTATATTTTATCTCTTCCATTTTAGTTCAGCAGAATCTATGTGAAAAATATTAAAATAATTTTCCAATACAATAGAATAGGTGATATGAAATTTCACTTTTCAAAATATTTCCCATAGGTTTCTTTATAATTGAAGAGCAAAAAGATGATATATTCGCTAAAGGGAGAATTGAAATATTAAAGGAATACATTGATGGAATAAGAGGACTAAATGGTTTCTCCCATATAATTATAATAGCTTATCTCCATAGAGTGAGTGAAATTGAAAGAAGAACATTATTGGTAAAGCCAAGGAGATTTGCTAAGCTTGGAATTCCAATCGACTCAATTCCAACCGTAGGAGTATTTTGTACAGATTCGCCACATAGACCAAATCCAATAGCAATAACTATTGCGAGGCTTTTGAAAATAGAGGGAAATAAACTTTATGTGGATGATGTTGATTTATTCCATGAGACTCCCATAATTGATATTAAGCCATATACAGAATCAAGAATAATTCATAATCTCAAATATCCTGAATGGTATTCTAATTTAATTGAGCAAATAAAATTAAGGACTGGTCGAATTTTAGAGCCTTAGGTGATTTTTAAAGGGATTTTGCTTAATTTCTATCTAAATCCTAGCAGATATGAATTCATAGGAATAAGTGGATAAGGCTTCTTTCAAGATCTTCCAAGAGTTATTATAACTTTTGGTAAGGGAAAAATAAGAGGACATATGAAGGTTTGGCTTATTATAATTTAATGTAGCTTCAAAAGGTATTAATCAGTGTAGGAGTCCATGGATAGAGAAGCTAAATTTCAAGATTTTATTGAAAAGTGATTACTGTTCTATTTATAAAGCTTTGCCAATCTTCTGTTGAGATCTAAAACAAGAAAAAGTTTATATAATATCGATTTTGATATCAATAGCGATATTTATGTTCAAGGATTGCTTCCCACCAGGGCGTTGGCTAAGACACATGGCCACTGTGCCAAAGGGATTTCTTCGTTATCAAGTTTTAGAGCTTTTAAACGAAAAACCCATGTCTGGTTCGGAAATAATGAGTGAAATTGAGAGGCGCACAGTTGGTTGCTGGAGGCCAAGCCCTGGCTCTATATATCCACTGTTGGCTTGGCTTCAAGACAATGGTTATATTATTGAGGCGAAGAAGGAGGAAACTGGAATAAAAAGATATACACTTACTGAAAAAGGAAGGCAATTTCTTGAGGAACAACGTAAAATGCTTCAACAGTTCAGCATAAGTAGAAAATTCTTTGTACCACCTTTTATTAGCTCTTTTCTAGTACGCCTTCCATGGGAAGAAACTAAAGAGCTTCGCGAGG
Organism: Candidatus Methanomethylicaceae archaeon; assembly: GCA_025057955.1. Taxonomy (GTDB): domain Archaea; phylum Thermoproteota; class Methanomethylicia; order Methanomethylicales; family Methanomethylicaceae; genus JANXER01. The sequence goes on along the minus strand of JANXER010000004.1, from coordinate 27,459 downwards.
CATTTAAGCGTTTATTCAAAGTGTTGTTTAATCTCGGCTTTGCCTTAGAGGAGAGGTTCTCTGAGCAAGCTCTAAGGGAAATTCTTCAAATTTTAAACGAAGCCTCTCAAAGACTTGAGAATATAGAGAAAAAATTGAGGGAGGGGACATGAAAGTTATTGAGGCTGAAAATCTTACAAAAATATTCAATAAGAGTTTGATTGCTGTAGATCATATAAGTTTTAGCGTTTATGAAGGGGAAATATTTGGCTTTCTTGGCCCAAATGGTGCTGGAAAGACCACTACAATTAACATGCTTATAACGTTATTAAAGCCTACTGAAGGAAGAGCTTCCGTCCTTGGCTTTGATGTTGTAAAGCAAGCAAATGAGGTTAGAAAGGTAATTGGTGTTGTACCTCAAGAATTTACAGCTGATGAGGATTTGACTGCATATGAAAATATAATGCTTTGTGCAAGTCTATATGGCATTCCTAGTAATATAGCAAAAGATCGTGCTATGGAGCTTCTAAAGCTTGTGGAGCTCATAGATTTTAAGGATAAGAGGGTTGAGACCTTTTCTGGTGGGATGCGCCGAAGGCTTGAGCTTGCATGCGGCTTAATTAATAGGCCTAGAATATTGTTTTTGGATGAACCAACCCTAGGATTAGATGTTCAAACACGTGCTGCTATTTGGGATTATATTAAGCTCTTAAAGGAGGAATATAATATGACAATATTTATGACTACACATTACTTAGAAGAAGCTGATGTTCTATGCGATCGAATAGCCATAATTGATCATGGAAAAATCATAAAAATTGGTAAGCCAAGCCAGCTGAAGGATAGCCTTGGTGGAGATATAATTACTATAACCATAAGTGGAAATGAGGATATAACTGATGTAATTAAGGAGATAAAAAATGTAAAAGAAGTTAGAAAGGAAAATAGCACATATAGAGTAAAAGTGGAAAATGGTGAAATTGTAGCACCTTTAATTATTGAGGCTATTAGAAAGAGGAATTATATTGTAACAAGGCTTTCACTTACAAAGCCCACCCTTAATGAAGTTTATTTAGAATGCACTGGAAGAGCCTTTAGAGATGGTAATGATTCAGAGGATTTTAAATTTAAGAGGTTGCACTTATGGAGGGCGAGAGGAAAATGAATGAAATTCGTCCAAGTTTTTTAAGAGGATTTTTAGCTTTAACCTATAGAGAGCTTAAGAAATGGCTCAATGATCCAATAATGATAGTAATGCTTATACTTCAACCCTTAATATGGATGGGACTTCTAGGGAAATCAATAAATATCCAAGGCTTATTTTCAGCTGAAAATATAGAAATTCCCTCAGAAATTATTTTACCAGGTATTGCTACTATTCCTCCATCCCAAGGATTTATAATTCTTAATGGAACTTATCTCTCACGAATATTTGAGGATATTGGTTCGAAGATTATGCAAAGTATTTTCGGTGTAGAAGATTACTTCAGTTTCATGTCCATTGGAATGATTTCAATGATTGTAGTTATGACAACTATGTTTAGTGGAATATCCATAGTCTGGGATAGAAGATTGGGATTTTTAGATAAGGTAATAAGTACTCCAGTTTCTCGTGCTGCTATAATATTTTCAAAAATAGCAAATTCAACATTAAGAGCAATTTTTCAAGCCTCAGTGATTTTAGCATTAGCTTATTTATTAGGATTGAGAATTAGCAATACATTTACAATAATGAACATTTTAGGAATTTATCTTGCTATATTTTTAATGAGTGCTGGTTTATCATCCATATTCATTGCATTTTCCATAAGATCAACAAGGGTGGAGAGACCTATGCAGTTAATAAATCTTATTATGATGCCATTGATTTTTTCAAGTAATATATTCTTTCCAACTGAGCTCATGCCCAATTGGTTGCAAGCAGTGGTAAATATTAATCCAATAACTTATTTGACTGATGCAATTAGGCAGTTAACAATAATGGAAATAAATGTTCAAGCTCTTATAATTGATTTCATATATCTTAGTATATTTGCAACCATTTTGACTGTAATCGGAATAGTGTTATCTTGGTATTATCTTACGAAGTAAGCTTAAGGAAAATAAATCAAGAGGTCTAAATAAAAAATAAAAAATTATAGTATTTACTAGAGAAATTTTTATAAAAATATTTATTAATATGTTAAAACTGTATATCTTTTGCACAATTATGATAAAAATAGCATGTCCTCTTTGTAGTTCTAGATCAATATTGCAAGATCATGGAGAGTTAATATGCATGAATTGTGGATTAATTATTCAAGAGCAAGCTTATGAGACAAACCCTCATACAAGAAACACTCTACTTACAACAGTGATAAGCATGACTAATAGAGATGGAAAGGGGAACTTCCTAGAAAAAGCACAATGGATTAGAGCTGCTAAGCTTAGGAGATTACATAAAATTATGCGAATTATGAGCTATGAAGAAAGAGTGCTATCAAAAGCTATAGCAGAAGTTAATAAAACAGTCTCAAAGCTGAATCTTCCAAATTTCGTAAAAGATAGTGCTATAAACATTTTTATAAATACTAGAAAAATGAAGAAGAGGCTTTCAATAGATGCAACCATTATAGCTTCAATATATGCAGCTTGTAAAATGTATAAAATTCCAAAGACAATTGATGAAATTTGCTTTTCTAAGAAAGATAAACGTAATGTTTGGAAAATTTATAGATTTATGACAATGAATGGTTTGGTGAAGAATACTATATCAAGTCCTGAAGTTTATATATCAAAAATTTGTAATCTAATTGGAGTAAAGAGTGATATTCTAAAAGAGAGTTATGAAATTATTTATAAAGCAAGAAAATTTGGGCTGATTAATGGTAAGTCTCCATATAGATTTGCTGTAGCAACAGTTTATCGTGCCATGGAAAAGCTTGGATATAAGTATAGTAAGTCTAAAATGTCAAGAATTACAGGCGTTTCAGATGCCACAATAAGAAAGCTTGTAAGAATCATAAAAGATTTATAGAATCATGATTATATATTCTTCATGGATAAATGGGTATGTAGTATATGTGGATATGTTTATGATCCTAAAAGAGGCGATCCAAGCAGTGGAATACCACCAAATACTCCCTTTGAGGCTCTTCCAGATACATGGACTTGTCCTGTTTGTGGTGCGCCAAAGGATATGTTCAAAAAAGTCTCATAATCCAAATTTTTTCATTACGCTAGGTATTTTATCAACAATATCCTTTGCAGTATAATGATGACCCATCTCTGCTTCAAGTATATCGCCTATATAAGAGTTTAAGAAAGAGCTGGCTGTTGCAGCTTTAAAAGGCTCTATGCCTCTGCTGAGAAGAGCTCCAACCATACCAGCTAATACATCACCAGTACCTCCAATGGTCATACCAGGATTTCCAATTACTTTAATTTTGAATTTATTTCCATCTGTGATTATATCGTAGCGTGATTTTAATAATATAGTAGCATTAAGCTTGATTGCCCATTTCATTACTATATCTAATCTCCTCCTCCATCCAAAAATACTTTCATCTGGAAGGCGCTCTCCAGTAAGAGCATAAAATTCACCAGCATGAGGTGTTAATACTGATTTTTTGAATTTTAGCTCATCTCTAATTCGTCCCAATGCCTTAAGTGCATCAGCATCAATAACCATGGGTTTCTCTATATCATTCAAATATTTGATAATCTCTATAGCTGCAGAAATTGTTGATTCCTCTATTCCCAATCCCATTCCAATGACGATAGCATCCACACGCTTGGATTCCTCCTTGATTATATCAAGGGATTCTAAATCTAGAAAATCTTTAGAGGGCAAGGGTCTAACTATTAAATCCGGAGAATAAGCTCTAATGCCATTTGCTATAGAAGATGGTGCTGCAATTATGGCTAAATCTATTCCCGTTTTTAATGCAGCCATAGCTGCTAAAGCAGGAGCACCAGAATATTTATATGAGCCTCCAATGATGAGCAATCTTCCATTATCACCTTTATGTGAAAAAATATCTCTTTTCTTAATAGCAATTTTCAAATCCCCAGGACCAACATAGAGCTCAACATCTGGAGGTATTCCTATATTAGCTACTTCCAATTCTCCAATAAATGGTTTAGCAGCATCATTTAATAATCCAGTTTTTGGCTTATGATGTGTAATAGTTAAATCAGCTTTAAAAGCTGTTTTATATATAAATCCACTCTTGGCATCTACTCCACTTGGAACATCTATAGCAACTTTGAATGCCTTGAATTGATTGGCCATCTCTATAGCCGTCTTTATAGGTTCTCTTGGCTCTCCTCTTGCTCCAGTTCCTAACATTGCATCAATTATTACATCTGCTGATTGAAAGAGCTCCTTTAGAGATATAACATCAGAAGGATGGAGTGCAAAGTGAATGGATATAGATGAAAGTTTTTCCAATATTGAGAAATTTCTTTTTGCTTCCTCGCTTGAAATCAATTCTGGTCTAGAAAGCAATATTATTACAACATTAGCACCATGATATAATAAATGCCTTGCAGTTACAAAACCATCTCCTCCTTTATTTCCAATATAAGCCAAAATGAGAATATTCTTATTTTTTACATTCACTCTTTTTAAAAGGGCCTCTGCTACACTTTTTCCAGCATTTTCCATTAATTGAATTCTTGAAATTCCAAAGAATTCTGCATTTTCATCTATTACTTTTATATCTTCAGGATCCATATTTTCTATATAAGCTAAAATGTTTAAAAATAGATCGCAGGAAGTGAGATAATATGGCAATTTGTCCAATAGACGCTGGAAGATATGGAAGTGAAGAAATTAAAAGATTATTTAATGAAGAGAATAGACTTCAGAGAATGCTTGATGTGGAAGTTGCACTTGTAGAAGCCTTAGCAGATTTAGGAGAAATACCAAGGGAAGGAGCTGAAAAAATAAAGGAAATGGCTAAAGCGAGCATAGTTACTCCAGAGAAAGTTAAGCTTAGGGAGAGAAAAACTCGCCATGATGTTATGGCAATGGTTGAAGTACTTGCTGAAGCATGTAATGAATTTGGAAAGTATGTTCATTGGGGTGCCACAAGCTATGATATTGTAGATACTGCATGGGCTCTCATAATAAGAGATGCTATAAATATTATTGAAAAAAAGCTTAGTAACTTTAGAGATAGACTTTGTAATTTAGCTCTGAAATATAGGGATTTAATAATGGTAGGAAGAACACATGGACAACATGCTGTTCCCATAACCTTTGGATTTAAACTCGCAGTTTATGCAGCTGAAATAGGAAGAAGTTTAGAGAGATTGAAAGAAATGAAAAAAAGAGTTTTAGTTGGAAAAATGAGTGGAGCAGTAGGAACAATGGCTAGTTTTGGAGAGAGAGGAATTGAAATTGAAAGAATTGTTATGGAGAAATTAGGATTAAAATCAGCTGAAATATCCACACAAATAGTTTGTAGAGATAGATTTGCTGAGTTAATATGTTGGGCAGCAATATTAGCATCCAGCTTGGATAGAATGGCAACTGAAATTAGAAATCTACAAAGAACTGAAATTTTGGAAGTAGCAGAGGGCTTTGAGGTAGGAGCTCAAGTGGGAAGTAGTACAATGCCTCATAAGCAAAATCCCGTGGATTGTGAAAAGGTTTCTGGATTAGCTAAAGTTTTGAGAGGCTTCGTAATAACTGGGCTGGAGAATATACCATTATGGCATGAAAGAGATTTGACAAATTCCAGCAGTGAAAGATTCATCATTCCACATACTTTCATAATATTGGACGATATGATTTCAACAATGGATAGAGTTTTTGCAAACCTTAGAGTTTTTCCCGATAGAATGAAAAGAAATTTGGAAATTACAAAAGGATCAATATTAACTGAGGCAGTAATGATGGCACTTGCAAGAAAGGGTTTGGGAAGGCAAAGAGCTCATGAACTTCTTAGGAAAATTTCAATGAAGGCATTCAGCGAGGGCACTACAATAAAGGAGGAATTATTAAGAAATGAGGAAGTAATGAAGTATCTCAGCGAGGAGGAAATTAATTCTCTAATGAGATTTGAAAATTACTTGGGAAAGACTTATGAGCTTATAGATAGAGCAATCAACTATGCAATTAAGCAATAGTAATGTATGGAAGCTCGGGGTTTCCATTAATGTAATAGTTTTAGGAATAGTAAGCTTATTTACTGATATTAGCTCAGAGATTATCTATGCTGTTCTTCCAATATTCTTAGTTTATCAGCTAGGAGCTAGTGTGGAATTTGTTGGAATAATAGAAGGTATAGCTGAAAGTATTTCATCCTTTTTGAAATCATTTTCAGGATATATTTCAGATAAAATGGGAAGAAGAAAGCCCATTATTTTAATTGGTTATGGAATTTCAAATATATTTAAACCATTAATGGGATTTTCCACAAATTGGATTGATGTCTTAGCTATTAAATCATTGGATAGAATTGGAAAGGGATTGAGAACAGCGCCTAGGGATGCCATAATATCAGAATCCACTGTTGATAGCAAAATAGGAAGGGCTTTTGGAATTCATAGAACTTTGGATCAAGTGGGAGCAGTCATCGGTCCATTCATGGCATTTCCACTTATTGCACTTCTTGGATATAGGGGGACTTTCTTCTTCACAGCTCTACCAGGAGTTATAGCAATAGTCATTCTCATAATTTTTCTAAAGGAGCCAAAAATCAAAATGGCGGATTTTCATGCAAAAGAATTCACATTTAATAAGAAATTTTCAATTTATTTGCTTACAATTGCTACATATTCTTTTGGAGCCATAAGTTATGCATTCATAATGTTAAAAGCTATAGAATTTGGTATACCAGAGGAATTTGCACCATTGATATATGCTGAAATTCAATTATTTCATGTACTTGCTGGAGTGCCCGCTGGAGAGTTCTCAGATAAAATTGGAAGAACAAAAGCAGTACAATTGGGATATTTAATACTTTTATTATCATTTCTCATGTTGGCATTTGCAAATAGCTTCATTTGGATAATGTTTGGAGCTTTGCTATTTGGAATTCATAAAGGATTTGTGGAAACCACTCAAAGAGCAATAATACCTAGTATTGTACAAAAGGAATATAAAGCCACGGCCTATGGCATATACAATATGGTTTTAGGGATATCTGTATTACCTACAAACTATATTGCAGGAGTGCTATTTTCCATTAATAGTTCACTTGCGTTCTATTATGGAAGTATTTTTACAATAATTGCTATTATTTTAATGCAAATTTTACAAAAAATTAAATAATCATATCAAGAGCTTTTTCTATTATATTCCATATCTCTTCATTATTATAGTCTTCAATGGTTCCATTATCACAAGCATTGGAAAGCACTGGATCAATTGGTACAGAGCCTAGGAATTTAGTATTCATTTTTTCTGCAAGAAGTTTTCCCTTTGAATCCCCAAATATTCTTATCTCCTTACCACAATTGGGGCATTTAACATAGGACATATTTTCTATTACACCAATTATTGTTACTCCAAGCATCATGGACATATTGACGGCCTTACTCACTATTATTCCTGCAAGCTCTTGAGGGGAAGTAACTATTATAACGCCATCCAGCGGTAAAGATTGCATTACTGTTAATTGAGCATCACTAGTTCCAGGAGGGAGATCGACTATTAAATAATCCAACTCCCCCCAATCTACATTCATGTAGAATTGAGTAATAGCATTGCTTACAAGCGGCCCCCTCCATATGACTGGTAGCTCCTCATCACCAATTATTAAGTTCATTGACATTATCTTTATCCCAGTTTTAGAGACTGGAGGAATGATTTTGCCTTCTAACACATATGGTATGGAGTTTATTCCAAATATTTTTGGAATGCTTGGACCAGTTATATCAGCATCCAAAACTCCAATCTTAAGTTTTCTCTTTATGAGAGCAGTAGCTAATAATGCAGTTATTGAAGATTTTCCTACTCCACCTTTTCCCGATAGAATTGCAATTATTCTTTTTATATTTCTCTTAGGAAGTTTTTGAAACATACGCCTTTGTCTTATTTTATTAAAGAGCTTTCTTACTTCATCTTCACTCATTGTGGTTGTAATAACTTCCACTTCATTTACTCCTTGCAAATTTTTTACGTTATTTAATATTTCACTCTTTATTTTATCCATCAAGGGACAGGAAGAAGAAGTTAGAGCAATGGTAATCTTAACAGTTCCATTGTAAATTTCAACATCACGAACCATATTCGCTTCAACTAAATCCATTCCAAGCTCGGGATCTACAACTTTCCTTAGAATTTTTATTACATCATCTTTGTTTATCATATTTATCGCTCAAAACTTTATAAAAATCATTCTTATAAATATAATTAGCATTAACTTTATATGGATGGATTATCTAACCGTAAATCAATATGAATAAAACAAAAAGAATGACTTATATTGGAATGATGATTACACTTGCAGTTGTTTTGAGACTAATGAAGCACTATATAATAGGTCCAATTCAATTTGTGAATTTTCCAGCAGTATTTACTTTTTTAGGAGGAATTGCTCTTGGTTCACTTCCTGGAATGACTATTGGATTTGCCTCATATTTGATATCTGATATGGCTATAGGATTGCCAGGACCTTGGACTGCTATAAATGGCTCTCTAATGGCCATAGTTGGATTTCTATCTGGAATTTTTTTTAGAAGAGCAAGTAAAATTGGCATTGGGGTAGGAGCTTTTCTATTATTATTATGCTTTGATATTTTGAGTTCCTGGATACTTTATGTGATTATAGGATTTGACTGGTTCTATGCATTAATAATAGCAATTGTTGGTTTATTTTTACCAGCGGGTGGAGGATTTCTTTATGCTGTAGGCCCAATCACAGAGGCAGTTACTATATTGCTTATGCTAGGATTGATAAGTACAATAAAAAGAAATGGATTAAAATTTGATGAGTTCCCATTTTAGTATATCTCCATTCTTCAGTATGTATTGATCAGAGCCCACAGGACCCATTTCCCATTTATTTGAGGCCCAATAGTACCAAATCCAATATTTTCCAGCCGAAGGATCCTCAGAAACATTATTTATTGAATTTATGTATATCCCAAAGGGATATACAGTATATTTCACTTTAAAGAGCTTTTGTGTAGCATTGAATAATGAAAATCCTATTGGGAAATAGGTATTATTATACCATATAGTTGTTCCATTTCCATAGTTTATTGCAATATTGACTTTTAAGGAGGTTTCAGATATAATCGCTTGAAGATTTTTAATTGTGGTTTCTTGATTTTGAGAGAGCTGATAGTAATTTACTGATGCTGAAGTTGCAACAATAGCCCAAATTAGAAAAATTATGGAGGAAACCGCCCATAAATTCCTTTTCAAATGTCTTCACCAAGTGGTTAGATAATCCACCCAGCTTATAAGAGTTGCGTATTATGTCTTTTTAATCCCTCCATAGATAGTTTAAAGTCCATGGGATTACCTCCAACGAGTTTTATGGCTAAGGACACTTCCTTCTTTCTTCCAGGACATAGTGCTATAATACAGCCGCCGCCTCCAGCTCCAGTTAGTTTTGCCCCTATTGCTCCTACATTTCTAGAGGCATAAACCATATCATTTATTAATTTGGTGGAAACTCCTAAAGACTCAAGAAGTCCATGATTTATATTCATTAATAATCCTAGTTTTTCCACATCTCCTTTTATTATTGCCCATTTTCCCTCTTCAGCAATTGCTCCTATAGAGCTCATTATCATTTCAATAATTTTTTCATTTCTTTCTTTTATCTCTCTAACTTTTTTTACCATTTTTGCTGTGGATTCATCCCTTTTAACATGGCCTAATATTAAATCCAATTCATTATTAAGGCTGAGTTGTTCAAAACCAACATTTGGCATTAGATAAATAAGGCCGCCAAATGTTGATATAGTGGTATCCATTGGACTTGCAATTCCTTGAACAGTTAGCTCTACAGTATGTCCAAGTTTAGCTATTTCATTAAGGCTAAGTTCATGACCAAGTATATAAGAATATGCAGCTAATGTGGCCACAGTTATTGCTGCTGAAGTGCCTAGTCCAGCTCCAACTGGCATTTCTGAGGAAATTGAAATATTCATACCAGATTTCTCATTAATATATTCAGAGGCTATTTCTATGGCTTTGACTATATATTTGAGAGCTTCTAAAATTCTATCATTTGCCTCCACTTCAATTCTATCTCCAATTTTAATTGATAATCCCTTGAAGCTCAAATCCTCAGCCAATATTTTTATACAATTATCATTTCTCCTCTCCATAGTAACATATATTCGCTTATCTATACTGCCTACTATTGCTGGTCTTCCATATACTACAGCATGTTCACCAAATATTGTAATCTTTCCAGGAGCTGAAAATGTAACCTTCATGATAACACCAATCCTTCACTTGGTTCACTTAATAGAAATTCACTTCTTTCAATGAGAATTTTCAATCTCTTTGCCAATTCCTCAGCTCTTTTTCTACAGGATTGTCTAAGCATTATTGGTATCTCCATTTCGTTTAAGTATATACTTCCAAGCCTAGCACTAAAGGCCCCTCTGGGACATAACCATGTGCAAGCTCCACATTCAAAACATTTATATTTTTGATAATTTTTGCCATCAAAGGCCTCTGTTGGACAATATATGGAAATAGGACATGGAGATTCCTCACAATCAATGCACTTTTCTTTATCAAAGTGCACTTCTAAATCTACCCCTTGCCAAACTCTTCCATAATTGCTACATCCTATAATGGTTCTATCATTGATATTAGCTATTGGTAAAGCAATTTCTTCATCCAATTTCATTGTGCTTCTAAGAATATCTTCATTTATTATTGGTATTGGTATGGCTATGGAATTGTAAATTTCTGGGCCTACTGATGTTATGAATTGACCTATAAATTCAGGAAGCATACCCTTAATCTCAGAGAGAATTGCAAGATTTGGTCGATCCCTAGTAGCTCTTGTTCCAGTTCCAATTACATAGCCTATAGCTCCATTTACTAGTAATTTCGTGCCAATTCCAATAGTCTTCAGAAAAGGATCTTTCTCCAGTGGATTAAGTTCACCACATCCTGAGACCGTAGCCATATTAAATGGACCAATTAGGTGCTTTACTGAGAAAATTGTTTTAACAGAGGTTGGTAGAGGATTTACAAAAGCCATATAGTTTTTGAAACATGCTCTTGTATTAAGCATTTTAGCATAAATCATATCCTTTAGGTTTACATCCTTTTTGAAATATTTACCATCCTCAGTTTTAACTTCAACTTCTATATTTTTTCCAAGGATTAAGTCATAGAGAAGGGCCCCTCCACCATATTTTTGCGTACTACGCTCAGTGCCATAGACTATAACATCAATAATTCCCAAGCGTTCATTTGGACAAGGGCCAGGAAATGCTGGAACACCATTCATCCATACTGCCTTTGCTTTATAGAATTCCCCCCTCTCTGCCACTTTGAAGGAGAATATAGCCATAGTGCCGCTCATTATTCCACAAGTAGCACCAGTTACGATGTCAACATTTTCTATACTCTCTCCTCTTCTCACCATATCACACAATTCACTCGCAGTAACTACAATTGCTTCCCCTCTTTTGATTTTATCATTTATTTCACTTATGGATTTCAAACGATCACCGAAAAATAATTGCTCTCTCAAATATATTAATGATGATAAGGGTTCATTACAGAATGGGAGAATCTCAAGGAAAAATTATGTGTAATTGCATAGAAGGCATAAAGAGTGCTATTATAGCCATGAAGCACAATAGAAAAATGCTCGAAGCCTATATATCAAAGAGGCCAATTTTCAAATTGGCTCTTTCACCCATAGAAGTTGAAGAAGATGCTCCCTTTATAGTTAAGAGAATGGTGGAATGTTCAAATATAGCTAATGTAGGACCAATGGCCTCGGTGGCAGGAGTATTAGCAGATATAGCCATGAATGCCGCCTTGAGGGTTGGAGCAAAGAATATAATGGTAGAGAATGGAGGGGAGATTGCTCTATTTTGGAATAATGAATTCAAAGTAGGAATTAAAAATTCTCCAATAGCTTTGAAAATTAAGCCTGAGGAGATGCCCATTGGAATTGCCACAAGCTCAGGAAGATATGGACATGCTTTAAGCTTTGGTAGAGCAGATAGTGTTACAGTAATAGCCAATAGCGCGGGAATTGCAGATGCAGCTGCAACAGCAATATGCAATTCCACAAAGGGAGAGGGAAAAGAAGCTTTAAAAAGGGGTTTGGAGAGAGCAAAGGAATTTAAGACTATTAGGGGGGCAATAATTATAGTGGGAGAGTTTATAGGGATTATAGGAAATATACCAGAAATTGTCTATATTCGGAGGAGTAATTATGAAGTTATTTGAAATTGGAGATGAAGTCTTAAAAGGACTCATGAATAGAGGGATGGATGGTGCCATAGTTCTTCCAATGAAAGTAGATAGAGTAATGATAAGATTTAGTAATAATAAAATTGATGTTATTCAAAATTGGTCTGTAATAGCTGTGAACTTTCTATGTACTTTGAAAAAAAGAAGATTGATTGGAAGGATTGGAAATATAACAGAGGAAGGATTGAAGAGAGCATTGAATATGGCTTTGAATGTTAAGCTATCCCATGAAGAAGAATTTGAAATACCAAAGGGGGAGAAATTGCCTAGAAAATATGCTAAGGAGAAGCTTGCTATAAATAAAATGATGGATAGCATTGGAATTGCAATAGATTCAGCACTTAAAGAAGGAGCGGAAAGAGTGGCGGGAATTTTTGATGGTAAATTAATTTCATATTATATATTGAGTAGTAATGGTGCTGAAGGATATGATGAAAGAACCTCCTATGAGTTAAATATTAGAGCGTTCAGAGGAGAAATGAGCGGTCAAGGGTTGGGGTGTAGCACTTCAATAAATGGCATTAATGCTGAAAAAGTGGGAAGAGATGCAGGATGGATAGTAAGAGAAGGAAAAGAGTTCCTAAGCTGGAATGAGGGCAAATATAGAATGTTAATAGGACCAATAATAGCAGCAAACTTATTAGAGAGTCTTATCACTTCAGCTTCTGCCTTCTATGTTGATATTGGATTTTCATGTCTAGCCAATAAAATTGGGAAAAAAATAGTTTCTGAAAAGCTCACAATAATAGATGATGGAAGTTTAGATGAAGGACCAAATTCAAGGCAATTTGATGATGAAGGAATTATTACAATGCAAAATAAAATTATTGACAATGGTATATTAATGGGATATCTACATAATTCCAAGACAGCTTTTAAATTTAAAACAAAAAGTACGGGAAATGCTGGTTGGATTGCGCCACATCCATGGAATATCCTAATTAATTCTGGCGATTTATCTTTTGAAGAAGCTCTTGAATTAGTGAAAAATGGAATATTTGTTGTAAGCAATTGGTATACAAGATTTCAAAATTATAGCATAGGAGATTTCTCAACAATATGTAGAGATGGAATATTCTTAATAGAAGGAGGAGAAATTAAAGGCGCACTTAAGGGTGTAAGAATAAGTGAGAACTTATTAAGAATCTTCAATTCCGTACTTGGCATTTGTAAAAATAGAAATTGGATAAAATGGTGGGAAGTTAGAACGCCAGTTTTCACACCTGCTATGGTTATAGAAGATGTTCGAATCACCAAAGCTCAAGGATATTAGTGGTTTAAATGAGAAGAGGATTTAAAGAGTTAAAGAAATTAGATGAGGCCTTAGCAATACTCATGAAAAAATTTGGAAATAAAAGCTTTGAAAGTGAAAAACTTCCATTATCCGAGGCTATTGGAAGAATTTTAGCTGAAGATATTATATCTGAAATAGATGTTCCAGCCTTTGATAGAGCAGCAGTGGACGGCTTTGCTTTAAAATCTCATGAAACTTTCAGTGCAAATCCATATAATCCAGCCATATTAAAGCTCAAGGGAATAATATACGCTGATTCTGAGATAAGAGAAATTTCAGAAGGGGAATGTATGGAGATTTCAACGGGTGCGCCAATACCAAGGGGAGCAGATGCTGTTGTAATGATAGAGGATTGCGAATTAGAAAATGGATTTGTCAAAGTAAAAAGGCCTGTGGCTAGATTTGCTAATGTATCTCTCAAAGGAGAGGACATAAAAAAGGGAGAAATTGTGGTAAGTAAAGGAAAATTATTGAAATATCACCACATAGGAGTGCTTGCTTCCATAGGTGTGAGGGAAGTATTAGTTAGAAGAAAACCTAAAATTGGAATTTTTTCTACAGGAGATGAATTAATTAATTATCATGAAAAATTAGAAGTTGGAAAAATAGTAGATTCCACTAGACCAATGATTATTGGAGCTTTGAAAGAGGCTGGATGTGAAGTTATAGATAGAGGAATTGTTAAAGATGATTATAATGAAATATTGAGTGCTATAAATGATTTATCCAGTAGTTCTGATATGATAATAACAATAGGAGGTACTTCTGTAGGTAGGAAGGATCTCCTACCAGAAATCATAGAGAAATATTTTTCAATGCTATTTCATGGCATGGCTATTAAGCCGGGAAAGCCAACAAGTGCTGGTATAGTGAATGAGAAGCCCTTAATAATGCTTCCAGGCTATCCAGTAGCAGCTTTAATAGGCTTTGAATTTGTTGTTCTTCCTTTGATAAATATATGGACTGGAAGAAAAAGAGGGAAGAGAAGAAGGATTAAGGCGATATTAAGTAGAAGAGTTCCAACTACACCAGGAATAAGACATTTCTTAAGAGCAAAAATAAGAAGCATTGATGGAAAGTTTATAGCAGATCCAATAATGATTACAGGAGCAGGATTATTATCATCCATAACTAAGGCTGATGGCCTTATTATTATAAGGGAGGATTTAGAAGGATTGGAAGAAGGAGAGGAAGTGGAAGTGGAGTTGATTAATGATGAGGAAAATTTTCCATAGATTATTAAGCATAGAGGAAGCTTTAGAAAAAATTATTAGAAATTTAGAAAGAGAGATTGAAATTATAGATATAGAAGATGCCCATGGAAGAATTTTAGCAAAATCCATTTATTCTAGCATAGATCTACCGCCCTTCGATAGAGCGGAAATGGATGGATATGCTGTAATTTCTTCAAACATTGAAGGAGCTTCTGAACAAAATCCCATTAAATTGAAATGTATAGGTAGCATAGCTGCAGGAGATTCTGAGATAAGAGAAATTTCAGAAGGGGAATGTATGGAGATTTCAACGGGTGCGCCAATACCAAGGGGAGCAGATGCTGTTGTAATGATAGAGTATACTAAGAGGGAGGGAGAATTCGTTTATATCTTCAAATCAGTTACTCCAGGAGAGAATATAGCATTTACAGGTTCTGATATTGAAATAGGAACAATTGCCTTGAGAAAGGGAACTGAGTTGGGAAGAAGGGAGATAGCAGTATTAGCAGCCCTTGGAATTAAGAAGATTGAAGTATTTAAAAAATTGAGAGTTGGAGTTATATCTACTGGGGATGAATTAATAGCTCAAGGAGAGAGGCTAATATTTGGTAAAATTTATGATACTAATTCTCTATCCATTCTTTCAGCTTTGAAGGAAGAGGATGTTGATGCCATATTTCTTGGAAGAACAAGGGATGTCTACGAAGAAATAAAGAGGCTATTAATTGAAGGTTTAGAAAAATGTGATGCTATAATAATTTCTGGAGGAACTTCCGCAGGAGCTGGTGATATTGTTTATAGAATTTTAGAAGAAGTATGCAATGAAGGAATACTAGTGCATGGACTTAATATAAAGCCAGGAAAGCCCACAGTTATAGCAATGCATAATGGTAAACCTATCTTTGGTCTGCCTGGCTATCCAGTCTCAGCATTGATAGTATTTAATGAAGTTGTCAAACCTTACATTAATCATATCTATATGAGAAGAGAACAAAGCAAAAGAGTTATTGCTAAATTGGCTGAAAGAGTAAATGCCATCAAAGGAAGAAGATGGTTCCTTCCAGTCCATTTAATTAAGAAGAAGGAAGAAATTATAGCCTTCCCCATATTTGCAAGTTCTGGAGCAATAGGAGAGCTTTGTAAATCCGATGGTTACATAATAGTGAGGGAAGATAGAGAATTTTTGGAAAGAGGGGAATTGGTTGAAGTTAATTTATTCCATGAGGAATTAGCAGATTTAGTAATCATGGGGAGTAATTGTCCAGCCTTGGATTTATTAATAGAGAGGCTATTTGAAAAATATGGAGTTAGAGCTAAGCTAGTTAACATTGGCTCAATGGGCGGCCTTGAGGCCATAAAAAGAGGAGAGGCAGATATAGCTGGAGTTCATTTGCTAGATCCTGAAACAATGAGCTATAATGAGCCATATTTATTGAGGATGGGAATTCCAAAAGAGTATTTAATTAAAGGATATAAGAGGATGCAAGGGATGATGGTTAAAAAAGGAAATCCAAAGAATATAAAAGGAATTGTTGATCTTCTAAGAGAAGATGTAATGTTCATTAATAGGAATAGAGGTTCGGGCACAAGAGTACTTATAGACTATATGATAAAAAAAATGTGTAAGGAGAGAAATTTAAACTTCCAAAATGTAATCAATAAAATAAGAGGATATAGATGGGAGGCAAAAACTCATTCTGCAGTTGCAGCAGCAATTAGTCAAGGTAGAGCAGATGTAGGCATTGGAATTATGAATTCAGCTATTCAATATGGATTAGATTTCATTCCTTGGTGTTATGAAGAATATGATTTTATTATTAATCCAGATAATGCTTATGTGAAAAAATTCCTTGAATATCTTAAATCAAGAGATTTCTTGAATGAATTGACCAAAATGCCAGGATATAGTTAAATTAATAATTCTTCTTTCAATAGCGAATAATATCGAAAAATTTTTGATTGTCTTAATAATAAGTAATTTAGATTTTGGTGAAAAAGTCATATGGGAAGAAAAACTCCACTCTATGAATTCCATAAAAGTAAATCTCATTTAGGAGAATTTGCAGGATATGATATGCCGATATGGTATGATGGTATTTCAAAGGAAGCTCTTAACGTAAGAACCAACGTAGGAATTTTTGATACAAGTCACATGGGAAGAGTTATAATATCTGGAAGCGATGCTGGAGAGTTCCTAGACTATATAATGACCAATGAAATTTCCAATTTAGAAATTTATCAAGCAAGATATTCTCTCATGTGTAATGAGAATGGAGGCATAAAGGATGATGTTATAGTGACAAGAATTGAGAAAAACTCCTTTTTAATCGTTTGGAATGCAATAAATAGAGAGAAGAATATCAATTGGATTGAAAAGGAAATTATGGGCTTTGAAGCTGAAGTAGAGGATATCTCTGATGAAAGCTTCATGATAGCAATACAAGGCCCTAAATCTGAGGGTTGTCTTCAACAAATATGTAAGGAGGATTTAAGTCTAGTTAAGAGGTTTAGAGGTTTAAGAACAAAAATAATGGAAGCAGATTGTATAATCACTAGAACGGGATATACTGGTGAGGATGGCTTTGAAATAATATCAAGGGATGTGGAAAAAGCATTGAAAATTTGGAATTCTTTAATTTCCTTAGGAGCTGAACCTTCTGGTCTTGGCGCAAGGGATGTACTCAGAATAGAGGCTGGATTTCCACTCTATGGAAATGAATTGAATGAAGAAATAAATCCATTTGAGGCTAGGCTTGATTTTGCTGTAAAAATGAATAAACCAATTTTTATAGGAAAGGAGGCATTAGAGAAATCTAAACCAATAAGAATAAGGGTTGGAATCAAGATGCTTGATAGAAGTGTGCCTAGAAGTGGTTATAAAGTTTATTTCAAGGGAGATCTTGTTGGCACTATAACAAGTGGAACTTATTCTCCCATATTGAATAGTAGCATAGCAATGGCCTATGTACCAATCAATATTAAAGGTGAAGTTGAGGTTGAAATAAGAGATAAAATGATAAAGGGGATTATAACGGATTTTCCATTTTATGATCTTAGGAAATATGGTTGGAGGAGAGAGAGAAATTGAACTTGAATATAGTAATAAACTATATGCTTGGGGAGAGATTCTTGGAAATCTCAGAACCTACAAATATTCAAATAACCACTAATATAAGCATAATGAGGTTAACTCCAATAAGTGATGGACTTGAATTTAGCTTCATATTCACTGCCAACTATAATCCAGCAATAGCCAATATAATAATAAAAGGATTGATAAGAATCTCAGGAAGTAAAGAGGAATTAGAGGAAATTAGAAAAAACTATGAAAAGAAGAAGGCTATTCCAGCACAAATATTACAAAGCGTGGCAAATGCCTCCTTCATAGAAGGAGTAATCATTGCTAAATCATTAAACATTCCTCCACCCATACCTCTTCCCATGATAGCACAGTCTTCAGAGGAAGGAAGGAGTTCAAGCTATATAGCTTAATAGCTTTCATAACGACTTTTAAGGCTTTCCCTCTCCTCTCTTAAAATCATATCCACTAGAAAATCCATATCTGAGATATTAGCGGAGGCTATTCTTAATATAGAAGTTTTTGAAAGATTTCTAGCAGCAATAGCCATTACAGCAGGAAGGCCATAAGTGGCAATGAGCTCCCCAATCTCCATGGCATTTCTATAGAGTCTCTTAAATTTCTCAGAGGGCCTTTTTTTATCTAATACTTCAGAGGCCATTTGTAATACCTCTTTAGGATCTGCATCAAGAAGGGCAATTTTCATTGATCCACAATTTGGACAGTTCATCTTAAAGTTTTTAATTCTAATATTTTCCACATATCTGAGGCAATCACAACATAATGCTACTCTGGCTTCATTCAATAATCTAGCTTTTCCAGACTCTATCATAATTCTTCTCAATCTATCCGCAGGAATTAAATCCGTCTTCCAACTTAGCTTTCTTATTCCAAGCCTGGATATGGGAGATAATGGAAGCTCCTCATTCATAACAACTATTTTAAAATATCCCTCTCTAATTTTTCTAATAACTTCCTTTAATCCCTTAATATCTAAATCCTTATGGGAGATTTCCTTCAATGCCTCCCTCCATATTATAGTATCCTTGAGGTTTTCTGCAAGCTGCTGTAAGCTTACTTCACTTAGATCAGCATCCTTAGCAATAATTCCAAATCTCTTTGCTACATGTAGTAAACGCCTCTTGAATAACCCTGTTTTCTCAATGGAAATTTCAATTAAATTATCTAAATCTTCCACATCTATATTCCTCAGAATCTCTGCCACTTCCCTTCCATTAATGAAGGTCTTCAGAAAAACTCTATATGGATCTTGAGAGGCCCCAACACCGCTTCCAGTACGCTCACTAATCAAATAGCCCAATAATCTCGAAAGAGCTTTATTTATCATTAGACCAAAGGCACAATTTATGATTACATAGCCCTCCCAACACTCTATAGTGATTATTTTATCCGTAGGCACTTCCCATACTCCTTCTGCTTGCTCCACAATCTCAGCTGTGGCTTTATTGAGAAGCTCTCTAGGAGCCGGATAATGCTTTTCAAGAATATCTATTATCTCTTCATGAGATCTTCCGCTCTTTATCATTCTATTAACCAATTCCCTAATTGCTCCCACTTCTTGTGCAATTTCAAAGGGAACTGGAATTTCATCTCCAACCCAATCAGGAATGGCACCTAATGGATCATTTTCAGCTTTGACATATACTGTATCCTTGTATATATGAAGAATTCTCCAAGGAGATCCTCTAACAATGAATTTCACACCAGGCTCACCATATTCTGCAACAAATGCTTCATCAAGCATTCCAACAGCTTCATCCTTCTCCTCATCTATTACTAGATAATGTTTTTCCTCAGGTATCATGGATAGGTTCTCAAAATAATATTTGAACACTGCATCATATGGTCTTGCCTTAATTACAACATCTTCCTCTGGTATATATAATGCTAGCCTTGGCCTTCTATTACTCATAAATTCCAAAGCTGATTTCAATTCCTCCTCTGTTAAATTCCTAAATGGATAGGCCTTTTTCACCAATTCCATAATATCATTGAACTTCAATCTTCCATACTCAATAATTAATCCCGCTATTTGATGTACAAGAACATCAAGTGGTTTTTCCACCATCTCCACTCTCTCAAGCTCTTCCCTAAGAGCCCTTCTAGCTATTACAATAGACTCAAGAGCATCATCCGAATCTAAAGCTACTATGACACCCTTTGAAGTTCCTCCAACCCAATGACCCGATCTACCCACTCTTTGTAAAAGCCTTGTAACTTGCCTGGGAGAATTATATTGAATTACAAGATCTATTGTGCCAATATCTATTCCAAGTTCAAGGGAGGAAGTACATACAACGCCCTTTAGTTCTCCTCTCTTTAGTCCACTCTCAGCTTCAACTCTAGAGGATTTTGATAAACTACCATGATGTATACTAATTGGTATATTCATATCCCATACTCTAAATCTACTAGCAAGAACCTCTGCCTCAGATCTAGTATTGGTGAATATTAACGCTGATCTATTTTCATCTATCAATTCCTTCATTAATCTTAATCTTGCGGCCACCTCGGGAAAAGTGGCAATTTTCTCCGCTAGCTTTAAATCAATATCCTTCACATCAGGCATTTCAACGCTCAGCTTCATATCCTTGGCTATGGAGACTCGCACTATTTCACATTCTCTTCCTACTCCAACTAAGAACTTCGAAACCTCATCAGGAGAACCAATGGTTGCAGATAGTCCAATTATTTGAGGTTCCTCTTCAGTGATTTTTCTAATTCTCTCTAAAGCAATGGAAAGCTGGCTTCCTCTCTTATCATTTGTTAATTCATGAACTTCATCAATTATAATCCATTTTACCTTTGATAAATGTTTTCTCAATCGCTTACCAGGAAGAATGGCTTGAAGCGTCTCTGGTGTTGTGATTAATACATCTGGAGGAGATAAAGCTTGTCTTCCCCTTTCCTTCGTTTCAGTATCCCCATGTCTAACAGATATTTTTAAGTCCAGTCTACTACACCACCAATGTAATCTATCCATTAAATCCCTATTTAGAGCTCTAAGGGGAGTAATATATAGAACGCTAATTCCCCCTCTTCTACCCTCTCTAATCAACATATCCAGAATGGGAAGAAAGGCTGCTTCAGTTTTTCCCGTTCCAGTAGGAGCTATTATTAATACATTCTTGCCTTCAAGTATTAGTGGAATAGCCTTCTCTTGAGGTTCAGTGAATTTAGTAAATCTCTTCTCTTCAAGTAATTTTTGAATGGGTTTTGAAAGCAACATTTCACTAAAGATTATAAAACCCAAATAAATATTATTTTTGAGAACATGATTTTAATGAAGATTGAGGGAGAGTTGTATGAGGGGGAATTCTTAGAGAGATTAAATAGATTTACGGTATTAGTTAATTATAATAATAGAAAGCTAACTTGTCATCTTCATGATCCAGGAAGATTAAGAGAGCTTTTAATACCAAATAGAAGGATATTATTTAAGAAAGTCTCTCATGATAAGAGGAAAACGGAATACGATGTTATAGCAGTAAAATCTAATGGATATTGGGTTATTGTGGACTCAAGAATGCCAAATTTAATTTTGAAGAAAATGATAGAGAAATCCATTCTGAAATTTGAGATTATAGAGGAAAATATAAGATGTGGTAAATCAATAATAGATTTCTTATTGAGAAAAGATGATGTAAAATATATTGTTGAGGTAAAAGGATGTACTCTTTGTGAAAATGGAATTGCGCTTTTTCCAGATGCTCCAACTCTTCGAGGTTCAAGACAATTATTAGATATGATGAATTGTAATGCAAAGCCAATGATCATATTCATAATAATGCGAAAGGATGCTCATAGCATATCCATAAACTATAATATGGATAGAAAATTTTATGAGGCTATTAAATTAGGAATAATGAAGAATTTAATTATAAGAGCGTTCAAGGTGGCTTTGGAGGAAAGTGTTATTTACTTTGAAGGAGATGTTAAATTTTTTATTGAATAGACTATATAATCATAGGCTGAAAGAGCTGCAACAGCTCCATCTCCTGCTGCCACTATAGCTTGTTTATAAGGTCTATCGGTAATATCTCCTGCAGCAAATATACCCTCACAAGAAGTCCTCTGATGCTTATCAACAATAATATAACCAGATTCATCAGTTTTAACCAAATGCTTAATATAATCTATATTTACTTCACGCCCAATTTCTATGTATATAACATCCATGTTTAAATTGTATGTTTTACCATCCA
Organism: Candidatus Methanomethylicaceae archaeon; assembly: GCA_025057955.1. Lineage (GTDB taxonomy): Archaea > Thermoproteota > Methanomethylicia > Methanomethylicales > Methanomethylicaceae > JANXER01. Next base: position 5,264 of record JANXER010000004.1, on the reverse strand, counting down.
ATAAATTCTTAATCACAATTCCTTCGAGCTTATTTTTTCCAAAGATTTTTTCCACAGTACTATTCATTAAAAATTCCACATTATTCAATTTCCTCGCTTCATCTATTAGAATGGGATCAGCTCTAAAGCTATCCCTTCTATGTATTAAATAGACTTTATTAGCATATTTAGCCACAGTGAGAAGAGCATGAAAGGCAGAATTACCTCCTCCTATCACAGCAGCAGTGCGATTTCTAGAGAATGGAGCATCACATATGGCACAATAGCTAACGCCTCTACCAATAAAATCTTCCTCACCAGGAATGCCTAGTTTTTTTGGAATGCTTCCGCCTGTTGCTATAATAGATCTTCCAAGGAAAGCCTCTTTATCTGTAATAACCTTGAAAATTTCATTCATTTTTTCAACTTTTTTTACTTCATTAAGTACAATTTCTACATTAAGTTCCCTTAATTGCCTTTCAATTATTTCAATTAGATTAAAGCTCTCTCCACCAATAAAGCCTAAATAGTTTTCCAATCTGCCAGCTATTAGAAGTTGTCCTCCTAAATCCCTTGAAATTACAAGAGCTCTCAGCTTCTTTCTTGCAGCATATATGGCTGCAGAAGCGCCCGCTGGGCCACATCCAATTATTATAACATCATAGATCTCGCTTGACATAGAATTAACTTTTTTTGTAAAAATTATATATAAAGATTTACTTACAATTTTTGATTTTCTTCCGAAGGAAAGTAACCAGCAATTATCTCAAGAAGGGTTTTTTTATCTATTTCAGCTCTAGTCCTCCAGCCAATATAAAGATTTCCAGAGTCATCCTCACTTAAGTAGCCTCTTCTTATGAAATTATTTAAGTCATATTCAATTTTCCAATCTGGAAACTTTTCCCTAAGCAACTCCTCAACCTCACTTCTATTCACCCTTCCCTGCTTTGAGATTATATATGCAATAGAAGCAGCTAATACTGCAAGCGAATCTATCCTCCATCCAGATAATTCCTCAATAGCCGGAGATTTACAAACAACATAAAATCTGGCTCTATCGAAATCTTCCTCAGTATATTCTTCACTTCCACTTTCATGTACTATCTTAATTTCTAAGCCAAGTTCCTCCAATCTTCTATTGAGAAGTTTTATGATTTTCATATAATCCTTGCCCAATGCCTTTCTCAATTCCCAGCCCTTTGCACCAGGAAGTCTATGATGTTGAAATAGCAGAAGCAAAGCAGCTCTTCTCAATTTTCTAGATATTTTAACCTCTTCGTTCATTTTTCTTCTCCATCCATTTTTCATAATTAACAGCTATTGGGAAAGATCTAGGAGTCTTCTTTTTAGAAGCTGAGCTCGGTAGTATTAGGATTCTCTCCTCAATGGGATTAAACATTAAATCAACATAACCTTCAGATATTATAAAGCTGAGAATATAAGCTCTTAAAATAGTGCTCTCATAATCTTCTTTAACCACAAATTTCCAATAATCTATTGGTTCTTTAAGATTCTTAAGCTCCTCCTTCATTCTTAAAAGCTCTTCCTCAAATGTTCTATCTGATAAAAACTTCAATTTCATTAAATCTGATATGCTCAAAGTACTTTCTTCAATTTTCCTCACTTCTTCCAATTCCTTGAGCCTCTGGGAGAGAGGAATAAGCGCTCTCCAATAATCAAGTGCTTCTTCAAGTTTTTTCGAAGTGAGTTGTTCCAAGCTAACAATGGGATGCCATGATGAAAGAAATGCAGAAGCAAGCTCCTTCTTACCCATAAGGGATATCTTCGCCCTTATAAGAAATGGATCTATGAAAAGACCTGAGGCTTTTCTCTTAATCCAGTCGCTTTGTAATTTCACCATAAGAGAGAGCTCCTTCATGGCTTCAGCATCCATCAATAATTCCTCTATGAGCTTCCATTTTGGTAGCAGCTTTCTCAATAATTGAAGCTTTTGAGGAATGTCTATTAGAAAAGGATCTTCTCCTTTTGTCCTTATGCTTTGGCATAAGTTTATTATCTTGGCCAACTCTTCATAATATTCATCTTTGCGTTGTGGCAATCTTAGCGACCTCCGATTTTCCATGAACAATTTGAATGAATATTATGTTGGCAGATTCACTAATAATGCTCATTTGGCTTGGGGTTATTATTATGAATTGAACGTTTGGATTTTCATTTACAAAGGAGAACAACATTCTCATAACAGCCTCTCGATTATGTGGATCCATATGTACATCAAATTCATCAATGGCTCTTATTGGAGATTTGAGATGATGCTGAAGCGCAAGAAGAAAAGCCATGGTGGCTACAGCTCTTTCGCCTCCGCTTTGTGAATATGCATTTAAGAGAACAGGTGCAGATCCCCTAAATCCAACAGTTATCTCCAATCCAGCTTTCTCAGGATCTTCCATATTAACTAATCTTAAGCCTCCAGTGCCACCCACTTTACTCAGAATTTCACGATAAATTGGATTGACTTCATCAATGAGATTCTCCATAATTCTTCGCCATACTTTCTTTCTTTCCTCCAACTCTTCAAGCACTTTTTTTCTATTCTCACTTACAGTTACTATTCTCTGTTTCAATTCATTATAAGTTTTCAAATAGGCTTGATAGAGAGAAGGTGTATCCTCTGGTATATCTCCAAGAGAGAGCAAATGTGCATTTATAAATCTAATTTCATCAGATATCTCTGAGGGGGCTCTATTAGTAAAAATTCTATCACCTACCTTTAGCTTCTCAAGCTCTGAATATACATTCCTTGCCTCTTTTAAGGAATTTTCAAGCTCTTTAATTTCACCTTCTATTTCCTCTCTACGATATTTAAGTATGGCCTCTTCAACCCTTGTATTAACATAATCCTTCACAGCCTTATCCAATTTCTCATCAATTATTCCTATTTCTTCAAAATTTTTACCATTGTATAGTAGCTTTCTTAATTTCTCCTTAAGTGAGAGATATTCTATCCAAAGGGCTTCTGCCATATTCAATTTTTCCAAAAGTCTCTCATCCACAGATTTTAATTGAGAGAATTTGAAGCGAACTTTCTCCTCTAATTGAGCAATTATGCTTTCTTGTCTTATTATTTGAGACCAAATTAACTCTCTCTCTAAGTAGTGCTTTCTCTCAAGTAATCTTTTCTTCTCATTATATTTTTCATTCAGCTCCTTCCAATATGATAAATTCTGCTCAGCACTTGCTAAGAGCTGAGAAGTTGCTTCCTCTTCTCCAACAATTCTATTGAGCTTCTCTTCAGATTCATATATTGCCTCTCTATACTGGGAAAAGCCCACAGCTTCTTCAACCATCCTTAGTTTATCCTCAGGGGAAGTTATAGCAAATTCCTCTATCATATTCTGATGCATTATTATAAGCATATTATCGGGATTCATTCCAACACTTTTGAAGAGTCTTTCAATATCAAACTTGCTAACTTCTCTTCCATTTATTTCAAACCAATATTTTCCATCTTTTTTTAGATACCGAGAGATGGATATTATATCACTACTTATGTATGGAATTGGTCGCTTCCCATCAGATTCACTATTATCTAGTATTAGGGTAACTCTAGCACTATCTTTTCCTCTCCTTATAAGATCTGCTAATCTCTTTGAGCGCTCAGTATAGCTCTGTCCAGTAGCCACTGATATACCTAGAAGAATTGAAGATTTTCCCGAGCCATTTGGACCGCAAATTAAATTTAATCCCCTCCTCAGAGGTACTCTAGCGTACTCATAGGACATGAAGTTCTCTAAAATCACCTCTAAAATGGCAAGATTTTTCATTAAGTTCCCTTCAGTGCCAAAAAATCCGCAAAAGTTCCTTATAAGCTAATCCTAAATAAAAATTTTATAAGAAAAATAATTATATATATTATAAGAATATTATTTTATCTTTTATTAAAGAGTCTTATATAAAAAAAACAATTATGAAGAAAAATTTATGTAATTTTTTGCCTTATTTCTATGGCAATGGAAAAAATGGAGATATGGCAGCTAATTCACAATGGTATCTTAATTCCACAATACGAACCTATTGGCTTCAGAATAAAGTTCAGAGGAAATGAAATAAAATTGACGCCAGAACAAGAGGAAATGGCAGTAGCTTGGGTTAAGAAGCTTTCAACAGATTATGCAAAGGATAGAGTATTTGTGAGAAATTTCTTTAAGGATTTTGGAAGGGCATTGGGAATAAAGGGGAAGATAAAGCCAGAGGATTTCGATTTTTCAGAAATAATAGAATGGCTGGATAAGGAGAGGCTTAAAAAGGAAAGCATGAGTAAAGAGGAGAAAAAGCTTCTGGCTCAGGAGAGAAAGAAGATAAGAGAAGAAAATAAGAAGAAATATGGATATGCAATTGTGAATGGAATATTAATGGAAATCTCAAATTATAGAGCAGAGCCAGCTAGTATATTCATTGGAAGAGGAGATCATCCTTTAAGAGGAAGATGGAAGCCAGCAATTAAGACAGAAGATGTTATTTTAAATCTATCTCCAGATGCTAAAATTCCTGATCCACCAAACAATGGATCATCTTGGAAAGCAGTAGTTTTTGATCCTCACTCCCTTTGGATAGCTAAATGGAGAGATAAATTAATTGGAAAGATGAAATATGTTTGGCTTTCAGATAGCACTTACTTAAAGCAATGTAGAGATATTGAAAAATTCAATAAATCATGGGAGTTGGCAAAAGTAATAGACAAAGTGAGAAATCATATTGCTAATGGTTTGGAGTCAAGAGATCCCTTTGAGAGAAAAATAGCCACAGTTTGTTATTTAATAGATGAATTGAAAATGAGGGTGGGTGATGAGAAGGATGAAGATGAGGTGGATACTGTAGGAGCAACAACATTAAGATCAGAGCATATAAAGTTCAATCCCGATGGAAGTATAACATTCGACTTTCTGGGAAAGGATTCTGTGAGATGGATAAGAACAATAATCCCACCAGAGCCCGTTTATAAAAATTTGAAGGAATTCATAGCCGAGGGAGGAGAATACATATTTGAAGGTGTGAGATCGCAAAAAGTAAATGCTTATTTAGCAGAAGTTCTACCAGGGCTAACTGCCAAGGTGTTCAGAACATATCATGCATCTATTGCCGTTAAAAATGCCTTGGAAAGCTTCAAGGTGAATAAAGATGATCCAATATATCTAAAGAAATATTATGCAATCATGGCCAATTTAGAAGCTGCAAAAACTTGCTATCATAAAAGGAAATTGCCAAAGAATTGGAAGGAGAGATTAAAGAAGAAGATTGAGAGATTGAAGGAATTGAAGGCTAAA
>JANXER010000049.1 GCA_025057955.1 Candidatus Methanomethylicaceae archaeon | reverse complement strand
CGATCTTTATGTCCTTCTCGCTTACATCCCACCTCAGGTATGGCTTTCTTCCAAGAAGGATCGCATCAAAAACTGTAAGAAAATTTATCTCTCCTCTTTGTGGCACATATCCAAACTTTTTTGCAATTTCAGATGGCTCTAATTTCTTCATATCCATTTTTTCAACATAAATCGCTCCTTTTGGCTTTAGAATTCCATTCAGACACTTCAAAAGTGTAGTCTTTCCTGAGCCATTTGGTCCAAGTATGAAGAGTATCTCTCCTTTGCTAAGCGAAAAGCAAATCTCCCTTAAGATCTCCCTATTCCCATAAGAATAACTCAAGCTTTCAACCTCTAACACTTCTACCACCCTTCAAAAGCAGATATATGAACATTGGAGCACCGATTATGGATGTTATTATACCCACAGGAATTATCACAGGCGAGATCACCGTTCTGCCTACTGTATCTGAGGCTAACAAGATCAGAGCGCCTATAACTGCACTTAATGGAATCAGAAATCTATAATCCTCGCCAATCACGAGTCTTACAACATGCGGAGCGATCAAGCCAATAAAGCCAATTATTCCCGTGAATGAGACACAAACC
>JANXER010000048.1 GCA_025057955.1 Candidatus Methanomethylicaceae archaeon | reverse complement strand
CGTTAACTTTCAATTCTCTTTTCTTGAGATTCACCTCGCTCGGAAAGGATGGGTCGTTTCTTTGAGGGTCAAACTTTCAATTCTCTTTTCTTGAGATTCTTTCAAATATTTTTCGAAGAGATTGCAGTATTCATAAACCTTTCAATTCTCTTTTCTTGAGATTCGAAAGATTTTGCGTGTAAAAGAAAGTCTTGAGTTCCCATCCTTTCAATTCTCTTTTCTTGAGATTCTTTTCAACATTGCTTGATATGTTGACCTTTATAGTAACCTTTACCTTTCAATTCTCTTTTCTTGAGATTCAATACACCGAAGCTTGAAAAACCAAAATTTCTAGGAGAACGCTTTCAATTCTCTTTTCTTGAGATTCACTCAAGTAAACAACCAGTAAGGATACGAGCCGGTTCATCTTTCAATTCTCTTTTCTTGAGATTCCAATAAAAATAGAGAGAAAAAAGAAAAAGGATAGAATTACTTTCAATTCTCTTTTCTTGAGATTCTACGGACATTTTAACAACACTGTCTACGCAGCGCCCTTTCAATTCTCTTTTCTTGAGATTCATAGTCTTTTGTACTATACACAGGCGTGCCTAGGAAACTTTCAATTCTCTTTTCTTGAGATTCGGAATAATC
>JANXER010000047.1 GCA_025057955.1 Candidatus Methanomethylicaceae archaeon | reverse complement strand
CCAGAGGTCAAGTAGCAGCTCTCTTTCAATTCTCTTTTCTTGAGATTCTGAGGTCATTAAATATAGTGGTCTTACGAAAGGGCCTTTCAATTCTCTTTTCTTGAGATTCAAAAAAATGGAAGAAAAAGAAAGAATTTTTCATGAGAAGAACTTTCAATTCTCTTTTCTTGAGATTCGAAGGAAGATAAATACCATCAAATTAAGCAGCAATTCTTTCAATTCTCTTTTCTTGAGATTCGCAGTAAGTACACAATATACTTTATCACATGTTAAACTTTCAATTCTCTTTTCTTGAGATTCGTGAGAAGGCAGTGCTTTTCAAAGAGCTACTAAAGGTTCTTTCTTTCAATTCTCTTTTCTTGAGATTCATTTGAAAAGTGAATCCTCTATTGGGATTGGTGATAAAACTTTCAATTCTCTTTTCTTGAGATTCAAAAAAGGATATTTCTACTATTTAACAGAGAAAGGAACTTTCAATTCTCTTTTCTTGAGATTCTTCATTTACCCAAATCGCTGTGAAGATTGTGAAGTCTATGCTTTCAATTCTCTTTTCTTGAGATTCTGAAAAAAATCTATCATGAGAAGAATGGGGAAATAATCTCTTTCAATTCTCTTTTCTTGAGATTCTCCTTGTTGGAACGGGGAGGAATGGAAAAGGAACG
>JANXER010000046.1 GCA_025057955.1 Candidatus Methanomethylicaceae archaeon | reverse complement strand
CATTTCCTGTGGAATTCTATCTATTTGTTCTTGTGTGATTACACCTCTAATTTCATATGGCATTACAGGTTTCTCTTTAGGAATCCATTCAATATCAACTTTCACAATCCAACCAATCCTATTAGCTTCCATCATACACGTAGCCCATTCACCTTCAGAAAATAATGCCCAAATAGCTGGAAATAGAATCTTATTTTCTCTAAAGATTATTTCAGTAATAGCGTTAGCTAATTCAATAGTTCTCTTAGAAATTTCTGCATAATCTATTGAATCAATAAATCTAAATAGATTCCTCATTTTAAGAATAACATCATCTTCACGAGCCCAGAGAACTCTTGGAACAGCAAAGATACCACGTTTTTCAAGATATGGAAATATAAGCATTTGAATTTTCCTATAGTGAATACGTATTTTCCTTAAATCATTTAGAATATCTCTAATAGATGAAAGTAGAATTTTCCTTTCATCATCACTTAAAGATTTAATTAAAGCTATAGCATAAACATTTAAAGCTTCAGCTTTCTTAAGTAAATATTCATTTTCTTTTAATAATAAATCTAGAGGATGCCCTTTTGGAATATCTCTAAGCTCATTAGAAATTAAGAAATCTCTAAATAAAGCTACGTGTAAATCACATAACCTTAAGATTTCCTGTATTGGAATACCTTCTTTAACAAGTTCTTGTTCAATTAATGGTATTTCCATTGGAGAAATAATCCTTAAAACATCTTTAAATTTCTCTTTTAAAACATCTAAACTAACTCCTCTATGTAATTCTTTCAAAATCT
>JANXER010000045.1 GCA_025057955.1 Candidatus Methanomethylicaceae archaeon | reverse complement strand
GAATCTCAAGAAAAGAGAATTGAAAGGTAGTAGGGATCCTGTATGGATCCTGTAGTATGGATCCGAATCTCAAGAAAAGAGAATTGAAAGATTTCATAGATTAATGAATATACATCATATGCTCCTGATGAATCTCAAGAAAAGAGAATTGAAAGTTAACATTACTTAAAGTTTTCGCTAGCGTTTAACAGGAATCTCAAGAAAAGAGAATTGAAAGTAAGTTAAGAAAGCGGTCCAAGACTTCTTGGGTTTTAATTTGAGAATCTCAAGAAAAGAGAATTGAAAGTTTTCGAAGTGCCCATAGGTGCTGTGGCCACTCTCAAGAATCTCAAGAAAAGAGAATTGAAAGAATAAATAAAGCCCTTAGCTTTGTCCTCTTGTGTGTGAGGAATCTCAAGAAAAGAGAATTGAAAGTATCCATCAAAAAAATCAACTCTTAAAAAAACATCTGAATCTCAAGAAAAGAGAATTGAAAGTTGAGAAGTATTCAACCCCTTCTGCAGTGTAAGGTATTTGAATCTCAAGAAAAGAGAATTGAAAGTGTTTCCACAAAGGAAGATTCTGATCTAGCTTTTTCAGGAATCTCAAGAAAAGAGAATTGAAAGTTGAAAAAAAGCCAAAGTTTCAACCTTGGCTTCCCTGCCGAGAATCTCAAGAAAAGAGAATTGAAAGATCATGTAATTCACTCCCATGCACAGCCCAGCCGTAACGGAATCTCAAGAAAAGAGAATTGAAAGTTTCTGGATTGAGGAGTGAGACGGCTTCCCTTACTTCGCTCGAATCTCAAGAAAAGAGAATTGAAAGGTATATGAG
>JANXER010000044.1 GCA_025057955.1 Candidatus Methanomethylicaceae archaeon | reverse complement strand
GAAAGTTCTTTGTTAGTGCCTCAAGAACTTGCTCAGGATTAAGAATCTCAAGAAAAGAGAATTGAAAGTGGTAATGATATATGGATTGATGTATGGCTAGACTATGATGAATCTCAAGAAAAGAGAATTGAAAGTTGGTTTTCTCTCTGGTTTACTCATTGATTTGCTCAGAATCTCAAGAAAAGAGAATTGAAAGATTTTCCATAAAGGTTGGTTGCCTGGAACCTCTCCTCCAGAATCTCAAGAAAAGAGAATTGAAAGAGGTCGGTTAGTGAATTTATTAATAAAGCTGTTGAAGAAGAATCTCAAGAAAAGAGAATTGAAAGGGGCTAACGTACTTCCTAACAGCAATCCAATCAAAATGAATCTCAAGAAAAGAGAATTGAAAGGCATAATCCAACCTGAGCAAACCCCCGACCCGCTCAAGGAATCTCAAGAAAAGAGAATTGAAAGCTCGTGATATTCAACCCACTGAGCCGGCAGGAAAAATGGAATCTCAAGAAAAGAGAATTGAAAGTTTTTCTCATGGTAGATTGTTTCTTTCCTCATTCTTTCACGAATCTCAAGAAAAGAGAATTGAAAGATCTTGATTAATCCTTCTTCGATGGCAGGGCCGTTCTTGGAATCTCAAGAAAAGAGAATTGAAAGCATTACTATGTCCTAAGCCCACTACTTCCATTAGCTGCGAATCTCAAGAAAAGAGAATTGAAAGGAATCAATGAGTATTCTCCCATTTTGTTCCTTATAAAGAATCTCAAGAAAAGAGAATTGAAAGTACTGGTTGTTTACTTGAGTCAAATAATATTACTCTTGTGAATCTCAAGAAAAGAG
>JANXER010000043.1 GCA_025057955.1 Candidatus Methanomethylicaceae archaeon | reverse complement strand
AAGAGAATTGAAAGATTCCATAATTTTTTTTCTTTTTCTTTTTTATTATCTCTTGAATCTCAAGAAAAGAGAATTGAAAGATCTCTTTTCTAATGACAAGCCCTTTCTTTATTAGCCTATGGAATCTCAAGAAAAGAGAATTGAAAGTGGAATTGGTATAAATGTCCAAATTTCCTCTTCCCAGAATCTCAAGAAAAGAGAATTGAAAGATTTCGCTATCAGAAAGTCCTTCCTGAAACAGTTTTACAGAATCTCAAGAAAAGAGAATTGAAAGGGAGTTTTCATAAAGATAATAGTAAATATAATAGTAAGAATCTCAAGAAAAGAGAATTGAAAGTAGTGGTTCAATCGTTATTAGTTTTGATGTTTGAGCTGCTGAATCTCAAGAAAAGAGAATTGAAAGGCCCATCTAGTTCTTAATATCAAAGTGACACCGCTCGCAAGAATCTCAAGAAAAGAGAATTGAAAGAATTTCTTCCTCCCATCGGTAGCCTGGAGAAGCCCTCCACTGAATCTCAAGAAAAGAGAATTGAAAGCTGAAGGAGAAAAAATCCTTTCAAAAATAGAAAAAACTTAAGAATCTCAAGAAAAGAGAATTGAAAGTGCATGAAGGAAGAAGTCACGTTCTTGCCTCCAGAAAGGGGAATCTCAAGAAAAGAGAATTGAAAGTTGAGAGATTACTAGAAGCCCGCCTGGGACACTGTAGACGAATCTCAAGAAAAGAGAATTGAAAGCTTCCTGCGTATTTTCCTTTTAAGATTTTTACTCTATGGAATCTCAAGAAAAGAGAATTGAAAGGTTACACCTTTTACACCTTTTACACCTGTATTAGTAGGAATCTCAAGAAAAGAGAATTGAAAGCAGTACTTTTTGATAGAAATATCACCGTCAAGCGCATTGAGAATCTCAAGAAAAGAGAATTGAAAGAACACAACAAACAACTTAACGTAATTGCCTTCTTGAGAATCTCAAGAAAAGAGAATTGAAAGGTATGTATCAAAAAGATCGCTTTTGCTTTTAAGTTGTGAATCTCAAGAAAA
>JANXER010000042.1 GCA_025057955.1 Candidatus Methanomethylicaceae archaeon | reverse complement strand
AGAATTGGAAGGGGAAGAAGAGATCTGGACATTTATACCAATTCCATAATGAATCTCAAGAAAAGAGAATTGAAAGCAAGTAGAGAAAGTCAACAACATGAGATTAATTTACGAATCTCAAGAAAAGAGAATTGAAAGTTTAGCTATAGTACTATTCTTAACTTTTGCAGTCCTCTTTATGAATCTCAAGAAAAGAGAATTGAAAGGCACCAACAGTTACCGAAATGCTTCCTGTAATTGGAGGAATCTCAAGAAAAGAGAATTGAAAGATCATAACCTTTTAGCTTTCCCACAACTCTTTGCCTCCCTGAATCTCAAGAAAAGAGAATTGAAAGAAACCAAAGACTGTTAAAATTGTAAGTGAACATTTTCGAAGAATCTCAAGAAAAGAGAATTGAAAGTCCATATCCATACTACCTTTCCGCCTATCCTCTTTTGCGGAATCTCAAGAAAAGAGAATTGAAAGGTATGTATCAAAAAGATCGCTTTTGCTTTTAAGTTGTGAATCTCAAGAAAAGAGAATTGAAAGGCTTTAAGTGTTGTTGTTTGAATATTTGAATTTACTTCAGAATCTCAAGAAGAGAGAATTGAAAGAGCACTCCGCTTGGACCTACCACAGCGCTTTGATTTAGAATCTCAAGAAAAGAGAATTGAAAGATTTCTTTTTTAACGACAAGCCCTTTCTTTATTAACCTGTGAATCTCAAGAAAAGAGAATTGAAAGTTCATTTAACTTTTCTAATACCATAAAACCACCAAAAAGAATCTCAAGAAAAGAGAATTGAAAGGAATCTTTTCACTGGCTTTCCCCCCGCCTTTTGATGTGGAATCTCAAGAAAAGAGAATTGAAAGTATGCAGTTCTTCCCTTCGAGGAAGAACTGAAAACCTTGCAAGAATCTCAAGAAAAGAGAATTGAAAGTAAATTGAACCAAGTAATATTAAGTTTAATAATATACTGAATCTCAAGAAAAGAGAATTGAAAGGCTTTAAAACTTCTTGGGCGCCTGAGGTCTGAGGATGAGCGAATCTCAAGAAAAGAGAATTGAAAGAAGCTCTTTTGCAAGATTTTTCACTTTATCTAAAAGTTCGAATCTCAAGAAAAGAGAATTGAAAGCTTTCGAAAGTGGCCATAGGTTTTTTCGAAGAGAGCAGCGAATCTCAAGAAAAGAGAATTGAAAGAAATAGTTGGAGGTGGAGGAGGTGGAGGTAGAGGGTGGGAATCTCAAGAAAAGAGAATTGAAAGTATATTGAAAAGTGAAGTCATGGCTTGCGCTCCAACTTCTGAATCTCAAGAAAAGAGAATTGAAAGTGATTTTCACTTCCGAGTTTACTTCAAGCGTTGGCAACGAATCTCAAGAAAAGAGAATTGAAAGAAAGGAAGCGGAAAAATGATTTTAGAAAAAATTTTGAGGAATCTCAAGAAAAGAGAATTGAAAGTAGTCCTCAAGAGAGTGGTAGATCTTGACCGCTTTCTGTGAATCTCAAGAAAAGAGAATTGAAAGTAAAATTTGTTCACGTGCTTTTTTGTATTCTTCTTTCAGAATCTCAAGAAAAGAGAATTGAAAGTTACTATTTTTATTACTATCTTTACTATTATATTTGAA
>JANXER010000041.1 GCA_025057955.1 Candidatus Methanomethylicaceae archaeon | reverse complement strand
CTTTGGATACTGGCCATAGTGGATATAAGTTTTTTAAATTCTTTCATTACAATTATCAATAGAAGTATAAAGAAATTTGATGATTACAAATTCATTACTTTGATTTCACTGTTCTCCATTCCTGGGCCTATAATTGCTTTTGTGTTATGGAGTTTGCTAGACTATCGAGGCATTCTTTATTTAGTATTCATAATATTATTAATTAGTTGGTTAATAATTCGTAAATTGATTAAAGAGGTTGGATAATGGCATTCTTAGATCCGAAAACTGAATTAATTATGAATATCATTATAAAGAAAACATTACAACGCCTCCCACTAAGTATATGTATGGTTTTAAGCATCACTGTATTAACATATGTTGTTATTTTTAAAGAAGCATTCACATCAAGTCTATTCATTATATTCATTTTAGCTCTTTTTATAACATTAATTACTTCCTTTGCATTCGAATATGATACTAGGGATGAGGTTATGGCACTGACGAACATAGGTGCTTCGCCATTTGATATATTTAAGCTATCAATACTTAGGATTTGGACTCTTTCATTCTTTGGCTCTCTCATTGGAATTATGCTTGCAATATTATTTCCAATAGGTCAAATAAGCAATACAATGGTATTCTATGCCTTTATATTATCGAACGGCCTTGGAGTAATCACTTCACTATACTCTGCTATTAGAGCTATGAATGTTAGCTTACTGGGAAGAATTTCCTTTAGATCATTATCTGAGAGAGAGGCTCCAATAATTCTATATAACAATGAGTTAGCATTATTGAAAGATTACATTGAGGCTAAATTAAGGGAGAGGGCCGATATAATAATTTTGGGAATCTCAAATAGAGGTAATAGGATTGAAATCAAGTGTAGATACCTTGGAAGCTCTGGTAGAGAAACTTTTCGTATGTTAACCTCCCTAGGAATAAACCCTGATCAAAGCCTTAGAGAAGATGAAACCTTGCCCATTATTGAGGCTGAGATTAATATAATGGATGGAGGAAGACCAATTATTAACTGTTGGGAAGGGGAGGGAAAGAAATCTCTTATTTCATACAGCTTTCAATCCTTAATTCAGCAATTGATCATTGAATATAAGATATATAGTGGAAAAATTAGAGGGATGGAATTGCGAGGTTAATGAATTCTTCCTATTCTTTTTGCGCTTATTATAAATGCATCTAAGTTTTCTAATGGTGTTGTTGGTGGAAGACAACAATCTGGCAAGTGGATATATTTACCTCCTATAGCACAAGTTCTTATAATGTGTTCTACTTCTCTCTCTATGGTTTTTGGATCACCAAGTGCAACAGTCTCTGCTGCTTTTATGACTCCTCCAACTGCAACCATTGGCGCATATTGAGCAAACATTCTCTTTTTTTCCAACATGTGATCTGCACTCTCATATGCCCCCCAGACCAAAGTAGGAAGAATATCTAGGCCTATATTTCTAAGTTCATCTACTACTATTGAAGCACTTGGCCCTCCACACAGATGTCTTGAAAAGCTAAGATAACCCATCCTCTTAGCCTTTCTTAAATATCTTCTTTCATAAGGTACTACAAATTGTCTGAAGTGTTCTGCACCAATTGTAGTTTCACTGCCCGCTCCACTTGATGTACCTAGTGCTCCAGCCTCATACCATCCCTCAATTATACTTATACATGCCTCTGTTGCTAAATTTATTATATCATGAGCAAACCAAGGCCTTCTCATGATATCATAGCAGATTTGCCAAAGCCCTCTTATTCTAGCAGCTACAGAGAATGGTCCTACGGTTCCACTTGTTATTATTGCCTCATTTCCAAATTCTCTTGAAACGCTCCTCAAACAATTATAAATACAAGGAAGATCTCCATCAACTCTAGGATCAGGTATCTTTATTTTATCAAGATCCTCTGGAGATTTTATTGCATACTCCATGGGAGCTGGTAGCTGATCAGGGAAGTACTTATCCTTTGTTCCCATGGCTACAGCTTCGACAGTTGTATATGTATATACTGTAATAATATCTGTCTTATATCTTTCATATAATTTCTTTATACCTTTGTAAAGCTTATAGCCTCTTTTATCAGTCACTACTTCTGTAACAGTTACCTTTGGTAGCCCCAATCCTGCTTCAACCACTCTAACCCATCCAAGAACTACTCTATCAGTACTTTCTCCTTTGAACATTGCTTCAACTCTTTCAAAGGATGACATTTCTTCTCTTATTTCCATTTTACTCACCTATCATTTTTTTAATATAACTAATAGCATCAAATGCATCTTTACAATAAGTTGCCCCCAACTCATTTGCCAACTCTGGACTTGTGACAAAGCCACCAATTAATATCTTTGTTTTACCTCCTCTTACTGATTTTA
>JANXER010000040.1 GCA_025057955.1 Candidatus Methanomethylicaceae archaeon | reverse complement strand
TAATGCTTTTATTCCCATAATCGATAGTGAATTTTTCAAAACTATTTTTACAGCCTTCACAAGCTTCAATCTAGCATTTCTCAATTCTTCACTATCAGCTTTTAAAACTGGCACATTATCATAGAAGAGATTAAATGTTGAAGCTAAATCATTTGTATATTCTGCTATTAATTCAGGTTTTAACTCATTTGCCGATTTTTCAATTATATTTGGAAATAATGCCAATTTCATAATCAATCTTCTTTCATAATCAGTAATCATTTTCTCATAATCAGCCTTTTCATCAATATTTCCAGCTTTAACAATTATATTACTAGCTCTTGCATAAGCATATTGTACGAATGGACCGCTATTTTTTTCAAAATCTAAAACTCTCTCCCATGTAAATATTATTGGTTTATTAGGTGCTACTGAAATTAATGCATATTTTACTGCTCCAATGCCAACAGCTTCAGCAATGCTTCTTTTTTCCTCATCACTTAATTCACTTTTAGAAACCTCTTCATAAGCCCTTCTTATAGCTTCATCTAAAACTTCATCCAAGCTTACATATCTTCCTCTTCTACCAGACATTTTCATTCCAGGAAGACGTACTAGCTCATAGCTGAAGTGAACTAATTTATCCGCAAGATCTCCAAGATCAAGAGCATAGAGCGCAAGCTTAAGCTGAAGCTGAGGGAGCTTTTGTTCCAAAGAAATCACATTAATTACTTTATCAGCCCTTTGAAACTTCCAAATGGTATATGCTATATCCCTTGTGGTATAAAGCGTTGTCCCATCAGATCTTTTCAATACTAATGGTGGAACTTCTGTTTTTATTCCATATTTTTCCTCAAGCTTAAATCTTTCAATTATGTAATTACAATCCAAAATATATGTGCCTCTCTCAATTCTTCCAAACCTCATAAGCTTATTAATTAATAATTCAGTGCTTCCACTCCATGTTGTTATCTCACTTTCCCAATCCCAACTATCAAATTCTATGCCCATTCTTGATAAAGTTTCCTTGAATCCAGCTATGGTCAATTCACACATGTTTCTAATTATTTTAATTGCACTATCCTCTTTCCCTTCATATCTTCTCAATAAATCAGCAATTTTCTCCTCAGGATTTTCATCCTCATAAATTGCTTGAATTATAATATCAAATATTTTTTCATTTTTCGATCTAAGCTCAAAGGCTATTGAAGTCCATTCGTCCAATTCCTTCAATTTTTCCCTTATCCTTTCATCATCCTTTAAATTTTTAATTTCTTCCTTCAATTTTTTAATATTAATAGCACAATTTGTAACAGCATAAATGAATCCTATGAAGTGATCTTTTTTCCCTTGAATTCCTATTTCAATTAGTTTGGAAAATCCATATGCTGCTTGAGAAACTTGAAGCCCCATATCATTTATATAAAAATGTCTTTTCACATTATATCCAGCAAATTTCAATATGTTTGATAAAACATCTCCAATAACTGCATTTCTAGCTCCTCCTATGTGTATGGGATGGATTGGATTTACACTTGTATGTTCTACGATAATCCTAATTCCCTTATCTTCCATTTTCCCATAATTATCCCCTAAATTTATTATTACATCTAAGACAAGCTTAGCAAATTTTCCATAATTTACGAAGAAATTCACATATCCTCCAACAGCCTCAACCTTTTCCAATAGGTTTCTATTATAACTCATAATCCTAGAGGATATAACTTTTGATAATTCATTGGGATTTCTATTATATCTTTTTGCTATTATGAAGGTTGCAAAGCTTAAATCTCCATAGTTTGGGGATGGTGGAATGGTTAAGCTTATATCTCCCTCTAATCCCTCCTCCCTCATAGCCCTCAATAATAGCTCATAGCATTCTCTCTCAAAGATGTTAAAAGGATATTCCATATCAAATCCCCCTAAGCAAAATTAATACAATTATGGTTGATATAGTTATTAGCATATTATCATCAATTGGCCCAAATTCAATTTGTTCAATAATTGATGCTGTAATTGCAGCTAATGCTCCTGCAAAACCAGCATAATGAATTCCTATTGGTAGACAAACAATTAACATTGCTAAATTTCCAAGCCAATGCTTTGTTCTTCTCTTAAATAGAGCATTTCTAACTACGCCTGTAACAGCATCTCCAAAGGACATGAATGCAGCAGGTAATATGCCATAGATTAAATCATTTAAAAATATCCATGAAATTCCAATGGCTAATCCCCAAGCAATAACAAAGTTCACCTCATACATATTCTCTTCAACCTGAAACCAATTTAACAACTTATTTCTTTTATGTGGAATATAAACTATAAGCGCTATAATTGAGACTAATATAAGTGGTATTGTGGCTGCTGTGAAAAAAATTGGAAGCAGAAAAATAATAATTCCTCCTGCAAAAACATGAATAATTTTTCTATTATAGTAGACTGCAACATTATGAGTCATACCATGTTTTCTGAAGATTTTATAAGAATATTTAGTTCCAAGGACTACAATAATTACATATAAAAATAATAAAATTCCTATGAGCATTTCATTCAATGGATTTTTATGAACTAAGTTCTCATAATGAAATCCTAAGGGCATATCAATCATTTTTTCGCAAGGATATAAAAATAATTCTAATTCGAAATATTTATATATTGAAATTTTCCTTTCCTTTAACTATGTTCAATAGAAAAGGAATTTCTCCAATAATTGCCACTTTGCTATTAATTGTAATAACTGTAGCAGCAGCAGTTGTAACATATACATTTACAATGGGCTTTGTAGGAACTACTACAGCAACAACAGGAACAGCTCAAGGACAATTGAGCTATGATGCTTATAGTGTAAATGGAACAAGTAATAGTAG
>JANXER010000003.1 GCA_025057955.1 Candidatus Methanomethylicaceae archaeon | reverse complement strand
TTATTAGAAATAACATACATTTTAGTCCTCTAACCACTTTTTCATTATTTCCAAAACAAAAAGCCACAATAATATCTTCTGGATCTAATGGGAACTCAATTTCAGACTCTAAACTTTCAATATATACTTTATTCAAATCTCCTGCCTTTAAAATAGCTAATGCTCCTTCACTACCTTTAATTATTAGTACTTCATTTTTATTTAGAGGAAAGAACTCATCTCTCATTTTGAAGGATGAGTTACTTTAATTGAATTTCCTTCTTCTCTTAATATTTCTTCTACATCAATAATTATAAAGGGTGCTCCAATAAAGCACATAATCAGTCCCTAAAATAGTTTTTGTAAGAAAACTTTAAAAAAGTTGTGTAGATGGCGCCGCGGGAAGGACTCGAACCTTCGACCAACGGGTTAACAGCCCGCCGCTCTACCGAGCTGAGCTACCGCGGCTCTAAATGAGCAAATTAATTTTTTATTATTAAACTTTTACGCATATTATTACATTTCTGAAATCATCTTCAATTTCTTCGGTAGATATTTGTCTACAATTGCACTAAGTCCATGAGTACTGAAGCTCTCTAATTCAGCTCTTCGTTTCATTTTTTTAAATTCTTGAAGCTCAGCTTGCCATTCAAACTCCTTATATCTTGGATCTTCTTCAAGCACTTCTATTCTCTTTTCATCAAGCTTTGTTAATGGAAATGATGGAAGATTAAATCTTCTTATATCAGTGGCCCAAAGTCCTATCCATTTTGCATTTGGTGTAGTTAAATCCTTTAAGTGTGCTGCATTAGCTGATCCCTTAATTATTACCATGGCTATATGCATTCCCCATGGATCGGCATCTGTAAGTACATACACAGGAAGTCCAAGTTCTATACTCAATCTTCTTATTAATAATCTTGCTAACCTAGGGGCTTGACCTGCTGTATCTATTAGTATGGCATTAAATCTATCGTGAACTCTCTCCTCTATAAACCTTCTAAATACTGCATTTTTCTCAATGACAAAAACCTTATCAGCTTTACATGATATAAATTCTGCATGAGCTACTGATAATCCTATCATCATTCCATCGGGATTTGAACTTAAATCCGTTCTAATTCCCTTATGGCTTTCCGGTGTTGTAAATTCAATTGTAAGTCTGCCGAATATTGAAGCTCTCTCCTTTGGAAATATATTAAATGCTTCCCTTGGTTCCATTAAGAGAGCTTCTAAATCAGTTACAGCCTCATTGGACTCAATTTGTTTCTTAAATCTAATTTCATAGTTTAGTGAATGATAAAAAAGATCTCTTAATGTACTACTCTTCTTTTCTTCCACTAATTTCTTTGCAAAAGAAGCAACCCATAGTAATTGTGCTAATGATCTTATTTGCTTTATATTGCTTGAGCTTTTTTCAATTACATCCGGTCCTAATATCAATTGGTTTATTTTTTCATCAAATACTATATTTGATGTGCTTCTATTAGGAATTCTTACTTTAGGATATTCCCCTCTATCTATTTGTCTATATATTTCTCTTCCCAATTCAGTTAACTTTAATAATACTTCTTTCTCCATTTTCTTTTGCATGAGATTGTAGCCTCCTTATCACTTTCTCATAGTTTGGAGGCTTACTCTCTCCTGAGAGCTCCATAGAATATTGAGATATCATTGGGAAGTATTTTTCGAATATACTCAATCTTTTCTGCATAACATTAATTTTTTCCTTCTTTGACAGATATGCTCTGATTTGTCTTGCACAAGTTTTTAGTGCCCACTCTATCTCATATTCCACCTCAGGCTTATCTGCTATGAACTCCTTTCCCACAGTCTTATAGGGTATCTTGGTTGAACATATATGTACAAAGAATGCAAAGGGCATTGTTGTAAGATCCATTTTATAGTTTTTCCAATTTATCTTTTTTATAACTTTCATTGTCACATCGCTATGAAGATCGTAGAGAAGTGGAATTTTATTTGCATATCTAAATACTAATATTTCATCTGGTGGCATTAATGGAATTCTTCCGCCATAGGCAATTGCAGCCTCTACTACGAATGGATGTCCTGAATATGCAGAAGGAGGCCTTTGAGTAACAGCTACAAATTCAGGTTGAAACTCCTTAACTATACCAATTCTCAATAGATCTGTACCTATACATGAAAGACATTGAGCATCTGGAGGTCTGAATTTATCATATTCCTTCATTTTATTTACTAATTTAACTAATTCCTCTACCTTCAAATTCCTTGGATCTACTTTTGGATCCATTTTTATACTTTTTAAAAAGCTTAGGGCTGTTGCATAACCAACTCTGTGAAAATTATTCACTAAGAAATCAAGCAGTGTGGAGCTTCTACTCATGTTTATCATCCTCTTCACCATTTCTATGTCTATTCCATGAGGATGTGGTTTAACTTCTTGAGGTGGTTTTGGCATTACGTTAGTGACTCTATCAAAACGATATAGAATTCCATCTGGATCTATGAAAAAAAGATTAGCATATGGTAAAATTATTGAAGTTTGCTTGAAGTATTCAACAATCTTGGGCTTTGCTCTAGCGTAATCTCCTTCAAATCTAATTTCTACAATAGTTCCTCTCCATCTACTTGGATTTGGTTTAATCTCCTTCCTTCTTATGATTGGCTTATTATCCTGTATATTGATGCTCAATTCAAAGGTATATTTTTCATAACCCCCTTGACTTGAAGTTACTTTTACTTCACTATGTGCTGTTATTTGACCATAAAGCACTGCCATTTTTCCACCAAGGCCAAATATCCCTCTACTCTGCCTTAGGGTATATTTTGAACCAAAGAGCACTTGACCAAAGGCATAAGGAACTTGTTCATATGGTATTCCAATTCCATTATCTTCAACCTTAAGCCTATATATTGATCCACCTTCATCGATTAGTTTTACTCTAATATCAGGTAATATTGAATATTGCTCACATGCATCAAGTGCATTCTCCACAAGTTCTCTTACTATAGTATAGGTGGCTCTTACTGGATTATCAAAGCCAGCTATCTCTCTATTCTTATAGAAGAAATCTGCTACTGAAATTGCTCTGAATTTTTCTCCACTCACTTTGAATCCTCCCTAAGTTCAAACCTTTCTTCCCACAATGAAAGCGCCCTTCTTTTTAATTCACTATGTTTTCTATCTAAAAATCTATATACTGTTCCATGTTGCATACCCTTAATTAACATTTCTATAGCTTCTCTTGCAATTCTCACTTCATCATAATCTCCTATTATCGATACTGTATGCCCATATATGGAAATGTAAGTGTTGGTGAGCTCCTCTATTATTTTCCTAGTGTTCCCTCTTTCACCAATAATTCTCCCCTTTATCCTCATAATATGATTTTTTGAATCTCCTAAAAGCTCTTTCAGGTTTACTATATCAAGTACTTGATTATCATCAAATAATCTAAAAGCTCTTTCAGGACTAAATCCTCTTGCTATAGCATTTACTACATCTCTAGCTTTCAAAATTCCAGAAGGATCTTCGGTATTTGGAGCATTTTCTATTATAACCTCTCCACTCTTTCCATCTATTGTTATTATTGTATTAGTCCTATTTTCTATTTCTGATTTTACCTCTCCCTTCTCTCCAATGACCACTCCTACTCTCTCTAATGGAATTTTTAGATACATCCTATTTGTCAATTCTTTAACCAATTAACTATCACCTCATCCTCAGGTGTTTCAATTCCCGCTTTTCTAAAAAATCTTAATATATTATTAATATCTCTAATTAAAAATTCATAATTTCTTGGATGTGTCAATGGAACAGCTTGTCCAAAATCTATTAGGTATACTTTACCTTCATGTACCATTATGTTATATTCGCTGAGATCAGCGTGTACAAGCTTTGCATTATTATAGAGTTTCTTTACCTCATTTAATATTTGATTGAGAAGTTTTTCACTAAGAAATGGCCAATCCTTCAATAGTGGTGCTGAAACTCCATTACTTCCAATGAACTCCATAACAAGTATGTTCTTGAATACATGTATCGGTTTGGGTACTGATACTCCTACTGAATGTGCTTCTATGAGGTTTTTAAACTCCTTTTGTGCCCAAGTGTAAATTATTTTTCTATAGTTTTTTCCCACCTTAAATCTTGGATCTCCATGAATATATTGCAAAATTCCTTTTTTAAATTCCATTGAAGATGTAAGATAAATTTTTACTGCAAGATCTTCATCGTTATTTCCCTTAGCCCAATAAATCCTCGATTCCTTTCCACTTTTAACAACTCCCCTCATTTCCCCTATAATTCCCTTATTTATTATAGAATAGAGCGCCATAACTGTACTATAATCGAAAACTTCTTCAACAGTTTCAAACAAATCTTCATCTTTTTCAATCTTCTTTGGCTTTAATTTCTTTTCAATATCTTCTTTCCACATTAGCATCAACTTTAAATAAGAGATCCCAATAGTCCTTTTGCTCTAAGCTCTTTTATTTCACTCTTTTCATAGCGCCAAAGCACATCCCCCTTTTCATCAGATTGAAACTCCCAAGGGGCCACTAGAACCACATCTCCCTCCTTAAGCCAAACTTTTTTTATCATTTTCCCTGGAATTCTACAAGTTCTTATTTTTCCATCAGCACATCTAACTTTTACTCTATTACATCCCAATAGTTGAGTTATAATTCCAATGACCTGTCCTTCAGTGGGAAGGACAAGCTCTCTTGAGGATTCGTTATTCTTTGCCATCTTCATCCTCTTAATAAGGGAAGACGTTTATTTTAAACTTTGTTATTTAAAGCCTTAATACCAATGAAGCCATGATTCTTAAATTCATCTTCTGGATCTTCCACTTTAGTTATAGATTCAGGAGGTTGACGAAGAGTAGCCCTTATTTTGATTACTTCAAATCCCTTTCTATTTAGAATTTCTAAAATTTCCTCGAAATTATAGAAGTTGGCAAATCTATAGAATCTATGCCCTTTAGCTTTCTTTTCCTCATAAAGCCTACCCCACTTAGAATTCTTAGGAACATCAACAATTGCTATTTCTCCTCCATTTTTCAAAATTCTTCGAATTTCATCCAATACTTTACTTGGATCTTTAAGAAAGGGTAAAGTAGTTATCATTATTACAAAATCAAATACATCATTTCTAAAGGGCATGGCTTCTCCAACTGCATTAATTACTTCCACCCCCCTTCTCTTAGCTATTTTCAACATATTAATGGCGGGATCTATGCCAATGGAAATATTGGAAAAAGGAGCAAAAATTCCAGTTCCAACACCAACCTCAATACCGAATCCCTTTAGCTCCAAGGATTTTATAAGTCTACATTCAGATTCAAAAACTTCTCTATTTTGTTGATACCATTTATCATATTCTTCTGCAAATTCATCAAAAACTTTTATGATCATAATCTTATATATCATTCTTTTAGAATTATATATGGTTTAATGGGCCCGTGGCGCAGTATGGATAGCGCGTCGGCCTTCGGAGCCGGTGGTCGTGGGTTCAAATCCCACCGGGCCCGCTTATTAATTCTTCTTATTGAATTAATATTTACTCAGAATCTAGTGATATTTAGAATCTTTAATATTCATTAATATTAATTTATTGATTAAAATGACTCAAAATAATTCTTATGTTTAATTGTATTAAATACTAGATAATATTAAAAATTGAAAAATATTTTTAAATCAATTTACATTCACGATGCCTACCAATATTTAATTATCTTTGTAGATGCCTCACTAAATCTATTAGCTACAATCTTCCAATCAATGACTTTGAAGAAAGCTTCTATATAATCTGCTTTTTTCAATCCATAATCAATCATGTAGGCATGTTCAAATACATCCATAACTAGAATGGGATTGGCTCCTGATATATGGCCTACATCATGCTCATTAATCCAGAAATTGAAGAGTTTATTAGCCACGGGATCATAGTATAAAATCACCCATCCAATTCCACGCATTGTTCCAACTGCCTTGAAATCTTTCTCCCAATTTTCATAAGTTCCAAAATCCTCCAAAATCTTCTTGAAAAGCTTTGAATCCTTATCAAGCTCCATACTATCCTTAGTCATGTTTCCGAAGTAATATTCATGAAGCCTCATTCCATTGAACTCCCATCCCCATCGGCGCTTTAATTCTGCGTACTCAGGTGTTCCAATTTTTCCCTCTTTTTTTAATGAATTCAGTAAATCTGCTATTTTATTTGTGTTTGTAACATATCCTTGATATAATGTGAAATGGTTCTTTAGAAGTTGATCGCTGAACCCTTTTATACCAAGCAAGCGCTCAAAATTAATAGCCTCATAAACCATTCCAAAACCTCCTATAGGATTCATTATTTCTAAAATATCTTAAATCTTTCCTTTGGCGCTCCACAGATTGGACATCTGCTTGGAGCTTCATCTTCCACTGTATATCCACATACATTACAGATGTATATTGAGCCTATCTTGAGATCCTTTCCTTCATCAACAGCTTGTTTCGCTCTTTGATAAATGCTTGCATGTACTTTTTCTGCTTGAAGAGCCCAGTTGGTTGTTCTTTCAGCATTTCTCTCCTCTTGAATCTTAGCAACAATATTATAAGCTGGATACATTTCATTCACTTCATATAATTCTCCATCTATGGCCACTTGTAGATTATCTGATGTACTGCGAATCATGCCTAATGCATTATAATGATTTGTTGCATGTACTAGTTCTGCATAAGCTATGGCCCTAAAAACTCTAGCTACATTTGGAAAACCTTCATCCTCTGCTTTTTTTGCGAAAATTAGGTATCTCATATGAGCTTGACTTTCACCTGCAAAGGCATTTTTCAGATTTTCCTCAGTCATTTTCCTCATAACATCATCCCCCTTTGACTCATAATTTTAATACATTTTCCTATATAAAAAATTTGTTAACTTAATTAAAATAAAAAGTAAGTAAAATCTTGAATTTTTTGAAGAAAACTTTAAAATTAATAATTCTAGGAGGATAACGAAATAATAATTTATAATGACATCATCTATATTAATTTATTCCAAATCAATAAATTTAACTATTTAGAGGAATCATTGTATAAGGTGGTGTAAATAAATGGATTCCAAAGAATGTATGGCTAATTGTTATAGATGTTGCCAACAAATTGATGATTGCAATTGCGCTTGTCCTTACTGCGGCGAAACCTCTAGGTGTGAATGTTGTATAGGCATAGATAAAGCTACAGGTGGATAAAGTTGACGGAATTGGATTTCAATTGGATGGCAGGAGGACCGCAAGGAAGTGGTGTAGATGCTGCAGCTAATATCTTTGGAAGAGCATGTGCTTATGGTGGATTATATGTTTATGGTAGACGTGAATATCACTCCAATATTAAAGGACTACATAGTTATTTTCACCTTAGAGTATCAACTCATGAAGTTCTGGCCAATGTAAATGATGTAGATTTATTGGCAGCTTTCGATGCAGAGACTATTGTTCGTCATTTAGGAGAAGTCGTCCCCGGAGGTGGAATAATTGTTGATAAAGATCAATTGAATACAAACATTTCAGCCATACCTACTCTACCATTAGAGCTCAAATCAACTCTTCGGAGATATTTGGAGAGTAGAGGCTTAAGTGATCGCTTAGGCGATTTGCTTGAAGATGCTAAGAAGAGGGAAATCAATATTTTTCAAGTTCCTTATATGGACTTGCTTAAGCAAATTGCAACTAAATTGGGAATAGATAAACTGAGCAAGATCATGCGAACCATAAATGTTTTGACTTTGGGAATATCCTTTGGATTAATTGATTATGAAATAGAGCTCGTAGAGAAAGCCATAAAGGCATTCTTTCGAGAGAAGCCTAAAATTATTGAAATGAACATTCTTGCAATGAGCTTGGCCTATGAATATGCTAAGGAGAATTTTTCTGAAGACTTTAAATTTAAAATTAAAAGCCTACCAGTGAGGGAAGAGAGAATTTTATTATCAGGAAATCAAGCAGTTGCCATTGGTAAAGTTCTCGGAGGATGTAGATTTCAAACATATTATCCTATAACGCCTGCGGCAGATGAGAGTGAGTATATAGAGTCACATGAAATTTTGAAGTCTAAAATTCCCGGCGAGAATGCTGGAGTTGTTGTGCTTCAAACTGAGGATGAAATTTCAGCAATAAATATGGCTTCTGGCGCAGCTCTAACTGGAGTGAGGGCTTCTACATCTACCTCTGGACCAGGATTTTCACTTATGGTTGAAGGATTATCTTGGGCTGGAAATAATGAAGTCCCAGTTGTAATTACATACTATCAGAGAGGAGCTCCTTCCACCGGTTTGCCCACTAGACATGGTCAAGATGATTTGAGGTTTGCCATTCATGCTGGGCATGGAGAATTTCCTAGGATAGTGCTTGCCTCAGGAGATATCAGAGAGTGCTTCTATGATGCTATAGCAGCCTTCAATTATGCTGAGAGGTTTCAGTTGCCAGTAATACATTTAATAGATAAAGCGCTTGCTAATAGCTTCCAAACTTTTCCAATGTTTGAAATCAAGGATATTAAGATTCAACGAGGTAATATTTTAAATGAGGAGGATTTAAGAGGAATTGAATATAAAAGATTCGCCTTTACAGAGGGAGGAATTTCTCCTAGAGTTTTCCTAGGCACAAAGGGAGGAATACATTGGTATACTGGTGATGAGCATAATGAGTTTGGACACATAAGTGAGGAAGCTGATAATAGGACTAAAATGATGGAGAAGAGGATGAGCAAGCTTGAAACTATTGATAGAGAGATCTCAATAAATGAGAAAATTAACTTCTTTGGAAATGAAGATGCTGATAATATAGTTGTTAGCTGGGGCTCTCCAAAGGGTGCAATTATTGAAGCATTAAATAAATTAACTAGTGAAGGCTTCAATCTTTCATTTCTACAAGTTCGAATGGTTCACCCTATTCCCATTCAACATATAAAGGAAATTCTTCAAAAAGCTGAGAGAATAATTGACGTTGAAATGAACTATTCAGGACAGCTTGGTGGAATTATAAGGGAAAAAACGGGCATTTCGATGGATTTTCAAATTTTGAAATATAATGGAAGACCCATGACATCAACTGAGGTCTATAATGCTATAAAACTTGTGCTTCAAGGTAGAGCGCCCAAGAGGCAGGTGTTAAATTATGGCTCTTAGTTGGACGGATTTTAAAACGGATGTTTTCATAGATTGGTGTCCAGGATGTGGAAACTATGGTATACTTACAGCATTACAGATGACTCTGGCAGAACTTGGCTTGGAACCTCATAGAGTAGTATTAGTTTCTGGAATAGGTTGTTCTGGAAAATTACCCCACTTCGTTAAGGCCTATGGAGTTCATACACTTCATGGCAGAGTTTTACCATTTGCACAAGGCATAAAAATTGCTAATCCTAGTCTAGAAGTTATAGCCATAGGTGGAGATGGAGATGGATTAGGAATAGGTGCAGGGCATTTTGTAAATGCTGGAAGGAGAAATGTTGATATTACCTATTTAATACATAATAATGGTGTTTATGGACTTACGAAGGGGCAAGCCTCGCCAACTTTGAAACTCAATTTAAAGGTTAAATCCATTCCAAAACCCAACCTCAATGAAGGGATGAATCCAATAATATTAGCCATAGCAGCGGGATATACGTTTGTAGCAAGGGCTTATGCTTATGATACCAAACACTTGAAGGAAATATTAAAGCAAGCCATAAGGCACAAAGGTTTAGCTCTTGTTGATATATTGCAACCATGCCCTACATACAATGATATAAATACAAAGGAATGGTACGCTGGATTGGATCGCATTGATCCTAAAACGGGAAAACCGATGTCTAGACTTTATAAGCTAGAGGAAATCGACTATGATCCAACTGTTCATAATCCCGATGAAGAGCTTGATAAGAAGATTGCAGCTATAGAGAAGGCAAAGGAGTGGGGTGATAAAATTCCCATTGGAATATTTTATAAAAATGAACTAGTCCCAGCATTTCATGAACGCATAGCGAAAAGAATGCCCTTCTATCTTTCAAGTCCACCAGCGAAACAAATAATACATGATTCAAATAATTCCCCTGCTATATATATTGATGAGTTTCTCGAAGAGCTAAAAATGACATAACGGAAAAATTAAGATAATTTTTTATAATTAATTGGAATTACCTCTAATAATCGATTTTAATATTTATTTTTCATACATTATATCCATCATTATATCCATTATATCATCAAATAATTTTAATAGAATTCCATAGAAAATTATATCACCATTTACATCTATTAGTGGTAAACATTAATATGATTAATAAATATAAGGTTGTGGCCCCAATATGAAAGAGTATGATTGGATAGTGGTTGGCTCCGGCTCTGCTATGATCGTAGTAGAGGCTATAGTTCAAATAGATTCAAAGGCAAAAATTGCTGTTATAGATAAGGATGATCCTGGAGGAATATGTCTAACTCGAGGTTGTATTCCCTCTAAGATGCTATTGTATCCAGCTGAACTGCTAGCTCTAATTGGAAAGGCTAATGACTTTGGCATAGAAGTTACAATCAATAAGATTGACTTCTCAAAAATCATGGAAAGAATGAGAGAGCACGTTCAATCTGAGGTTGAAAAAATAAGATATGCGCTCACTCACTCAGAAAACATCGATTACTATCCCATGAAAGCTGAATTCATTGCCCCATATACAATGTCTGTGGGGGGTGAAATAATAAAAGCTAAAAAAATTATATTATGCACAGGCTCAAAACCATTACTTCCATCAATAGAAGGATTAGATAAAGTGCCCTACTATACTAGTGATACGATTCTAAAGATTAGAAAATTACCAAAAAGCTTAGCAATAATTGGCGGTGGCTATATAGCTGCAGAATATGGGTTCTTTTTCTCCACGATGGGAACGAATGTTACCATAATTGGTAGAAATCCACAATTCCTACCCGAAGAAGAACCAGAGATCTCCGCACTAGCTAAAAGGGAGTTGCAGAAAAGCATGAAAATTCTCACGAATCATGAAGTAAAATCGGTGGAAGAGGTTGATTCTGAAATGAAAAAGCTTATTGCTATTAATCGAGAGAATGGAAGAAAAGTGGAAGTAATGGCTGAGGAAATTCTTGTGGCTTCTGGAAGAGCCTCAAACACTGATATACTAAAGCCAGAAAGAGGAAATATAAAAGTTGATAATCAAGGATGGATTGAAGTTAATGAATATCTTGAGACTTCTCAGTCAAATGTTTGGGCTCTAGGGGATGCAAATGGCAAATATATGTTTAAACATAAAGCAAATTATGAGGCATTAGTAGTTTATTATAATGCAGTGTTAAATAGAAGAGTGAAAGTGGATTATCATGCAATTCCTCATGCAGTATTTATCTATCCAGAAATTGCAAGTGTTGGATTGAGAGAAAGAGAGGCTATAGAAAAATATGGAGAAGATAATATACTTATAGGGATGGAACGCTTTGAGAATACAGCAAAAGGAAGAGTTATGAATTTGAAAGATTACTTTGTCAAGATAATAGTGGAGAAGAATACATTGAAAATTCTAGGCGCTCATATAATAGGCCCCTATGCATCTATTCTCATTCAAGAGATTGTAAACTTAATGTATACACCAGATCAGAGCGCAGAACCCATAATAAATGGAATGCATATCCATCCCTCTTTAAGTGAGGTTGTGGAAAGAGCCTTCCTTTCTCTAATGCCTCTAGAGATTTATCATCATGTGCTAGAGCATCATTATCAGCTTAAATAACGAAAAAAGCAATTCTTGTGTAATAATGAAGAGCAAGGGAATTAAGATAATTATCTTAGTATTGTGAGAATTTTATGTCTTTAGTAACATTATACTCATGATACTCATGAGAAGATTGAATTACATTTTTCAAAGCCATAATGATATACTCAAAAGTAAGAATTTGAAAAATACCTACTTTAATATGATTCCCTATGATACCTTCCATGTGGTCTTCTTCCCATAAGCACCATAATATCTCCCTTTATCCAATTTATTAACACTCTTAAAATTCCATATTTTTTTAAACGTCTTATTGACATTTTTACTCTTATATCATTCGCATAAATTAACTTTCCAATCCTTCTAAGTCTAATTCCCAACTCTCCATCATCACATAAGGGATAGTCCTTATATCCGCCTACGATTATAAATGCCTTCTTTAATACTGCTGTATTTGTACCCCTAGTCCAAATAATTCCAAGCTTTGCTGCTATGAAAGATATCGCATTTATTATTATATATAATATTCTATATTTTAGAGTACTTTCTATTGGATCATCAGGTCCACAAACTGCTATTACGCCATTAGAAAATTTTTTCAATATTTTTTCAATCCAATCTCTCTCAACGATCACATCAGCATCAGTATGAATTATTATTCTTCCTCTAGCAATGTAAGCGCCATCATTTCTTGCACCTCCAACCCCCCTACTTCTTTGATAAATTACTTTATCTGCATATTTCGATGCCAACTCTACAGTTCTATCTTTACTACCTCCATCTACTACTATTATTTCATACTTCTCCCTTGGAATTGTTTGATTGGAAAGGAAGTATAGAGTACGTACTATATTTCTTTCTTCATTGTATGTTGGAATTACTACCGATACCTCAATCATTATATAAATGAATATATTTGTGCTATTTTTTTATTTTCTAGCATGAGAATTTGCTTAAGATTTCATATGTGTAGAATTTTTGAATCAAATTGGGCTGAAAAAATTTTATCATCTATTAAGAAACATGGAGAGGTTATTGCTGTAGTATCTGGGACAATGGGTGCTATTGCTATGATGGATGTAGGATTGGATAAAAGCGTAAGAATATTGAAGGAGAGATTTGTGGAATGGATTAATAGAGAAAACTTTAATGTTATAGTTAATGCAACTTATACAACATCCTTGGATCGAATGCTTGCAGATTGTTGGCATTTATCTAGAAAGATTAATCTTCCAATAATTGGTATAGATGCTAATAGCAAAACCATTGCTTATTGGAGAGATATAAGAGAATTGGCTGAATGTATTTCTAATGATTTAAACTTCAAGTTAATTAAAGGTGTGGATTTTGGTGAAACATTTTGGATGGATGGAGAAAAGGAATATCGAAGAATATTAGCTGTTGAACCTGAGGATTGGATATTGGTAAATGGTATAGTAGTTGGTAAAGCTACTGAAAGAGATGTTATATTTGTCTGTAAGAATGGAGAGATATTAGAGATAAAGGGCGCCTCTATAAAATATCATGGACTTAAAAGGCTTGGTAGAATTGATATTAAGAATGCTAAAATAGATACTGTAAGGCTACTGAGGGATAAAGTAGAGAATAGAGCATCATTGAGTTATCTACCAAAGAACATAGTGGCTTTTATAGATCATATTGGCTATGATATTTTGAGATTTTTAGAGGAAGGAATATGTTGTGCTGTTGTCATTGGTGATGATACTACTACCATTGTTGGTGATATATTGGAAAGGTTCAATATACCAATAATCGGAATAGTTGATAATGATAGAGATGGATTGATAAATGGAGCAAAATTTTCTCCCAATTCCATTATTTTAAAAGTGGAAAATGATGATGAGTTTGGAGCAATGGTGTTTAAGAGAGTATTTAATGAAAAGCAAATAATTAAAGGTGACTTTGAATCAATTAAAAATAAAATATTAAAATTATATCGAGAAATTATAAATTAATATAGCATAGATGGCGCCCCGACCGGGATTTGAACCCGGGTCGCTGGCTCGACAGGCCAGCATTCTGGGCCGGACTATACTATCGGGGCATCTAGTTTTTCTAATAGAGCAAGTTTTTTATAAGTTTTTTGAAACTTAGGTATTTATACTCCATAATCCACTGGATTATATGTGAGCTACATATCAAATTCTAAGGGGCTAGCAATTGCTCTCTTTATGTTAGTATTAGGTGCATACATTGGTTACTCTATGGCCTTTTTTAACTTACAAAATTTAACTTCTGAGATTAAATCACTTCAAAATAAAATATCTTACTTAGAGTCGAGGGTTCAACCTCAAGTAATAGTCTATCAAAATACTACATCGCTCTCTGATATTTATGAGTTGGTGAAAAATTCGGTTGTTATGATTAAAGGATTAACTTATTCAACCACAATATTAGGTATTACATATTATCAAGAGGTTATAGGATCAGGCTTCATTGTAAATTTAACAAGTCAACCACTTATAGTAACAAACTTTCATGTTATTGATAAAATTGTTAATGGTTGTATTGTTTTTTCAAATGGAGAGGCCTATCCCTTTGATGTAATTGGAACAGACAAGTATAGCGATTTGGCCATATTAAAACCATATGCACCAAAGGAGAAGCTGATTCCACTAAATGTAGCATCATCCTCAACATTAAGAGTCGGAGATATAGTATTTGCTATTGGTAATCCATATGGTTTTCAATCAACATTGTCCTCTGGAATAGTTAGTCAATTAGGAAGAGCCATAAGCGTAGAAACTGCCGGTGGCTATCTTCTGGCTGATCTCATTCAAATTACTGTACCTATAAATCCTGGAAATTCCGGCGGCCCTCTTCTTGATGTATATGGAAGGGTTGTGGGAATAACTACAGCTATAATCGCAGGCTCTCAAAATGTTGGATTTGCAATACCTTCTGATACTCTATTAAGAGAGATTAAAGATTTAGTGGAAAAGGGATATTATCAACATCCATATCTTGGAATCAGTGGAATTGATATTGATTATATAATAGCGAAATCCATTGGTATTAACCTTACTTATGGTGTTCTCATTCAATCCATAGCTAAAGATAGCCCTGCAGATAAGGCTGGTTTAAGAGGGGGATCGAAATTAACTAATATTGCTGGAAGGCAAATTTATGTAGATGGTGATATTATAATCGCTGTAAATGAGAATCTTGTAAGAAATATGGAAGACCTTGTTTCCTATCTTGAAAGAAATACTGTGCCCGGTCAGAGGATAAGCCTCACGATAATAAGAGATGGAGAAGTTATTAGGGTTCCTATTGTACTTGGAGTGAGACCATAGCATCTAGATCATAGCATCTATGCCTTATTGGGTAAATTTTAACATAAGGTCATTTCTAAAATAATAAGCCTATGGATTATAATCAATTTATATATAGTCGGAAAAAACTTATAAGAAATTTTGAGCCTAATCCTAATAGGGTCCCGCCCTAGCTCAGTGGTAGAGCGCCCGGCTGTAGACTATGAGTCGCGCAGGTAATTCCGCCCTATGGGCATAAGATGAGCCTGCGTTAGCTGGGCAAATACCGGGTGGTCGCTGGTTCAAATCCGGCGGGCGGGACCAAAAATAGGAAAATTTATAAATCTGGTAAATTTTCCATTTTATGCTTAAATCAATGTTTCTCTGGAGTCGGGTGGTGGGTTATTGTCAAAGTTCGATATTTTTAAACATGAATTAGTACCTAAGGCTGTAGTTCTATCCAAAGAAGAAGTTGAAGAGCTAAGGAGGCTATATGGCATAAGAAAAGAACAATTGCCTTGGATAAGGAGGAGCGATCCAATGTGTAGGGCTTTGGGTGCAAAGCCTGGAGATGTGATAAAAATTATAAGAAAAAGTCCTGTTGCTGGTGAAGCTATAGCCTATAGATATGTAGTTCCTTGGTGATTGTATATGAGTCAAGTTTCCATTGATGATAGATGGGTTCTTGTTGAAGCATTCTTTAAGGAAAAAGGTGTAGTAAGACAGCATTTAGACTCTTATAACGACTTTATAAAAAACAAAATTCAAGAAATTATAAATGAACAAGAAGTAGTAGATACAGATATTCCTGGGCTTAAAATCAAATTTGGTAAATTAACAATAAAATCTCCTACAGTTTATGAAGCTGATGGATCTGAAAAGGAAATTACTCCATTAGAAGCAAGACAGAGAAATTTAACATATGCTTCATCTATGTTTTTGAAGCTCATTCCTATTGAGGACGGAATTGAAGAGGAGGAGCAAGAAGTATACATTGGAAAATTACCAGTGATGGTTAAGTCTTCATTATGTCCCCTTTCAAAGATGAATAGAGAGGAATTAATAAAGGCCGGAGAAGATCCCGATGATCCCGGTGGATATTTCATAATTAATGGCTCAGAAAGAGTGCTTGTCATTCAGGAGGATTTAGCAGTAAATAGAATTCTTGTTGATGTTGTTGAAAGTACATCTCCAACAACCCATATTGCAAAGGTATTTTCAGCAACCTCTGGATTTAGAGTTCCAATAGTTATGGAAAGAATGAAAAATGGAGATCTTCAAGTTTCTTTCCCCGCAGTTCCTGGTAGAATTCCTTTATCAATTTTAATGAGGGCCTTAGGAATAACTTCTGATAGAGAGATTGTAAATATTGTTTCAAGCGATTCAGAAATACAAAGTGCTTTAATACCCACTTTAGAAGCAGGAATGGAAATTAATACTGTAGAAGATGCCTTGGACTATATTGGAAATAGAGTTGCTATTGGACAAACACGTGACTTCAGAATACAGAGGGCTGAGCAAATCATAGACAAATATTTATTACCACATATAGGTATGAGCTCAAAGGATAGAAGGAAAAAAGCATTTTTCCTAGGCCAAATGGCTGAAAAGCTTCTTGAATTAGCATTAGGACGTAGAAAACCAGATGATAAGGATCATTATGCAAATAAGCGACTAAAGCTTGCAGGAGATTTATTAGCAAGTCTATTTAGAGTGGCTTTTAGAAGCTTCTGTCGAGATTTAAAATATCAGCTTGAGAGAGCCAAAAGCAGAAGTAAAAGAGTTCTTATATCTACTTTGGTTAGAGCTGATGTAATTACAGAAAGAATGCGTCATGCATTGGCCACTGGAAATTGGGTTGGAGGAAAGACTGGTGTAAGTCAGCTACTGGATAGAACAAACTATTTATCTACAATAGGCCATCTTCGAAGAGTTGTATCACCACTAAGCAGAAGCCAACCTCACTTTGAAGCTAGAGATCTACATCCAACTCAATGGGGACGTCTATGTCCTTCAGAAACCCCTGAGGGGCCGAATTGCGGACTTGTCAAGAATATGGCTCTATTAGCATTAATATCCGTAGGCATAGATGAGAGACCAATTGAGGAATTACTCTATGAACTTGGAACTGAGCCCATAGAATATGCAAGAGAGAAGGGAATGAGTGGAGCAAAAGTAATATTAAATGGTCGACTGATTGGCATTCATGATAAACCTGACTTTTTAGTTGCAGAGATAAGAAAATTAAGAAGGCGCAAAAAACTTCATCATGAAGTAAATATTGCTTACTATAATCATGGTAAAATTCAAGAAATTTATGTAAATTGTGATGCTGGAAGAGTAAGACGCCCCCTCATAATAGTTGATAATGGCAGTCCTCGCTTAACAAAAGAGCACATTGATAAATTGAGATCAGGCGAATGGGTTTGGAGCGACTTAATAAATCAAGGTATTATTGAATATTTAGATGCTGAAGAAGAGGAAAATGCCTTTATTGCAATATCGCCAGAGGATCTAACTAGTGAACATACGCATTTGGAAATAGTTCCCTCAGCTATATTAGGTATAAATGCTTCTATGATTCCTTTCATAGAAACCAATCAATCTCCAAGAAATACATATGGTTCAGCTATGGTAAAACAAGCATTGGGATTCTATGCATCAAACTTCATAGAAAGAACAGACTCTAGATCGCATTTGCTTCACTATCCACAGAAACCATTAGTTAATACAAGGGTTGCTAGAATTTTAGAGCTTGATAGAAGGCCCGCTGGGCAAAACTTTATTGTGGCTATACTATCGTACTCTGGCTATAATATTGAAGATGCTATAATAGTAAATAAATCCTCGGTGGATAGAGGATTAGCAAGATCTACGTTCTTCAGATGTTATGAGGTTGAGGAGAGAAAATATCCTGGAGGACAGGAGGATAAAATTGAAATCCCCTCTCCTGATGTTAGAGGATATAGAACTCCAGAGGCCTATAAATTCCTTGGAGAGGATGGTATTATTGAGCTAGAATCAGTTGTTCAAGGTGGAGATGTATTAATAGGAAAAACAAGCCCACCAAGATTTCTTGAGGAGTTCAGAGAGTTTGAAGTTACTAGCCCGGTAAGAAGGGAGACTTCTGTTGCAGTAAGGGCTGGAGAGGAGGGTATTGTAGATTTAGTATTGATAAGTGAATCAGCTGATGGAAATAAGCTTGTTAAGATTAGGGTTAGAAATGAAAGAATCCCAGAGCTTGGAGATAAGTTTGCATCAAGACATGGTCAAAAGGGAGTTATTGGATTATTAGTTCCTCAGTATGATATGCCATATACTGAAGATGGAGTTGTGCCTGATCTAATAATAAATCCACATGCAATTCCATCAAGAATGACAATTGGGCAAATTCTAGAGACCTTGGGAGGAAAAACATCTGCTATATCTGGCGTTTCTATAGATGGTACTGCTTTTTGTGGAAGTACAGAAGAAGAAATGCGGAGATTATTAGAAAGTGCAGGATTTAAATCAACTGGAAAGGAAGTTATGTACGATGGAAGAACTGGTAGAGTATTAGAAGCAGAAGTTTTCATAGGTATTGCATATTATCTGAAGTTGCATCATATGGTTGCTGATAAGATGCATGCAAGAGCTAGAGGCCCTGTTCAAATATTAACAAGACAACCTACGGAAGGTCGTGCAAGAGAGGGTGGATTGAGATTTGGGGAAATGGAGAGGGATTGCTTAATTGGACATGGAGCTGCTATGCTATTAAAGGAGAGATTACTCGATGAATCAGATAGAACCATAGTACATGTTTGCGAGGATTGCGGTCTTATTGCTTACTATGATAGAATAAAGGATAGATATATATGCCCAATTTGCGGAGATAAAGCTAAAATTTCTCCTGTAGTAATGTCATATGCTTTTAAGTTATTACTTCAAGAATTAATGAGCTTGGGTCTCTCTCCAAGATTAAAGCTAGCTGAGAGGGTGTGAAGATGAGTAGTCTAACAAAATCCATAAAGTCTATAAAATTTGGCCTTCTTTCTCCAGAGGAAATAAGAAAGATGTCTGTGGTTAATATTGTAACAGCTGATACTTATGATGAGGATGGCCTTCCAATAGATGGTGGATTAATGGATAGACGATTGGGGGTAATTGATCCTGGACAGAAATGCCAAACATGTGGGAATCGTGTTGGACAATGTCCTGGTCACTTTGGTCATATAGAACTTGCTAGGCCAGTTATACATTCTGGCTTTGCCAAAAATATATTTCTCATATTAAAATCAACTTGTTGGAATTGTGGAAGAATATTGCTTACTAAAGAAGATTATGAGAAGTACTCTAGACTGATGAAGAAGTACAAGGAACGTTGGCCTCATCTCTGCTACAAGATTACTGATAAAATAATCAAAAAGACAAAACTTCAAGAATGTCCATATTGTGGCCGTAAGCAATATAAAATTAAATTTGAAAAGCCCACTACCTACTACGAGGAGCATCCCGAAGGAAATATTAAGCTTACTCCAAGTGAAGTAAGAACTAGATTAGAAAAAATTCCAGATCAAGATGTTGAGCTTCTAGGACTTGATCCTAATGTTGCTAGACCAGAATGGATGGTACTTACAGTTCTTCCAGTGCCTCCTTCTTCTGTAAGACCATCTATAACCCTAGAATCTGGAGTGAGATCTGAGGATGATCTTACTCATAAATTAGTAGATATTATTAGAATAAATGAGCGACTTAAGGAGAATATTGATGCTGGAGCTCCTCAATTGATCATAGAAGATTTATGGGAATTGCTACAATATCATGTTACTACATATTTCGATAATGAAACTTCTGGCATCCCTCCAGCGAGACATAGATCAGGCAGACCGCTAAGAACCATAGCTCAAAGATTGAAAGGTAAAGAAGGGCGTTTTCGTTCTAATTTGTCTGGTAAAAGAGTGGACTTTTCTGCAAGAACTGTAATATCTCCCGATCCATATCTTAGCATTAATGAAGTAGGGGTTCCACTCGATGTTGCCAAGATTCTCACAATTCCCGAAAGAGTTACAAAACTAAACATTCAAGAAATGAAAAAGCTTATTGAAAATGGTCCAGACATTCACCCAGGAGCAAATTATATTATAAGACCAGATGGGAGAAGAATTGATTTAAGATTTCCAAAGGATAGAAAGGCTATTGCTGAATCACTTGATATAGGTTACATTGTTGAAAGACATATTAGAGATGGAGATATAGTATTATTCAATAGACAACCCTCGCTCCATAGAATGTCAATTATGGCCCATAAGGTCAGAGTGCTTCCATATAAGACCTTCAGACTAAATCTCTGCGTCTGTCCACCTTATAATGCTGATTTTGATGGGGATGAAATGAATCTTCATGTACCACAGAGTGAGGAAGCAAGAGCTGAAGCCCTCATCCTTATGTTAGTTCAAGAGCAAATTCTATCACCAAGATATGGTGGTCCTATTATTGGAGCAATACAAGATTACATTTCCGGCGCATATTTGCTTACTCGAAAGGATACATTATTGACAAGGGAAGAGGTTTCTCAACTTTTAATTAATTCTAATTATGAAGGTGAACTTCCTCCCCCTGCAATAAAGGAACCTGAGGAGCGCTGGACAGGAAAGCAATTAGTAAGCCTATTCCTACCAAAGGATTTTAATTTTGTGGGAAGAGCTAATGTTTGTAATAAATGTGATTATTGCAAAAAGGAGGATTGTCCTTATGATGCATATGTAATAATACGCAATGGTCTACTTATATCAGGCGTTCTAGATAAAAAGATAATAGGCGCTGGTCAACCAGAGAGTGTCCTTCATAGACTCGTGAAGGATTATGGCACTGATGTTGCTAAAGAGTTCATGGATAAAGCCTTTAGGTTATTCCTTACCTTTATTGATGGAAAAGGATTTACAATAGGAATTGATGAGGAGGAACTGCCTAGGGAGGCAAAAGATAGAATAAGAGTAATTATTGAAGAAGCAGAACAGAAAACTATGAAACTCATTCAGATATATAATGATGGGCTTCTAGAGAGGCTGCCTGGAAGAACTCTTGAAGAAACATTGGAAACAAAAATTATGCAGGTTCTAGAAGAAGCAAGGGAGAAGGCTGGTGAAATTGCAAGTCAATACTTAAGTGAAAAGAATTCCGCATTAATAATGGCGAGGACTGGTGCTAGAGGTAGCTTAATGAACCTAGCTCACATAATGGCATGTGTTGGGCAACAATCTATCAGGGGTGAAAGAATACATAGAGGTTATTACAATAGATCTCTTCCCCACTTCAAGCCAGGAGATCTAGGTGCAAAGGCCCATGGGTTTGTATATAGTAGTTATAAGGATAGATTGAATCCTATAGAGTTCTTCTTCCATTCCATGGGTGGAAGAGAGGGTTTGGTTGATACTGCAGTTAGGACAAGTCAAAGCGGATATATGCAGAGAAGGCTTATTAATGCTCTACAAGACTTAAGAGCAGAATATGATGGCACTGTTCGTACTACAAATGGATTGGTGGTTCAGTTTAAGTATGGTGAAGATGGTGTAGATCCTGCTAAAAGCGATCATGGAAAAGCTGTTAACATTGATAAGATTATTGAAAAAATGATGGGGGCATAGTAAATGGCAGATCCTCAATTAGTGGAAAAAATAATGGAAAATTATAAAAAGAATCTACCCAAAAAAATATTTGATGAACTTAAGGAAAAGTTAATTTCACTTAATGCAAGTGAGGATCAATTAAATAAGATAATTGAAGAGGTTTATAGAGAATATTTGAATTCACTAATAGAGCCAGGAGAGGCTGTGGGAACTGTAGCAGCACAATCGGTAGGAGAGCCTGGCACACAAATGACCCTTAGGACCTTTCACTATGCAGGAGTTAGGGAGTTCAATGTAACATTAGGATTACCTAGATTGATAGAAATTGTGGATGCAAGAAGAACACCTTCCACTCCAACTATGATTATAAGACTTGATGAGGAACATAAATATAGCCTAGAAAAAGCAAAGGAAGTAGCCTCTAAAATAGAGCGGATTACTATAGAAAATATTGCAAAAAGTATTGAGTATGATATGATAAATTCTTCCTTCATAATAGAAATAGACGAAGAAATAGCACATGACAAAGGCATAGACTTAGAGTATGTTGCAAAGGTTCTAGGTAGATTGAAAGTAGGAAATGTGGAAATCGAAGGAAATAAAATCATAGTACACTGTGAAACTACCTCCATTGATAAAATTAAGAGGCTTAGAGAAAAAATTCTTGATTTAAGATTGAAAGGTGTAAAAGGGATAAAGCGAGTGCTCGTTCAAAAAGAAGGAGATGAATATGTAATTTATACTGATGGATCAAATTTAGCAGGTGTACTCCAAATAAAGGGCATAGATCCATATAAGGTTTATACCAACAATATATTTGAAATTGCTGAGGTGCTTGGTATAGAAGCTGCAAGGGCTGCAATAATAAGAGAGGCCTATCAAGTATTGGATCAGCAGGGATTGGATGTAGACATAAGACATGTAATGTTAATAGCTGATTTGATGACAATGACTGGTAGAATAAGACAGATTGGTAGACATGGCGTAAGTGGAGAGAAATCCAGTGTATTAGCTAGAGCAGCATTTGAAGTAACAGTAAAGCATTTATTAGAGGCTGCAGCACATGGAGAAGAGGATGCACTAGAGGGTGTAACAGAAAATGTAATAGTTGGGCAATCCATCCCTCTAGGAACAGGCATAATAGAGCTACTAATGCACTTCCCAAGGCGTGGTGGATAAATATGGATTTAGCCAAGGAACTGAAGGTTGCAATGAACACTGGCAAAGTTGAAATAGGTTATAGAACTACCATTAAAGCTATAAATAGAAAGCATGCAAAATTAATAATAATGGCATCTAATATACCTGAGAAGATGGCAATAAAAATAAAACAAGCTGCAGGAAACTCTATTCCAATTTTCACTTTTCCAGGATCAAGCTGGGATTTAGGAAGTGTTTGTGGAAGACCTCATACAATAACTTCAATAGCAATCATCGATCCTGGAGAATCTTCTATACTAGAGGAGGTGAAATAATTTGTCAAATATAAAATTGACAGCAGATGAAATGCGTTATATAGCATTATTCGAGACACTAACTGGTGCTGTTGCAAAGGATTGCATCTATGAACCCAAGGAGAATAGAATAATTTTTGTAATTCGTCCTGGAGATATGGGACTAGCAATTGGTAAGAATGGTGTTAATATTGAAAAAGCAAAAAAATTCATTGGAAAGAATATAGAGCTAGTAGAATATGCAGAAGATCCTGAAAATTTTGTTAAAAATATAGTTGCTCCAGCTAAAGTTAGAGCTGTTAAGATAACTAGGGATTCAAGCGAAAATAAACTAATGCAAGTGACTGTTGATCCGAAAGATAAGGGTATTGCTATTGGTAAGAATGGAAGAAATGTTGCAAAAGCAAGATTATTAATGAAGAGATATTTTGATATTGATAATGTTATAATTCTCTAAGTCCGACAAAGTTAAATACTTGGGGAATATTTAACGAAGACAAAGGTGCAACTTATGCCAGGATCAAAGTCGCCTAAGGGTTTATTCGCAGGTAGGAAATTAGTACTTAAGAGAAAGAAGTTTAGATGGCACCTTAGGCAATATAAGAGAAGAATGCTTAGGTTGGATGAGAAGGCTGATCCCTTAGAGGGGGCCCCTCAAGCTAGAGGTATTGTACTTGAAAAAGTAGGTATAGAAAGTAGGCAACCCAATAGCGCAGTTAGAAAATGTGTTAGAGTTCAATTAATTAAGAATGGTAAACAAATAACCGCATTTCTTCCTGGCGATGGAGCATTAAATTTTGTGGATGAACATGATGAAGTAATTGTTGAGGGAATTGGTGGACCAATGGGAAAAGCTTATGGAGATCTTCCTGGAGTTAGATGGAAGGTTGTAAAGGTTAATGGAGTTTCCCTTCACGCTCTCATGACTGGCAAGAAACAGAAGCCTGTGAGGTGAATTTATGACAAAACTATTTGGCAAGTGGGATCTCTCAAATGTTCAAGTTAGAGATCTTGGATTAAAGGCTTATATTTGCTTAACTCCAAGATATCTTCCACATTCTGGTGGAAGGCATGAACATAGACCTTTTGGAAAGGCGAAAGTTTGTATTGTAGAAAGATTAATAAATAAAATGATGCGTCCGGGCAAGAATGGAGGAAAGAAAGCTCTAGCTATGAGCATAGTTGAAAATGCATTTGAGATAATAAATCTTAAAACTGGCGAAAATCCCATTCAAGTACTAGTTAGAGCTTTAGAGAATGCAGCTCCAAAGGAGGAAATTACTAGAATAACTTATGGAGGTATAATTTATCCTCAATCTGTTGATCCCTCACCTCAACGCAGATTGGATTTAGCTCTTAGGTTCATAACTGAAGGAGCGAGAATGGCATCTTTTGGTAGTAATAAACCAATTGATGAATGTCTTGCTGATGAAATTATAATGGCTGCAAATAACGATCCTAAGAGCTATAGTATACAGAAAAGAGAAGAAATAGAACGTATTGCAATGTCAGCTAGATAATTCCTAAACTTTATATATTACTAGTAGGTCTTAACATTAAACTGTCTATAGAAGGTGGTATTTAATGTCTTCCCAAAGGAAAGAACATTTGAACTTGCTTGTAATGGGGCATGTAGATCATGGAAAGAGCACTTTAGTAGGCCACTTATTATTTCTTGCGGGAAACCTTGATCCAAGATACTTAGTTTCATTAGAGGAAGAAGCAAAGAAGTCTGGTAAGGAGTTTGCAAAATTTGCTTGGCTTGGGGATAAATTGAAGGAAGAAAGAGAGCGAGATATGACCATTGATTTATCCTTCTGGAAATTCGAAACTCCAAAGTACTTCTTCACTATAATAGATGCTCCCGGTCACAGGGACTTCGTAAAGAACATGATAACAGGCGCCTCTCAAGCTGATTGTGCAATTCTTGTAGTTTCTGCGAAGAGAGGTGAATATGAAGCTGGAATGAGCGCAGGCGGTCAAACAAGAGAACATGCATTTCTAGCTAAAACCCTAGGTATAAATCAGCTAATTCTAGTAGTGAACAAAATGGATGATGCTACAGTGAATTATGATGAGAAGAGATATAATGAAGTTAAGGATGGTGTATTTAAGTTCCTTAAGATGATAGGCTATGATACTTCGAAGATTAGCGCCATACCTATATCTGGATGGAAGGGAGATAATATTATGAAATCAAGTCAAAATACTCCTTGGTACAAGGGACCAACTCTATTTGAAGCTTTAGATTCCTTCATCCCTCCAGAGAAGCCAATTAACAAGCCACTGCGCGTTCCAATACAGGATGTATACTCTATTACTGGAGTTGGCACGGTTCCAGTTGGAAGAGTTGAAACAGGAATAATGAAAATTGGAATGAATGTTATATTCATGCCTGCAAATAAAGTCGGTGAGGTAAAATCTATAGAAACTCATCATGTTAGAATTGATGAAGCCCTCCCAGGGGATAACATTGGATTTAACGTGAAAGGATTAGCAAAAACTGATATAAAAAGAGGAGATGTTTGTGGAGATCTCAATAAACCACCCACAGTAGCTGAGACTTTCAAGGGTAGAATATTCGTATTATATCATCCAACTGCAATTGCTGCAGGCTATACTCCTGTACTTCATGTTCATACAGCAACAATGGCAACCACTTTCCTAGAGCTTGAAAAGAAAATTGATCCAAAAACTGGAGCTGTAATTGAAGATAAACCAAGCTTCTTAAAACAAGGTGATAGTGCTATTGTAACATTTAAACCAATTAAGCCAGTGGCTTTAG
Organism: Candidatus Methanomethylicaceae archaeon; assembly: GCA_025057955.1. Classification (GTDB taxonomy): domain Archaea; phylum Thermoproteota; class Methanomethylicia; order Methanomethylicales; family Methanomethylicaceae; genus JANXER01. The sequence goes on along the minus strand of JANXER010000003.1, from coordinate 47,890 downwards.
AAGTTTATCAGGACATTCCACAACTTGGAAGGTTTGCTATAAGAGACATGGGAAGAACTATTGCTGCAGGCATAGTGGTCGAGGTTAAGCCAGCAACCCTCACCAAATAAACTTTTTTGAGGTTATGATTAAATGCCTCAAAAAGCTAGAATATTTTTGAGCAGCACCGATTATAAGAAATTAGAAGATGTATGCGCACAAATTAAGAGAATTGTAGAGAAGACTGGAGTGAAGATGTCTGGACCAATTCCACTTCCAACAAAAAAACTCATAGTACCTTCCTTTAGACCCACCGCTGGTGAAGGTACTAAAACTTGGGAAAAATGGGAAATGCGCATTCATAAGCGCCTAATTGATATAGATGCCGATGAGCGCACAATGCGTCAAATGATGCGTATACAAATACCAGATAATGTTTATATTGAGATTGAATTGGTTTAAGGAGATTATTTTAGCTTTAATTCCATTGCGATTTTCATCTTTCTCCTTTTCTCCTTTTTAGGATGTAGTCTTTCAGGGTGTTATAACTTCCCTTGTTCGAGATGCTATTAGAAACGCTATATTGGATGTGGATCACTCAAAAATAACTGCCTACGAAGGCATTAACGTCATAAATGAATGGCTCAAAGAACTATCTTCATTAATGGACAAACTTTTGCTGCTTCTATTAGTCTATGGCCTGATATTGATAGCAACGTCGGTCATGATAGTTAAAAGCCGTAGCCTGAATGGCTAAAGGTACATTTAAAGTTTTCACTCCTTTAAAATTTAAGCAATCATTATAAAAATTGAGAATGGAATTGAAGAAAATATACTAAAAAGCAGCTTGATAGAAACACAATCTAGCGATTAAATGCCTATATCTCCTCAATATATCCTCATAATTATATATCCTACTTCTTATTTCACCTAAATGAATCCTGAGGACTTAAGTGATTCTAAACCAAAAAGGGGCGCCGGGGAAGGGATTCGAACCCTTGACCCCCATAGGGGGACCGGCTCACCTGTCCCTTTTATGAGATCTCGAGGCCGGCGCCTTAACCACTCAGCCACCCCGGCCCATTATTTAATAATACTTTCAGTGTTAAATTCTTTTATATATCTACTACAAAATAAGCTTCCCAATGATCATTGCTCTTAAATATCCTCATTAAGGAGTAGGTCATAGCTTTAACTCCAGTTCTATGATCGTGCTTTTTTGGATCGTACTCTTCTCCATAGAGCTTTGCTTTTATATGATAGTTTTCGTTCTTCTTTATTTCTTCAACTTTAGCTCTATTAAGAGCAAAGCTTTTCGAATCGAATATAAGTAAAATACAATCTATCCACTTATAGAGCAATTGTTCAAGATCCTTCCCTTCAACCTCTAAATCTATAATCTCTTTTTCTTCTACACTTGATGTATCTATCATAATTTCAAAGGTAGCCTTTGCTGCATCTTCAAATATTCCCTCTAATTTGTTTGATATTACATGAATATAGACGTCAGATGTATGATCTAAGTAATAATATACCATACTTCATCCTCATTAAAATTTAATTATATCCTTACTATATTACAATTAAGGAAAAATATTTATGATTTATTGGTGATGGACATGACAAACATTCCACTTAAAAAAATAGATGAGTACATTTGGGAAATTCCAAAGAGTTATAATCCAAATATGAGGGTTCCTTGCAGAGTGTATGCAGATGAATATCTTCTTGAAAAAATGAAGGAGGATTTAACACTTCAGCAATGTGCAAATGTTGCACATCTTCCTGGAATCTTAAAATATTCAATTACAATGCCAGATGGACATCAAGGCTATGGATTTCCAATAGGTGGTGTTGCAGCTTTTGATGCAGAGGAGGGAGTAATCTCCCCTGGTGGAGTTGGATATGATATTAATTGTGGAGTTAGGTTAGTATTAACTAATCTAGACATAAAGGATGTTCGCCCTCATCTCTCTAAATTGATAGATGCTCTATTCGACTTAGTTCCATCTGGCCTTGGAAGTAAGGGTGGAATACGTTTAGATACAACGCAACAAAATCGTGTGCTTGAGATGGGTGTTCAATGGGCGATAGAGCAAGGATATGGTTGGGATGAAGATGCTAGAAGATGTGAGGAAGAGGGTTGCATGAAAACTGCAGATCATACTAAGGTATCTTCTAGTGCGAAATCCAGAGGAGCAAGTCAGCTTGGTACGCTTGGAAGTGGAAACCACTTCCTTGAGGTTCAAGTAGTAAACAAAATTTATGATCAAAGGGTTGCTAAGGCTTTTGGAATAGAACATGAAGGTCAAGTAGTAGTAATGATACATTCAGGAAGTAGAGGATTAGGTCATCAGGTTTGTAGCGATTATCTTCATGTAATGGATCATGCTGTTTCAAAATATAAGATAAAAATTCCAGATAGGGAGCTTGCTTGTGCTCCTGCTAACAGTCCAGAGGCCAGAGATTATTTTGCAGCTATGTCTGCAGCATGCAATTACGCATGGGCAAATAGACAATGTATTACACATTGGACGAGGGAGGCTTTTCAAAAAGTATTCAAGATGGATCCTGAAAAACTAGGAATGCATTTAGTTTATGATGTTGCACATAATTTAGCAAAGAGAGAAGAACATATTTATGATGGAAAGAGAAGGATCGTTTATGTTCATAGAAAGGGTGCCACTAGAGCTTTTCCTGCAGGTCGCCCTGAACTTCCTCAAGAGTATAGGGATATAGGTCAACCGGTCATAATACCTGGAAGCATGGGTACTGCATCTTACTTACTCTTGGGTGCACCAGCAGCTATGGAACTAAGCTGGGGATCTACTGCTCATGGAGCAGGAAGATATCTTAGTAGGGAAGCTGCTATGAAGAAATATTGGGGCAATGAAGTTAAGCGAGAGTTAGAAAATAAGGGAGTTTTGATTAGAGCAGCTAATATAAGAGTTATAGCCGAGGAAGCGCCAGGAGCATACAAGGATGTGGATAGAGTAGCAGAGGTTTCTCATAAGCTTGGAATTGCTACACTTGTGGCGAGAATGATTCCAATAGGGGTGACCAAGGGCTGATTACATCGGAGCTAGATAAACTAATTATAATTCATGAGGAATCCTTTGAAGGGGTAGGATTATCCTCCAATGTTTATATATTGAAGTCAAATGATAAATATTGTATATTTGATACTAGTGGACATCCAGATCTCATAGATTTTTTAGTAAAGGCTGGCATAAATAGGGAAAAAATAGTTGGTGCCTTTCTTACTCATGGACACTTTGATCATGTAATGGGCATATGCTCCCTCAATAGATATAATATCAAGTGTTATATTGACTATAGCGATCTTTATTTATTGCATGTGAATTCAGTTTTGGATATTCATGATGGTGAAAAACTTCTTGAGGAATTTGGATTAAGATCAATACACACCCCCGGTCATACCCCTGGAAGCACATGCTTCTATTCAGAGTCTGAGGCTTTTCTAATAAGCGGAGATACTGTATTTTCTGATGGATGTTTTGGTAGAACAGATCTTCCTGGAGGGAACAATGATGATATGAAGAGTAGCCTTCGTCTTCTCTCATCCTTAAAAATTGAATCCATATTTCCAGGGCATGGAGGCTATATAAGAAAGGATGGATCAAAAATAATAAAAATAGCTCTCTCTAATGCTGAAATTCTACTCTAGTTCCAGACTTGGCTCTCCTTCTAAGAAATCTATTTTCTCTATATGAAGAACTTCCTTAATTAGCCACTCATTTCTTCTATAAGCATCAAGCATCTCTTTTCTATCTTTTACTACTGCATATTTTATGGGTGAGGATAGTGAAACTCTTCTCTCCACTTTCTTTGTTCTAAGTTTTGCTATTATTTTTATTACCTTCTCTCCATTATCTCCATCCAATTCTGGAATTTCATTCATAGTTGGATATGGCGCTATGTTTATTGAAATGAATTTTTCATATTCTTTGAATATTCTATGATATATTTCCTCGGTTATATGTGGGCATATTGGTGCAAACATTCTTATGAAAACCCATATCACTTTATAAATAACGGCTCTTGCGGTATTGAAATCATCTTGATTTTTTGAATTATAAAGTCTTGGTTTTACTGCTTCAATATATTGATCACAAAAGTCGTGCCAATAAAATTGCTGTAGTGCATCAACAGCAATATGGAATTGATAGTTTTCCATAGCCTCACTTACTATTTTTATAACATTTCTTAGCCTTGATAAAATCCATTTATCTATATCGCTTAAGTTTTCATAATTTATCTCGATTTTATCATTAATAAATTGACTTGCAAATCTTACTGAAGACCAAAGCTTTTGTAGAAAGGACTTTCCATATTTAACTGGCTCCCATCTAAATGGAAAATCTGAACCCAGTGTCAATAGTAGGAGAGCTTGTCTTAGAGAATCTGCTCCATACTTTGATATGCCTTCCTCAGGCATTATTACATTTCCCTTTGATTTGGACATTCTTGAACCATCTGGTCCTAAAATGTGTCCATTTATTACAACGCTTTTGAAGGGACCATTATTAGTCAAAATTCTACATCTCAAAACAGTATAATATAACCAAGTCCTTATAATATCATGGCCTTGCTGTCTCACATCCACTGGATATGCTTTATTAAATATTTCCTTATTTTTAAAGAATCCAGTAATAATTAATGGAGTAATGCTGGAATCTATCCAACAATCACAAACATCGCTTGTTCCACTAATATCCTCACTATTGCAGTTTGGACAATAATTTATTGGAGGTTTATCCTTTGTAGTATCCACTGGAAGATCTTCCTTTTTTGGTGGTATAATAAAACCACAGTTTCTACAATACCAGAATGGTATTGGTGTCCCAAACACTCTTTGTCTTGATATTACCCAATCCCATTCTATATTATTTATCCAATCTATTAAGCGTTGTTTCATATATTTAGGTATCCATTGCATTCTTTCTGCCTCTTCCTTTACCATATCTTTTAGTTCCTTTGATTTTAAGAACCATTGATCCTTAATGAGGAATTCTATGGGTGTCATACAATCTGATCTCTCTGTATGTGCCAATACATTATGTAGAATTTCCTCTTCCTTTTCTAAAAATCCCAAATCCCTAAGATCTTTGGCAATTCTTTCCCTAGCCTCTTCGATTTTAAGTCCATTATATTCCTTAGCATTTATCATTCTGCCTTCTTCATCTATTGCTTTTATTATTGGTAAATTATACCTTTGCTGCCACTTTATATCTTGTTCATCACCATATGTGCAAATCATCACAATTCCTGTTCCAAACTTTGGATCAACGTTTTCATCCTGCAAAATCCTTACTTTTTGACCAAATATTGGAACTTCTACCTCTTTTCCTATAATATTCTTATATCTTTCATCCTTTGGATTAACTGCAATAGCTACACAAGCATTTAGAAGCTCTGGACGAGTAGTTCCAATCAAAATATATCCATTATCCATCCTAAACTTTATGTAATATAACTTCCCCTTTCTTTGAATATAACCAGTTTCTGCTTGAGCAAGTGCAGTGCCACATTTACTACACCAATGTACAGGAAACTCCTTTTTATAGATTAATCCCTTCTCAAACATCAATATTAAGCTATATTGTACAGCTCTCCAATATTCCCTATCCATGGTTTTATATTCAAATTGCTCCCAATCTGGCCTATAGCCCAGCTTTATCATGCCTTCCTTCATTTTTTCTATCATAATTTTCGTCCATTCTATACACTTACTTCTAAATAGTTCTCTATTGTCTTTGGGTATTTTCCATTTATATTGAACCTTAAGCTCAGTAGGTAAGCCTTGTGTATCCCATCCTTGTGGCAATAGAACATCAAAGCCTTTCATTCTTTTATATCTGGCTATTGTATCATTTATTACACTCCAATATGCATGTCCCATGTGCAATTCTCCTGAAGTGAAGGGCGGTGGAGTATCTATTATAAAGGTTGGTCTTCCATCATTCTTAAATTTAAAAACTGAGTAATACTCTGGCGATAGCCATGCCCTTTGCCATTTCTCTTCAATAGTCCTTGGTGAATAGAGCTTTTCCAAAAGTTGCCCTCCTAGAATTGGGATTTTTTGCGAAGTTCCTTCTCAAGAACTCTATTGTCTATTGCCTTTATTGCTTTAACTGCAAACTCTGCTTCCATTCTATCCAACTCTTCCTCAAAATGTCTTGCTCCTCTAACTTCTATCTCCTTAATTATCTCCCTTACACTTTTCTTCCATCTGCTTTCTATCTCTCTTATCTTTGCTATGAAGTAAGATTTAACAAAACCATCAGTCTCCTCTACACATGAAGGTAGTTCTATATTAAGTTCTCTACATATTTCTATTAAGGCCAAGCATACGTCTGGATCTCTTTCTGCTGGACATCTATCTTCACAAAATTTTTTCGCATATTTTATTATTCGCATTAGATCATTTCTATCAATTTCCATGATCTATCCCCTTTCAAGTGGCCTCTGATTTTTTCATCGCCATTTTTAATTCCGAACTCGGCAATTTCATCATCGGCCATATTCAAATATGCAGAAGATAAAAATAAATTTTATAGTTCATTATTTTTTATGGGTGAGAATATGGGAGGAAGACAGAGAACAACTATACTTGAATCAATATCAAAAGAAGAAGAAAAAGGGAAGAAGAAGAAATAAATGTATCCTCCAAAAAGAAGTTACGATTTAACGATATGTATTCCTTCTTCTGTATTTTCAGTAGTTGATACATTAATTGAAAAAACTATAATTGCAGGTTTAATTGCTAGAATTCTTTCCATATATCGAGTGGAAAGAGTAGTAGTATATTTGGATAGCTATAGCAATAGAAAAGACGCTAATCTTATGAAAGAATTATTGGAATATGCTGAGACTCCGCAGTATTTGAGGCGATATCTATTCCCATTATCTCAGAATTTGAAATACGCTGGCTTAATTCCCCCCCTTAGAACTCCACACCATCCAACTATTGACTCTGATATAGAGTTCAGAGATGGATATGTGCTTAAGAGTGAATTTGAACGCTCAGTGGTAGATATTGGCTTGAAAAATCCAATTGAGTGTCCATTTAAGCTTCCACAGAATAAAAGGGTATCCATGAGAAGAAATGGTAGCTCATGGGTTCCAATTGAAAGAGAGAAAATTCCATACTATTGGGGCTATGAAGTTTTTTTGGATGTGAAAGGGCTTGGGCATCACCTCAAGAATTTCAAATATGATCATATAATTTCAACATCAAGGCTTGGTACTCCTATATGCTCTATTATTGATAAAATTAAGAATATTCTTAAGCCAGAGAAAAGAATAGCTATCTTATTTGGATCCCCTTATGAGGGACTTCATGAGATATTGAGAAAAGATTCTATAGATATAAATGCTGTATCGGATATAGTTGTTAATATGGTTCCAAATCAAGGAACTGCTACAGTAAGAACTGAGGAAGCTCTAATAATATCTTTAGCAATAATTTCAGTGATTGAATTGATTTAAGTCATAATGGATAGAAATATATTTTAGTTCTCATAATCTATCGAACTACAGTTAGGAAGGGGAAATGGAATGGGACATAGAAAGAAAAGTGCGCCCAGAAGAGGCTCATTAATGTACTATCCTAGAGTTAGAGCCAGAAGAATAACTGGTAGAATAAGGAACTGGCCCGAAGTTAAGGGCGAACCAAGATTGTTAGGATTCGCTGGATATAAAGTTGGTATGACTCATATTGTTATGATTGATAATAAGCCAAAAAGTCCTCTCTATGGTAGAGAGGTTATAAAAGCTGTAACCGTGGTTGAGATTCCGCCTATATATGTGTTTGGTATAAGGGCTTATGTTAAGACATATAAAGGTTTGAAGACTTTTGGAGAATTCTTAAGCCTTCCATTACCTAAGTATGCTGAAAGAATTATCACAGTTCCAAAGGATGTTGATTTCTCAGAGAATCAAAAGAAAATAGAGGAAAATTTAGATAGAATTTCTGATGTAAGAGTTCTTGCTCTAACTCAACCTCATAAAAGTGGAATTAGAAAGAAAACTCCTGAAGTTTTGGAGATTAAAATTGGAGGCGATAATATAAGGGCAATGTATGAATATGCTAAAAGCCTTCTAGGAAAGGAAGTTAGAGCAAAGGAGTTCTTTAAGGATGGCCTTCTAATAGATGTAATTGCAGTTACAAAAGGCAAGGGTTTTGCTGGTGTGATTAAGCGATTTGGTGTAAAGATTATGCCAAAATGGCACAAGCATAGAAAAGGTCATAGGGTTGTTGGTGCTATAAGCCCATCTACTCCAAGCATGATGTTTACTGTACCTCGTCCTGGCAAAATGGGCTTTCATCAAAGAACAGAGTATAATAAATTGGTACTGAAATTAGGAGAAAATCCCTCTGAAATCAATTTAACTGGTGGATTTTTACACTATGGATTGATTAGAAGTGATTATGTAATTATAGCAGGATCAATTCCCGGTCCAGCAAAAAGACTTATAAGATTTAGATATGCCATTAGAGCGAAACAGCATGTTATTCAACCTCCAAAGATCGTTAAAATAAGCCTCTCCTCAAAACAAGGGGTGTAAAAATGCCCAATAGCGTCCCTATTTATTCCTTGGATGGTAGTATTAAAGGAGAAATCCCCCTACCTAGCGTATTTTACGAAGAGATTAGACCAGATTTGATAAGACGTGCAGTAATATCCTCAATAACTGCAAGGATACAGCCAAAAGGAAGAGATCCAATGGCTGGAAAGCGAACTACTGCTGAAAGCTTGGGTGTTGGATTAGATTTAGCCAGAGTACCTCGTATAAAGGGAGGTTTACGTGCAGCCTTTGTACCTAATGTTGTTGGTGGAAGATTGGCATTTCCACCAAAGGTAGAGAAAATAATTCACGAAAGAATAAACAAAAAGGAGCGAAGAATTGCTTTAAAATCGGCTATAGCTGCTACTCGTATTAAAGAACTAGTTATTAAGAGAGGACATAAGATTAAGGATGGTATTTCTTTACCTATAGTTGTTTCAGACGAGATTAAGAATTTGAAGAAGGCGAAGGAATTTAAAGACTTCTTGAGTAAATTGTCCTTACTAGAGGAAATAGATAGAGCCAAGAATAATATCAAGGAACGTCCTGGTAAGGGAAAGTATAGAGGTAGACGTTGGAAGAAAGCAAAATCTATTCTTTTAGTTACGGATGAAATTAATCCACCAATTAGACTTTCAGCAAGAAACTTCCCTGGAGTGGATTATGCATCAGTTGATTTATTAAATGTTGAACTTTTAGCTCCTGGAGGGGCTCCTGGAAGACTTACTATATGGACTGAATCCGCCATAAAAAAGCTTGAAGAGATTTTTGGATGAGGTGATGTTCTTGGATCCTCATGAAATAATAATAAGACCTGTCTCAACAGAATCTGCCATAGAGAGAATAGAAAGGGAGAATAAACTAATTTTCATTGTTAATATCACTTCAAATAAGAAAATGATAAAGGATGCTTTTGAGAAATTATATGGTGTGAAAGTGGAAAGGGTGAATACTTATATTACTCCCAAAGGTGAGAAAAGAGCAATAATAAAGCTTAATAAGGAATATAGCGCCTCAGAATTGGCTACTAAGTTGGGCTTACTATAGGTGAGAAAAATGGGAAAGCGTATATTGGCTCAGAGAAGAGGTCGTGGAGGATCGGTATTTAAATCTCCCTCTTGGAAGCGAGTTGGAGATGTTAAATATCCTCCTCTGGAAGATTCCTCTATTGAATTCATAGTTAAGGATATTGTTCATGATCCTGGCAGAGGAGCCCCTGTTGCAATAATAACTGATAATAAAGGTAAAAATGCGCTTATGATAGCACCAGAAGGACTTTTTGTTGGTCAAAAGATATACATTGGACCGAAATCTCCAGTAAATGTTGGAAATGTTCTTCCTCTTAGAGATATTCCTGATGGCACTCAAGTATGTAATATTGAAGGTCATCCTGGAGATGGTGGAAAATTTATAAAATCAGCTGGAAGTTATGGAATTGTAATTGCCCACTCTGGAGAATCTGTTCTAGTGCAATTGCCATCTGGTAAAGTGAAATCTTTAAGTAGTTTATGCAGAGCAACAATTGGCATAGTTGCTTCTGGAGGAATAATTGAAAAGCCACTACTAAAGGCTGGTGCTAATTATTATAAGTATAAAGCAAAATCTATAAAATATCCAACCGTTAGAGGAAAGGCTATGAACCCATGTTCTCATCCACATGGTGGTGGAAGTCATCCAAAAGGAGGAACCCCTGTGGGTAGAAACGCTCCACCAGGACAGAAAGTTGGTATAATTTCACCAAAGAGAACAGGTAGGAAGAAGAGGTGATGATTATGTCCAAAGAGTTTACTTATAGAGGTTATAATTTATCTCAGCTATTGAATATGCCAATGGATGAATTCATTAGATTGCTTCCAAGCAGACAAAGAAGATCGCTCTTAAGAGGATTAACACCAGAGCAAAGAACTCTATTTAAAAAAATAAGAAAAGCTAGAGCTCTTCTGGCAAAGGGTAAAAAAGTTGTTATAAGAACACATTGTAGAGATATGGTAATTCTTCCAGAAATGATAGGATTAACTATATGTGTACATAATGGGAAGGAATTTGTTCCTGTGGAAATTCTTCCAGAAATGATAGGTCACTATTTAGGAGAATTTGCTATTACTACGGCCAAGGTAGTTCACGGTGCTCCTGGTTTGAAGGCTACAAGAAGTTCTATGTTTGTACCTCTCAAGTAGTTTTTTATATTTTTAATGAACCTCATTGTAAAAAACTTTTTATATTTCTTAAAGGTTTTAAACCTACGCATGATGAGAAGCTGGAAGTGGTAGAATGCCTGAATGGGGTTACTCCACTCATAAGTACGATCCTGATAGAATGGTTAGAGCTAGTGGAAGAGATCTTCGTATTTCACCAAAGGAGGCTACAGAGGTTTGTAATGCGATTAGATATATGCTCCTAGAAGATGCCATGGAGTATTTAAAGAGGGTTATTGCTAAAAAAGAACCAATCCCATATAGACGTTATAAAAAGAAAATTGCACATAAAGCTGGTCTTGGGGAGAACTTTGGAATCCCATCAGGCAGATATCCTATAAAGGCTTGTAAAGAGATTTTGAAGGTTTTAGAGAATGCAAGATCTAATGCTGAAAATAAAGGTCTTAATGTTGAAAATTTAAGAATATCTCATATATGTGCTCAAAAGGGGGCAAAAATTAAAAGCTATATTCCTAGAGCCTTTGGTAGAGCAACCCCCTTTTTCCATCCCTTAACTCATGTTGAGGTCGTTGTTGAAGAGGTGAGCGGATGAGTGTTGTGAAGTTCTTCATAAATAAATCAATAAAGAATATGCTTATTGATAATTACCTTCAAAAAGAGCTTAGGAGAGCAGGATATGCTGGGGTGGAATTTCAAAAGACTCCTTTAGGAGATAGAGTAGTTATATATGCTGAGAGACCAGGTTTGGTAATAGGTAGACAAGGATTAACTATAAAGGAACTTGCTCGAGTTTTAGAAGTTAAGTTTGGCTTTGAAAATCCGCAAATAGCTGTTGTTCCAGTTCAAGTTCCAGAATTAAATGCTAGAATTATGGCAAATAGAATTGCCATGGCTTTGGAGAAGGGAATTCACTTTAGAAGGGCGGCATTTGTTGCCTTAAGACAAATCATGGAAGCTGGTGCAAGAGGTGCAGAAATTATAATTAGAGGGAAATTGACCAGCGAAAGAGCAAGATATGAAAAGTTCAGAGCTGGTACAGTATTAAAAGCTGGTGAACCTAGTAAATACGCTGTGGATAGAGCAGTAGCTCATGTATTATTAAAGCCAGGAGTTTATGGTATAAAGGTAAATATCTTCTTACCAGTTAACACCGTAGATGATATATCCATAGTTAAACCGCAACAAGGTGAGACTGTTGGCGCTGTTGCGAATCAATGAGATTAGAAAGATGACGAAAGAGGAAAGAATGAAAAAATTAACTGAATTAAGAGCTGAGCTAGCTAAGCTTAGAGCACTACAAGCTATGGGTGGGTCTCTAGAGAATCCATCAAGAATAAGGTTAATCAGAAGAACAATTGCAAGAATATTAACTATAAATAAAGAGGAGGAGCTTGGATTGAAAAGAGGTACGGAGGAGAAGTAAATGAAGCATAATCCATCTAATCTAATTTATCATAATTTGGTTGGCCTTAATATTGAGGTTACTTCTTCCACTGATCCTACACAAATTGGCGTCAGGGGTATTGTAGTAGATGAGACTGCCAATCTCCTTATAATCTCTACAATGGATAATAAAGTTAAGAAAATTCCAAAGAGAAATTGTATTTTCACCTTCTTCATACCTAATCCCATAGTTGTCAGAGGAGAGGAAATTGCATATAATCCTGCTGAAAGATTGAAAAGAATCAAAAGAGGGAAGTGAGCGCCTTATGACTGTTGAAAGATCCACATGTGTTGATAGGAAATGTCCATTTCATGGAAATCTCTCAATCAGAGGTAAAATATTGACTGGAAAGGTGGTAAGCGATAGAATGCAAAGGACTGTTGTAGTTCAAGTGGATTATCTTCGATATTATTCTAAGTATAAAAGATATGCAAGATCAAGGTCAAAAATTCACGCTCATAATCCATCTTGCATAAATGCTGTTAAAGGAGATATTGTAAAAATAGCTGAATGTCGTCCACTTAGCAAGACAGTATCGTTTGTAGTTATAGAGAAGGATGTGAGATAACCATGGCGAAGAGAGGAAAGGGTTTAGGAAAAGGTATTACCTATAGACCTGGTGTAAGCGCTGGTCTTCCAATAGGCGCATATCTCACTTGTGCTGATAATAGTGGAGCAAAAATAGTTCAAATAATTGGAATACCTAAATTGAAGGGGAGATTGAGAAGATTAGTTTCTGCATGTGTTGGTGATAAAGTAATTGTTACTGTTAAGGAGGGCACTCCTGAAGTAAGACATCAGACATTTCATGCGGTTATAGTAAGACAGAGAAAGCCCTTTAGAAGAATGGATGGATACTGGATTCAATTTGAAGATAATGCTGCAGTAATAGTTACTGAAGATGGTGAATGTAAGGGGACTGAAATTAGAGGACCTGTTGCAAAGGAAGCTGCAGAGAGATGGCCAAGAGTTGCTGCTCTTGCATCCATAGTAATTTAAGGTGATTAAAATATGCCCACCCATAATATGACCATCCCTAGGAAATTAGTGCGCGCTCCTCTTTCCAAAGAACTTAGGGAGAAGTATGGATTTAGAACCGCCACCGTTAGAAAAGGAGATACCGTATTAGTTATGAGGGGAGATTATAAAGGACATGAGGGTAAAGTGGTCTCAGTGGATTATTCAAAAAATAGAATAACTATTGAGGGAATAAATGTGAAAAAAACCGATGGCTCTCTTAGACCTGTACCAATACATCCCTCTAAAGTTATGATAACAAAGCTTGATCTTACAGATGAATGGAGAAAGGAAAAATTTGAATCGAAAGGGAGGGAGAATGCTTGAAAAAACATTTAAAAACTTATCCAGCGCCAAGATTTTGGCACATAAGTATTAAAGAGAGAGAATTTACAGTAAGACCACGCCCAGGCCCCCATCCTCTATCGTTCTGTATACCATTGGGTTTAATTTTGAGGGACATACTAAAGTATGCTCTTAATATGTCCGAAGTTAAGAAAATACTCTCTGAGAGAAAAGTAATGGTAGATGGAAGGGTAAGAACTGATCATAAGTTTCCAGTTGGCCTAATGGATGTAATATATATTCGGCCCTCTGATGAATATTATAGAGTGCTTCCACATCCGGTTAAAATCTTATCGTTAGTAAAAATACCACCTGAGGATGCCTCATTCAAATTAGTGAGAATTATTGGAAAGAGAACGGTAAAGAATGGTCATATGCAATTAAACTTCCATGATGGGCGATGTTATGTTATAAAGCTTGAGGATCCTTTCAATCATAATGTTGCATACAAAATATTTGACTCCATGAAGATAACTCTTCCAGATGGAGAAATTCATGAGCATATCCCACTTGAGAAGGATACCATGATTGCTATAATTGGAGGAGAAAATATTGGAAAATACGGTAAAATATTAGAAGTACCAACTAGTAGAAAACCAATGCAATTGGCCAGAATATTACTTGAGGGTAATGAAAGAACCGTTACACTTAAGTATGCTTTTCCAATAGGTAGAGAAAGCCCATCTATAATGATAGGCGGAGTAGTCTGAGATGCTTGTGGAAAAAATTCAGGAAAATCCTATGAGAAATATAAGAATTGGAAAAGTAGTAGTGAATATGGGTGTAGGGGAGAGTGGAGAGCGTCTGGAAAAAGCCATGAAAGTTTTAGAGCAATTGACTGGACAAAAACCCTGTCCTACAAGAGCAAAGCGCACCATAAGGGATTTCGGAATAAGAAAGGGTGAAAATATTGGATGTAAGGTCACATTGAGAAAGGAGAAAATTGAACCTTTCCTAAAACGAGTATTGGAAGTGAAAAAATTTAGGCTTTCAGAATCATGCTTTGATGATTTTGGTAACATATCCTTTGGAATATCTGAGCACATAAATATTCCTGGCACTAAATATGATCCATCACTTGGAATATTTGGAATGAATGTTTGTGTAGTCCTAGAACGTCCAGGATATAGAGTTGCTGTAAGGAAGAATAGACGTTCAAAGATAGGAAGAAAACATAGAGTAACAAGAGAGGAGGCCATGGCCTTCTTTAGAGAGAAATTGGGAGTAACTATTGAGAGGAGGAGATAGAATGTCAAAGAGTATTGTAAATTCATGTAGGCGTTGCGGCTCTAAAGGGGGCTCACTTGTTAAAAAATATGGACTATATTTATGTAGGCAGTGTTTCAGAGAAGTAGCAAGAACGTTAGGTTTTAATAAACATAGGTGATTGAAATGAGTGACCCTTTATCTTCTGCATTGGCAACAATAATGAATAACGAGGAAAGAGGAAAGAAAGAGTGTATAGTCTCCCCCGCTCCTAAATTAGTAGCGAATGTTCTAAGATTACTTCAAAAAAATGGTTACATTGGCGAATTTGAATTTATTGATGATGGAAGATTTGGTAAGTTTAGAATTCAGCTCCTTGGGAGAATAAATAGATGTGGAGTTATAAAGCCAAGATTTAGTATATCCTATAGAGAAATAGATGAGTGGGTTAGACAGTTCCTTCCAGGGAAAAATCTTGGCATATTGATAATGACAACATCAAAGGGTTTAATGACTCATAAAGAAGCTTTAGCTAATAGGATAGGCGGGCAGTTGTTAGCTTATGTTTACTAGGTGATACAAATGACTGAAATCTCTAACGCCATATCAGTTCCTGATGATGTGAAAGTAACAATAAATGGAAGAATTATAACTTTATTTGGACCAAGGGGCAGTCTTACAAAGGATTTCTCTCATGCTAATATAAGCATTGAATATCTCAATAATAAAATATTATTGAAGGCTTTGGGAAGAGGTAGAAGGCCCAAAGCATTGATAGGTACAATAGCTGCCCACATTGAAAATATGATAAAGGGTGTTAAAGAGGGGCACATATATCGTATGAAAATTGTCTATGCTCATTTTCCAATAAATGTTAAGATTGTTGGAAGAGAAATTCATATAGAGAATTTTATGGGGGAGAGAGACAAAAGAATTGCAAAAATTGTTGGTGATGTTAAGGTAACAGTACGTGGAGATGAAATAATTATAGAAGGTCTAGATAAAGAAGCTGTTGGTCAAACTGCTGCAAATATACATTTAGCAACCCATATAAAAAAGATGGATCCAAGAGTTTTTCAGGATGGCATATACCTTGTTGAGAAGAGGTGAATTTCATGAGCTCCACTTCTGATGTTCAAAAGGCTCTTGAGCTTAGAGAAAAGATTTCACGAAGGAGGCCTGACTTCACTAGGCAGGAGGCTAATAGATTTCCTAGGCTTGGTGAGAAATGGAGATCACCAAAGGGTCCAAGATCAAAAATGCGTTTGAAGAAAGCAGGTCGAGCTGCAATTGTGGAGCCAGGATATAGAGGACCGAGAATTGTTAGAGGGTTTCATCCATGTGGAAAGAGGGAAATTCTAGTTCATAATCCAAAGGAGTTGGATGGATTAAATCCCTCACTTTATGTTGTAAGAATAGCATCAAGTGTTGGAAGAAAAAAGCGTCTAGAGATAATCAAAAAGGCTAAGGCAATGAATTTTAAGGTAGTTAATACGAGTGCTGATGTTCTATTAGAAAAAAAATCGGAGGGATCTGAATGAATTTAAAAGTACAAAGAAGGCTTGCTGCTGAAGTTCTTGGTGTAGGGGAAAAAAGAGTTTGGATAAATCCTGAAAAAATAAGTGAAGTTAGTACTGCAATTACTAGAGAGGAAATAAGGAAGTTTATTGAAGAAGGTGTTATAAAAGCTAAACCTGAAATGGGAGTAAGTAGAGGTAGATGGCGTCTTATAAAAAAGCAAAGAAGAAAAGGTCTTAGAAAAGGTCCTGGAAGTAGAAAAGGTCCAGTTGAGTCAGAAGATTGGATTTATAGAGTTAGAGCAATGAGGCGCTTCCTTCGCCTATTGAAAAAGAGAAAAATTATTACTCCAAAGGTATATCGAATGCTCTATATGAAAGTAAAAAGTGGAACATTTCATGATAGACGACAACTAAAAGCATATATAGAAGAACATGGACTTGCGAGGAGGTAAATGATGGCAAGATCATGTACCTATAGAGTTCCATATAGAAGAAGAAGGGAGAAAAAAACAGACTATAGGCTTAGGAAGAAGTTGGTAAGTAGCAAGAAGATTAGATTGGTGATTAGAAAATCTTTAAAGCATCTATATCTTCAATTAATAGAAGCAAAAGTAGATGGAGATAGAGTATTAGCACATGCTAATACGAAGGAACTCTTTAAATATGGATGGAAGGGTGGAACTGGAAATCTTTGTGCTGCATATTTAGCTGGACTTTTGCTTGGGAAAAGGGCTTTAGAAAAAGGCTACAACTATGCCATATTGGATTTAGGAATGTATTCCATAACCGAGGGAAATCGTCTATTTGCAGCTTTGAAAGGAGCATTGGATGCTGGTATGGAAATACCACATAGCGAGGAGATTCTACCAGATGAAGATCGCATAAGAGGCAAGCATATTGCTGATTATGCTGAACTTCTAAAAAAGGAGAATCCAAGTAAATATCAAATGCACTTCTCCAATTATTTGAGAATGGGACTAGCTCCAGAAGATATAGTTGAGCATTTTGAGAATATCAAAAAAGAAATATTGAAGGGGTGAAATTCTATGGCATATCAACAAACTCAATGGGTTCCTAGAACAACTCTTGGTAAGCTTGTATTAGAGGGTAAAATAACTAACTTAAATGAAGTTTTCGAGAAGAATATTCCCATAAAAGAACCAGAAATAATTGATGTTTTACTCCCTGGAATAAAGCATGAAATATTAGATGTCAAAATGGTTCAAAAGCAAACAGATGCAGGTGAGATTACAAAATTCAAAATAGGCGTGATCATTGGGAATTTCGATGGTTATGTTGGTTTAGGCACAGGAAAATCAAAGCAAATGAGATTTGCTATAGATAAAGCTATTGCTGATGCTAAGCTAAATATAATTCCTGTAAAACGGGGCTGCGGACATTGGAGATGTCCATGTGGTAATCCACATAGTGTTCCATTTGCTGTAACTGGTAAGAAGGGAAGTGTAGAAATAACAATATTGCCTGCTCCCAAAGGCGTTGGATTAATAGCAGGGGAAATCGCCAAAACAATACTTAATTTTGCAGGTATTAAAGATGCTTGGGTTGTTTCCAGAGGAGAAACTAGAACTACAATGAATTTTGCAGGAGCTGTTTATGAAGCTCTTAGAAAGACCTATCTCTTCAAGAAGTAGGTGTTTCATAATGAAATTGTATGTTGCCATAAGGATAAGAGGAAGAATTGGTCTTCATCCAGATATTGCTGAAACCTTAAAGAGATTAAACTTGAATAGAAAGCATAATGCTTGCTTAGTACCAGATAATCCTTCTATGGTTGGTATGTTAAAAAAAGCCTCGGATTATATAACATGGGGCGAGATAAATAGAGATACTTTGATTCTCCTTCTCAAGAAAAGGGGCAGACTTATTGGTGATAAGAGAATTACAGAAGAAGATTTAAATAAACTTGGAGTATCAAGCTTTGAGGAATTAGCAGATAAAATACTTGAAGAAGGTAAATTGCCTAAAATGATTAAGAAAATTTTCAGACTCACCCCTCCTAGCGGTGGATTTAAAGGCAAAATAACTAGGCACTTTGGGGAGAGGGGTGAATTAGGATATAGAGGAGAAGCCATAAATGAACTTCTACTCAAGATGATATAAAAATATATAAAAGAATTCATTTTTTTTAATCATCAATTTCAAAGAGGTATTAATGATGGTGGTTCGAAGAGATAAAAAAGTTAGAAGACAGCGTGGATCAAGAACCTACGGCTGGGGCACTGTAGGACAACATAGAAAATCAGGAATGCGTGGAGGATTTGGTAATGCAGGTCTACATAAGCATAAATGGTCTTGGACTGTTAAATATGGAGAGGATTACTTTGGAAAATTTGGATTTATTAGACCTAAGGCTGTAGTTGAGCAAAAGAATTGTATAAACGTAGGAGCAATAACATCAATAATTGAAAATAAAATTTTTGAGAAAGATGAGAGGGGCAGAATTATTGTTAATTTGAATGAAATGGGATATGATAAGCTTCTTGGGAGTGGAAAAATAGACTTACCTATTGTAGTAAAAGTAAAACAAGCATCTGAAATTGCAAAGAAGAAAATTACTAAAGCTGGTGGGGAGGTAATTCTAATAAGCTGAGGTAATAGGAGCTATGGCTCGTTTTTTAGATTTGATTGAACCAATAATGCGAATCCTCCCCGAAATTCCCAAGCCTCAACGTAAGCTTGAATTAAGACAAAGGTTATTATGGACTGGATTAATTCTATCACTCTACTTGATAATGTGTGAAATACCCCTCTATGGAGTGCCTGTTTTTACTGAGGAATATGAGCAATTTTTAATTTATAGAATAATTTTTGCCTCAAAAAAAGGATCATTGATGGATTTGGGTATAGGTCCTATAGTTACAGCAGGTCTAATAATGCAGATACTTGCTGGTTCAAAGCTTATAAATGTAAATTTAAGCGATCCAAGAGATCGTGCACTATTTACTGGTGCTCAAAAGTTTCTTGCTATAATCATGACCATATTTGAGGCTACTGCATTCTTAATTGGTGGAAGTTATGGTAGACCTGATTTAATGCTCTCAATAATAATAATTGCTCAATTGACTATGGTCGGCATTCTTGTAATATTGATGGATGAGTTAATACAAAAGGGTTGGGGGATTGGAAGTGGTGTTAGCTTATTTATACTTGCAGGAGTCTCTCAACAGATTATTTGGCTTTCATTTTCTCCAATAGGCCCTCTTCCAGATGGAAAATCGCTTGGAGCAATTTTAGCCTTCTTCCAGACTCTAATTAGCGGAGATAACATAGTTAATGCATTTATAAGGTATCCATATCCTGATATGACTGGCTTTCTAGCCATGTTAGGAATATTTTTGCTTGTAGTCTATTTAGAAGGAATGCGAATAGAAATTCCAGTCGCTCATCCAAAATATGGAGGACTTCGTGCCAAAATTCCACTTAAATTGTTATATGTATCCAATGTCCCCATAATATTAACATCTGTTCTATTTGCCAACTTCTATATGTTTGGAAGATTGCTATGGCAAAACTTCAACTTCTTAAATAATAATCCTTGGTTGAATTGGTTTGTTATGATAAATGCAACCGCTACTGGTGAAAATGTGCTTCCTGGATGCTTTTTATATTATATCACCTCTCCAAGAAGCATGTTACATGTAATAGAGGATCCATTACATGCTATCATTTATATAATAATACTAGTGACTTTTTCCGTATTATTTGCTAGAATATGGGTTGAGGTTGCAGGAATGGGTGCTAAGGCACAAGCAGATCAATTGGTAAGAGCTGGATTACAGATACCTGGCTTCAGAAGATCTCCTATAGTTATTGAACAACTATTAAGTCGCTATATTCCACCACTAACAATTATAAGCGGTGTAACTATTGGCTTATTGGCAGGTATAGCTGATATGCTTGGTGCGATTGGAACTGGAATTGGAATTCTTCTCTCTGTTGGCATAATCTATCAATATTATCAATTCCTTGCTAGAGAGCACTTAGAAGAATTATATCCTGGAATTGGTAGACTCTTAGGTAGGGAGTGATTTAAGATGAAAAGGATGGAAAGAAGGGGTAAACTTGTTATAGTAACAGGAATACCTGGCGTTGGGAAAACTACAGTATTAAACTCAGCCATGAATTACTGTAAGGAATTTGGAATTGAAGTTAAGTATATAAATTATGGTGATTTAATGTTTGAGGAAGCTCTTTCGAGAGGTTTGGTTAGTAATAGAGATGAAATTCGAAAACTTTCTATAAAGGATCAAATTGATTTACAATTAAATGCTGCTAATAAAATAAGCGAAATCGCTAAAGATAAAAATGTTATTCTTGATACTCATATGTTCATAAGGACGAATAGTGGTTATATGGCTGGCATTCCTGCATGGATTGCTGAAATCCTAATGCCAAATTCAATTGTTTTAATAGAGGCAAATCCTGAGGAGATTTCTAAGCGAAGAAGAAAAGATGCAAATGTAAGGATTAGAGAGGATGATAGCCCGGAAAAAATCTATGAACATCAACTAATAGGAAGAGCAGGAGCAGCCTCCTTAGCTATTTTAACAGGCTGTACGGTTTTAATATTGGAAAATAAAGAGGGTGCTTATGATGAATTGGGAAGGATAATTGCCCTATTATTCAAAGGGTGAAATTATGGTCTTTGAAATTTTGGAGAATTTCTACTTCTCTATAGTTTCATTTTTATCCACAATTTTAGGACCAGCTAGAGAATTTCCTATTTCCTCTATAACAATTCTTATTATCGCAATAGCCATGGCCCTTTTCTCATCGATTGTCACTCGATTATTTACAGATGTTAAAAAAGTAAGAAGAATAATGGGTCAGGTAAGAGAATGGCAGAGCGCTTACATGAGTGCTGTAAAAGCAAGGGATATGAAGCAAATTGAAAAACTTAAGAAGAAAGAAGCTATTATAAAGAGACTTCAATCTGAAATGATGCGTGAACAATTTAAGCCTTTAATATTCACCTTAATACCATTTATGTTAATTTACTATTTATTCATTGGAGTATTTGATTATAATCACATGATTGTTGCAATCTCTCCCCTTACTATACCTTTTATTGGAAGGGAATTTACATTCATAACTTGGTATATACTTACATCAATAAGTTTTTCAGCATTAATTCAAAGGATATTCGATTTACCATCAGCTCAGGATTAAGGTGTTTTAATTGAATGGAGTTAAATCATTATTGATAATCATAAGTGGTCCAGCTGGAGCTGGTAAATCCTATTGTGCATCTAAGCTCGCTGAAATATATGGTATTCCTCACTATTCTATAGGTCAACTATTCAGAAAAATAGCAATGGAAAGAAATCTTACAATAGAGGAGCTTTCAAAAATTGCAGAGAAGGATCCTTCAATTGATGGAGAATTAGATAGAAGAACTATGGAATTAGCAAAAAAAGGTGGTTGTATAATCGAAGGTAGACTTGTTTTATTTTTCTCTAGATCCTATCCAAATAAATTGAGTTTTTATTTGAATGCTCCTTTTGAAGAGAGAATTAAACGCATTGCCTCAAGAGAGGGAATAAGCCTTAATGAGGCTGAAAAGCGTACTAAAATGAGAGAATTAAGTGAAAAAATTCGTTATAAGTCTCTTTATAACATTGATATAGATGATTTATCTGTTTATGATTTTGTGATAAATACAGCCAAATGGAATAAGGAAGAGATAATTTTATTATTAAAACAAATAATAGACTTATATCTAAAGCTGCGGTGTTAATTTTTGAAGAATGAAGAACTTATAAAGGATGAAGAATCCACGGATTTGAATTTTGGATGGTACCCTAGATTAAGACCAATAAAAGAATATATACAAACTGGTGTTATAAACTTAGATAAACCTCCTGGACCAACTAGTCATGAAGTAGTAGCATGGGTGAAGCGACTTCTTTCTTTAGATAGAGCAGGACATGGAGGTACACTTGATCCAAAGGTTACAGGAGTTTTACCAATAACGCTTGGAAGAGCAACAAGGCTTGTTTCCTTTATAATGAAGTCTGGGAAGGAATATGTAACTATAATGGAATTACATGGAGATGTGAGCGATTATAATCTTAAAAGGGTTATTGAAGAATTTATTGGCCCTATATATCAGCTTCCTCCAATAAGATCATCTGTTAAAAGAGCATTAAGAATTAGAACTATAAATTCCATAAAAATACTTGAGAGAATTGGAAAATATGTGCTTATGAAGGTGGATTGTGAAGCTGGAACTTATATAAGAAAGCTTTGTCATGATATTGGAGAAGTATTGGGCTGTGGTGCACATATGAAAGAACTTAGGAGGATTAGAGCTGGACCGTTCACTGAAAAGAATTCTATAACTCTTCATTCTCTTTTAGATGCTATAACTTTATGGAAGGAAAGGAATGATGAATCCCTTTTGAGGAGAATAATTTTGCCAATAGAAGAAACATTATTAGACATTCCAAAGATATATGTTAGAGATTCTGCTGTAGATGCTCTTTGTCATGGTGCTAATCTTGCCTCTCCTGGTGTTCTACGCATTAGTAAGAATATAAAAGCTGGAGATTTTGTTTGTATTATGACTTTGAAGGGAGAGTTGATAGGCATAGGAAAGGCGTTAAAATCAAGTAGGGAGATACTAGAGTCTGATCATGGAATTGTTGTAGATATGGAAAGAATAGTAATGGAGCCTGGAACTTATCCTAAGAGTTGGAATTGATAGGTATATAAGAGATTACAATCAAATTTTTCATGTGTATAATCCACACTACTTCACAGGGGAGGTTGGTGATAAGAGAAGAAGCTATGAGATAAAATTTGACTTCGCAGGAAATACTGTAAGATTTGTAAGTAGTGATGGAGTTTTTTCTAAGACTCATATCGATCCTGGTACGAAAATATTATTAAAAGCGTTATTTGAGTGTATGGAAATGCCAGAGGAATTTGATGTGCTTGATTTAGGCTGTGGTTATGGAGTAATTGGAATCATCATAGCAAAAATGCGTCCAAAAGCAAATATAACTATGGTTGATGTTAATCCAATTGCTATAAGATTAGCGAGGAAAAATGTGGAGATTAATGGACTTTCTAATGTTACCATCATAAGAAGCGATTTATATTCTCAACTCAAGGGAAGGAAGTTCGATTTTATAGTTTCAAATCCTCCATTAGCTGCTGGCTATAAGGTTGTATTCTCCTTAATAGAAGGAGCTAAAGAATACTTGAAAGAAAATGGAAGTATTATTTTAGTATTGAAAAAGGGTCATAATACTATATCCAGAAAAATGGCTGAAACCTTTGGAAATGTTAATATTATAATCAAAAAATCTGGCTATCGCGTTTTTCAATCAATAAAGCGGTGAGTTTAAAGGATTATTTTATTAAAATATTGAATTGAGCCGAGGTCTCCTAGTCTGGTAGGGAGCAGAAGATTGCTTAAGCCTGGAGAGCCTGTGCCCATTATGGGCTCGGGGGTTCAAATCCCCCCCTCGGCGCCAATTATCGAAATGAGAAATTCTTAAATATTCTTTATCTATGTTATTCTTTGCTCTAGGGCGATAAAAATTGAGTACCTCATATAGACACATAGTTAGGATATTGGATACCGATTTGAAAGGAGATGAAAAAGTAGGTTATGCTCTATCAAAGATAAGGGGCATTGGAGTAAATACTGCTTTTGCAGTATTACGTATTTGTAATATAAATCCAGATAATTGGGTGGGGTATTTACAAGAAGGTGATGTAAAGAGAATAGAGGAGACAATATTAAATTTAAGTTCACATTTACCCCCCTATTTACTCAATAGAAGAAAGGATCCTGCAACTGGTAAAAATATTCATCTACTAGGCTCTGATCTTGTTCTTTCAATGAAGATGGATATAGACTTAATGAAGAAGATAAAATGCTGGAAGGGCATTCGCCATGCTCTTGGTTTGAAAGTGCGTGGTCAATGCACTCGAACCACAGGAAGATTTGGAATGACTGTAGGTGTAATAAGGAAATCCGCACAACAGCAACAGAAGAAGGAGTAGTGAGAAAATATGGGAGATCCTAAAAAATGCAGAAAACGTTGGGAAGGCCCTCATCATCCATGGAGAAGAGATGTTTTACAAAAGGAATTAATATTAATGGGAAAATATGGGCTTAGAAATAAAAAAGAATTATGGATTGCCAATTCTATACTAAAAGTAATAAGAAGACGAGCTATTTCCATTCTAGGTCTTGAAAAGGAGCAAAAGGAAAAAGAGGAGAGAATTTTAATAAATAAGCTTTATAAAATGGGCTTATTATCGGAAAATGCAATACTAGATGATGTGTTGGGGCTTACAGTTGAGGACATACTTGAGAGGCGTTTACAATCTATTGTTGTTAAATTGAAATTAGCAAAAACTCCCTATCAAGCTAGACAGCTTATAACTCATGGTCATATATACATTAATGATAGGAGAGTGACAATACCTGGATATATGGTAAGCCGCGAGGAAGAATCTCTAGTAACCTGTAAATTACCAATTGCAGGTGAAATAAGAAATGTCTAAGATGGATAAGGATTTGAAATGGGGAATTGCACATATTTATAGTTCGTTCAATAATACCATAGTTCACATCACTGATATCACTGGGACAGAGACTATAGCTATTCAGTCTGGAGGTAGAATAGTTAAAGCAGATAGAGATAAACCATCTCCATATGCTGCTATGATGGCTGCAACAAGGGCAGCTCAAGCAGCCCTTGAGAAGGGTGTAAATGCTATACATATAAAAGTTAGAGCGCCAGGTGGTCATAAAAGCAAGATACCTGGACCTGGTGCTCAAGCAGCTATCAGAGCTCTTGCCAGAGCAGGTTTAATCATTGGAAGAATTGAGGATGTAACCCCCATTCCACACGATACCACAAGAAGGCCTGGTGGAAGGAAGGGAAGAAGAGTATAACCTTGGGGATTTTCATGGAAGTTGAATCTATTACTTCAGAGAATGATAAGCTTCATGTTATAATTAAAGGAGCTCATCCTGCTTTTGTTAATGCCATAAGGAGAATTATAATGGCGGATCTCTATATTCCTGCCATTGATAAAGTGTACATAGCCGAGAATACTAGTGTATTATATGATGAGATAATTGCTCATAGATTGAGTATGATTCCACTTAGGGGTGGAGAGAATCTAAATATTCCTGAAAAATGTAGTTGTAATGGCAAAGGTTGTCCTTTTTGTGAGGTAGCTCTTTCACTTGATGTGGAGGCAAAGGAGAACTTCTCTATTGTATATTCCGGTAGATTGAAGTCAGAAGGCAATGTCTATCCAGTAAATAATGATATCCCTATAGTCAAGCTTAATGCAGGACAAAAAATATCATTAGTAGCTTACGCTAGATTGGGAAAGGGGAGATATCATGCAAAATGGCAACCAGTTTCTATATGTGTTGTAAAGTATGAGCCTGTGATATCAATTAATGAAAATTGCGATCTCTGTGGTATATGTGTAGAAAAATGTCTAAAAAAAGTATTAGAGATAAAAGAGAACAAATTAGTAGTGAAATCAATTTGGGCATGTTCTTTGTGCAAGGTATGTGAGGAGGTTTGTCCTAAGGCTGCAATAAAGGTTTCATATAATGATAGAAGTGCTAGATTGACCTTGGAAACCACTGGCTCTAGAACCAATGAAGAGCTATTATTAATGGCTTGTAATTATCTGGCTCAAAGATGTGGTGAACTTCGTGAAATCATTAAATCCATAATGGAAGGTGTATCGAATGGTAAAGAGAACACTACCAACTAATCCAAGAACGAGGCGTTTGATAAGACTATTGAGAAAAGCCTCTAATATACATAGAGTTAAAATATGGAGGACTCTTTCGGAAGCCCTTTGCATTCCAAGCAGAAGAAGAATTGTGATAAACCTAGGTAAGATAGATAAATTGACTAAGGAAGGAGATTGTGTAGTTATAGCTGGAAAGGTTCTAGGGTTTGGAAATCTTTCCAAAAAAGTGGATATAGCTGCTCTTTCCTTCAGTCAAACTGCAAAATTGAAAATAGCTCAAAGTGGAGGAAGGGCTTTAACGCTGGAAGAATTAATTGCCATGAATCCAAAGGGTAAAAATGTTAGAATATTGAGGTAGATGATTATGACTGATGTAATCTATATTGATGGAACTGATTTAAGATTGGGAAGAATGGCAAGTAGAGTGGCAAAGTATTTACTTAATGGTAATAAGGTTGTTATAGTAAATGTTGAGAAAGTGGTAGTTTCAGGAAGAAGAAATACAGTAATCGAGGATTATAGAAGATGGTTGAGTTTAAGGACTTGGAAGAATCCAGAAAAAGTAGGTCCTAAGCATCATAGATCACCAGATAGATTAGTATATTATGCTATAAGAAATATGTTGCCCAAAAAGCCCTCTGGTATAAAGGCATTAAAAAGATTAAAGGTATATATTGGCATTCCCGATGAACTTAAATCTGCTAATTTTATTCAAATAGAGGAAGCTCATGTGAAATATTTAAGAGGTCCATATGTAACGCTTGAAGAAATTTCAAGAAGTCTAGGGTGGAGTGGATAATGAAAGTTGTAGTTGTAAGTGGAAAAAGAAAGACTGCTATTGCAAGAGCTACTGCTTATGAAGGTAATGGCAAAATTTTGATTAATGGAATACCATTAGAAATATATGAACCTAGAATTGCTAGAATGAAGATAATGGAACCAGTTATTGTTGCAGGCAATGGTGTAGCTTCTAAGCTAGACATATATATGAAGGTTAAAGGAGGAGGAATCATGGGTCAAGCAGAAGCTGCTAGAATAGTTATTTCTAAAATACTAGCTGAATTCGGAGGAGAGGAAGTTAGAAGAAAACTCTTGGAATATGATAGGAGGATGCTTATTGAAGATCCAAGAAGAACTGAACCTAAGAAATATGGAGGATATAGTGCTAGGAGGAAGAAGCAAAAGTCATATAGGTGATTCATTTGATAATACCAATACGATGCTTTACATGTGGAAAATTGATTGGAGATAAGTGGGAGAGTTATAAGAAAGCCATAATGAGTGGAAGAGATCCTGCAAAAGTCCTTGATGAATTAAATATAACTAGATACTGTTGTAGAAGGATGTTTCTCTCTCATATAGAGTTAATAGATGAGGTTCTTCAATATTATGCTTATAGAAAAGGTGAGAGCGAAAAATAAATAAATTAACATTATAATCCTAAGTGAGGGTAAGAATATGGCAACAGTAGAAGCTGCAGAGTTACTAATTCCTCTTGAAGTTTATCTAGCTGCGGGCATTCATATTGGAACTCATGTTAAGACTAATGATATGCGTCCATTCATATATAGAGTTAGACCTGATGGACTTTATGTATTGGATGTTAAGAAAACTGATGAAAGAATTAGAATAGCTGCAAAGTTTATTTCTAGATTTAGACCGGAGAAAGTACTTGCAGTTTCTGCAAGACAATATGGCTTTAAGCCTGTTGAAAAATTTGCAGATACTATTGGTGGGAAAGCGGTTACTGGTAGATTTATTCCTGGGACATTTACCAATCCAAAACTTCCAACATATATAGAACCTGAAGTAATAATAGTAACAGATCCTCGTGCAGATTGGCAGGCCATTATTGAAGCATCAAAAGTGGGCATTCCTATAGTTGGATTATGTGATACTGATAATAGATGTCAATTTATTGATTTGACTATTCCAATAAACAATAAGGGAAGAAAATCTCTAGCTTTAGTATATTGGCTTCTAGCTAGACAGATTCTAAGAGAGAGAGGAGAAATTGCACCTACTGCAGAACTTGCAGCAACTATAGAAGACTTTGA
Source organism: Candidatus Methanomethylicaceae archaeon (assembly GCA_025057955.1). Classification (GTDB taxonomy): domain Archaea; phylum Thermoproteota; class Methanomethylicia; order Methanomethylicales; family Methanomethylicaceae; genus JANXER01. Next base: position 19,809 of record JANXER010000003.1, on the reverse strand, counting down.
ATCAAAGGTACTTGTGGGTGAAGAGGAATACGGAGGATATGAGGTTGAAGAATAGACGTCCCTCCGTGGCTGGAAGCTTCTATGAATATTCCTCTGAAGGATTAAAAAAACAATTGAATTGGTGCTTTCTTCATAAGATTGGTCCAAAGGTTCTTCCTAAAGGAATTGAAACAGATAGAAGAACATGTATAGGTTTAGTATCCCCTCATGCTGGCTATATTTACTCTGGTCCAGTTGCAGCTCATGGTTACTACTATATATCTAGGGAGCCTATACCTGAAATCGTTGTAATAATAGGTCCAAATCACACAGGTATGGGTGCTGGAGTCTCAGTATGGGGTGGAGGAACTTGGATAACTCCATTAGGTGAAATTGAAACGGACTCGGAATCAGCTGAGAGATTAGCAGAAGAAGGTATTGTAGAAATAGATGAGGCAGCACACCTATATGAGCACTCAATTGAAGTTCAAATTCCTTTTCTTCAATTCATATATAAGGAAAAATTTAAAATTCTACCCATATGCATGTTACTTCAAGATTATGAAACTTCTTTTGAGCTTGGAAGGGCTTTAGCAAAGGTACTTCATAATAAATCTTTATTAATAATTGCAAGTACAGATTTTTCACATTATGTCCCCTACTCTGAAGCCTATAGAAAAGATGCATTAGTAGAAGTATGTATATTGAGGATGGATGCTAAAGCTTTAAGTGAAGTAGTAATGAAGGAAGATATAAGCATGTGTGGTCCAGGGCCTGTTATGACTACTATAATTGCTGCTAAAGAGTTGGGAGCAAAGGAATGCAAGCGTCTATGTTATGCTACATCAGGAGACACTTCAGGTCCAAAGTATGAAGTAGTTGGCTATGGATCTTATGTAATGATTAGGTGAACATTGAGTGAAAAGTAAGCTGAGAATACCATTTTCCATTCCTATTCTTGGTGAGGCCTTTATAGATACTAATAATCCTACTTTATTCTCAACAATAAGTTTCATTAGAGAGGTTGAGATTTCACTAAATAGTTTCCATAGAGCAAGTCTTCCTATTTTCGATAAATTCATAAAGAAGGTTATGGAAAAATATCTCACAGAGAAGGGATTTTGTTTTGAGGTTAATGTAATCCCTTCAAATGATGACTTCTTATCATTAACATCTATATTATATTCAGCCTACGAATTTTTTAAAGATGATATTATCGATCTAATGGATAAGTTGCATGGGGCGTCATTAATTACATTAATGAGAGCTCTTACTTCTCTTTCTGGAGGTTTTGTAATATTTAGAAAGAGTGAGGGGGCAATATCAATAGATGGTAGCTTGGACTCTGCTATTCTTATTAATATAAAGAATCGAAGAAAATTTTCAAATAAAATCCTCAAAAGGCTTGCCAATGATTTTCCAGAGTTATATCAACCCATTCTACACACTATAGGACATTTAACTATAGAGGGAGGAAAAGCTATAAGGAGAGGAGATTTTGAAAAGCTAGGACGACTTCTATCAATAGAATCTGGTCTTTCCCTCACCTTAGGCCTAATAAAACCTAAAGAGCTACTTAAAATCTCTAAAATTAAAAATATTTATGGTGCAAAGGTTATATCTGCTGGAGATATAGTTGGTCATATAATATTAACACCAAAGGATTTCTCACAATATGGAGCCTTTCAAAAATATTATTTCATAGATCATGGGGTGACTGAAATTGAGTAATATTGAATATGTAATAAAGCTTGGAGGAAGTGCTATTACAAAAAAAGATTCTCCCATGACTCCTAATATTGAAGTTATTGAAAACATTGCATTTGAGCTTTCCAAATTGAAACATTTACCATCAATGATTATAGTATATGGTGGAGGATCTTTTGGTCATTTTGCTGCTAAAAAATATCTAAAAAATGGTAAATTAAAGGATTGCATTGGAGTCTCAGAAGTTAGATGTGCTATGCTCTCTCTAGCTAAAATCATTTCAGAAAAATTTCTGAAGTATGGAGTTCCAATATTTCCAATAAGTTCATCTAGTATTTTTTTTACTACTAATGATGAATTAAAATACTTTTTGAATCCTTTAGAGCTTTCATTGAAACATAATATGATTCCTATACTTGGTGGGGATGTAATAATTGATGAATTGAATGATTTCAAGATATTATCTGGTGATAGAATTGCTTCAATGCTTGCAATTAGATTTAATGCTAAGGCTTTAATATTTGGAACAGATGTTGATGGAATTATAATCAATGGAAGAATATTATCAAAAGTAAAATTCTCAGAAATAAATTCTTTACTACCAAAAATAGGTAATTCAAAATATGATGTAACAGGAGGAATGGTTGGTAAACTCCTAGAGATAAAAGATTATTTAGGTAAAGGTGGAAAAACCTCCATAATCTTTAATATAACTCGTCCGGGTTTACTTACTAAATTACTAATAGGAGAGGAAATAATCTGCACAAGAGTTGATGCTAATTGATATCAGATAGAAAACTATTTCATACCATCATTTGCAGAGATTATGATGTCTCTTATAGAAAGAGTACATATCTAGATGATGTGGAATTGATACATTTTGCTCTTCCAGAATTAGACTTAGAAGATGTGAATATATCAATAAATTTATTCGGGAAACCCCTCTCAGCCCCAATATTGATTTCAGCAATGACTGGAGGACATGAGGAGACAAAGAAATTGAATGAAAATTTGGCAAGAGCAGCATCAGAACTTAATATTGGAATGTATGTTGGGAGTCAACGTGCTGCTATTGAAAATCCAAAACTTGAGGATACTTTTCGCATTGTAAGAGAGGTATCTAGTGAAATTCTAGTAATTGCAAATATAGGAGGTACTCAGCTTCTAACTGAGAACTATAAATATTATGTAGAGAAGGCAATATCCATGATAAATGCTGATGCTCTCTCAATTCATTTAAATCCATTACAGGAGCTTGTGCAGCCCGGGGGGGATACAAAATTTAGAGGGATACTAAAGATTCTTTCCAATATTGTAGATTGGGTGAATGTTCCAATTGTTGTAAAGGAAACTGGATGTGGTATATCAAAGGAGGTAGCAGAGAAATTAGTGAACGTGGGGATTCATGCTATAGATGTTGCAGGCTCAGGTGGAACAAGCTGGGCTGCTGTAGAGTTTTATAATGCAAAACAGAAGGGAAATGAATCAAAAGCAATAATTGCCAAAGCTTTATGGGATTGGGGCATTCCTACTGCCATGAGCCTATGTGAAGTATTATCACTTGGATCGAAAATAACAATAATATCCTCTGGTGGCATAAGAACTGGACTTCATATTGCAAAATCCATTGCCCTAGGTGCTGATTTAGCAGGTATTGCTAGACCACTACTACCGCTTGCTTTTTCTGGATATAAGGAAGTAGTTAACTATTTGAATAACATAATTAATGAACTTAAAACAATACTAGTTTTAGTTGGATGTCGAGATCTTAAAGAGCTAAAATCCACACCTATTGTTATAAAAGGGGAATTATTGAATTGGATTATTCAAAGAAATCTTAAGGTGAGAGGGCTTGATAGAATCAAAGCTTAGACAAACCTCTTCTTTAATTGATTCAATAATAAAAAATTGCTTAAATGAAGCTGATATAGTATATAGAGCTGCATATCATCTTCCAAGTCATGGAGGAAAAAGATTGCGTCCATTCTTAGTAATTAAATCATGCGAATTAGTTGGTGGCAATTTTGAAAAAGCGATTTTTACTGCTGCTGCAGTAGAGCTACTACATAATTTCACACTTATACATGATGATATAATGGATAATGATTCTTTGAGAAGGGGCATTCCAACGGTACATACTTTATGGGGCATTCCCATGGGAATATTGGCTGGCGATATGCTTTTTGCAAAAGCTTTTCAAGTTTTATTATCTTCCCCTAATGTTAATTATGATTGTTTAATAAAAGCTGCGAAAATTATGGCAGATGCTACAGTTACAATATGTGAGGGGCAGAGTCTTGATATGGCTTTTGAGGCTAGAATTGATGTAAGTGAGGAGGAATATTTAACAATGATTTATAAAAAAACTGGTGCACTATTCAAAGCATGTGCAGAAATTGGCGGGCTAATAGGAGGAGGAGATGAAACTACAATTGAGCTCTTAGGGAGATATGGTGGTAATTTAGGCATTGGATTTCAAATATTTGATGATTATCTTGGGATATTCTCAAGAGAAGAAGTTCTAGGGAAGCCCATAGGTAGTGACATAAGAGAGGGGAAGAAAACATTAATTGTTATAAAAGCTCTTTCCTCTAAACTTAGAGAGGATATATTAAGAATTTTAGGAAAGAAAAATATTTCAGATCAAGAAATTCGTAAATTAATTGATGGAATAAAGCAAGAAGGTATAGATGAATATACTTTGGATAAAGCTAAGCGCTATATAAAAATGGCCATAGATTCCATAGCCAAATTTCCAGAATCAGAAGCAAAATATGATTTAATTGAGCTTGCAAATTATGCTATATCAAGAGTAAAGTGATTGCAATGAATCATGAGGAATTAATCCCATTGATTAGAAAGCATGCTCTTTTAAATGCTATAAAATATGGAGGTAAAGCTGAAGTAAAATCAGTTGTTGGAAAGGTATTGTCAGAGAGACCAGATTTAAGACAAATGATACAAGAAATATTTAGATTATCAGATGCAATTGTCTCAGAAATAAATTCTATGAGTTTATTTGATCAGCAAAATTTAGCAAGGGAGCTTGGTGTACAAGTATTAAAGGAGAAAGTGAAAGAGGAAAAACATTTGCTTCCACCCCTTCCAAACGCTCATAAATATTCTAAAATTCGAGTAAGATTTGCACCCAACCCAGATTTCGCTATTCATCTTGGCAATTCTCGTGCAGCCATATTGAATGATGAATATGCGAAAATGTATAATGGAATTTTCATACTTAGATTTGAGGATACTTCTCCATCGGTAAAACCACCCATGCTTGAGGCTTATGAATCTATACGCGAGGATCTTAAGTGGCTTGGAATTAATTGGCAAGAGGAATATATTCAGTCGCAGAGATTGGAAATTTATTATGATTATGCAAAAAGGATAATCGAACTAGATAAAGCTTACATATGTACTTGTAAGCCGGAGAGATTTCGTAAATTGTTGATATCTAGTATACCGTGTCCTTGTAGAGATCTTCCAGTGGAAGAACATCTAAAAAGATGGGAAGGAATGTTAAGTGGTGCAATTAAAAGAGGCGAGGCAGTTATGAGAATTAAGACAGAATTGAATCATCCAAATCCAGCGGTTAGAGAATGGCCTGCCATGCGAATAGATCCTAAACCCCACCCCTTACAAGGTATCAAGTATCGTGTATGGCCTCTCTATAATTTCGCATGTGCTATTGATGATCACTTAATGGGTATTACTCATATATTACGTGGAAAGGAGCATGAGATCAATACTATTAGGCAGATGTATCTCTACAAATATTTTGGATGGGAATATCCTGAAGTTATACATTATGGTCGTCTTAAAATAGAAGGAACCATGCTAAGCAAATCTAAGATGCGCCAAGGCATAGAGGAAGGAAAATTCATGGATTGGAGTGATCCAAGGCTTGGTACGATTGCAGCTCTAAGGAAGCGTGGAATATTACCTGAGACCATTAGACAAATAATATTGGAAGTGGGAATAAAGCCATCTGAAGCCACAATAAGCTGGAAGAATTTGGAAGCAATAAATAGAAAAATTTTAGATCCAATTGCTAAACGTTTTATATTTATTCAAGATCCAATAGCTATTGAAATAAAATATATTCCAAAGGAATTTCAAGCGAAAATTCCTCTTCATCCAGATCACCCTGAATGGGGCAACATTGAATATAAAATTGGCCCTGGCTCAAACATAGTCTTAGTACAATCTAAGGATATATCATGTTTAAGTGAAGGATCAATTTTTAGGCTCATGAATTTATTTAATGTAAAGAAAATATCTTCATCAGAGTATTCCTTCTTTAGTGAAGATATACTTGCCATTAAAAAATTTCCAATAATTCAATGGTTACCCTATGGAGTAGGAATTGAAATCTCAATAATAATGAGAGATGGCAGCAAAATTAAGGGAATAGTGGATGATCATATATTGAAAGAGGACTTTCCAAATAACTTTCAATTCTATAGATTTGGATTTGTTAGACTCTATAAAGTTAATGAAGAGCTTATTGGATACTATAGCCATGATTAGACCAAAAAGCTCATAAACCCCTTTCTACTTCATTTTCTAGAAAATGAACGATGAAGAGGTTGAGGGATATGTCCAAGCCGATATATGTTACCTTTGAGGTGACGTCGGAGCTAATGGAAAAGGTATACGAGTGTGTAAAACTAGCCGCTGAAAGTGGAAAAATAAAGAAGGGCGCAAACGAATCTACTAAGGCAGTGGAAAGAAACTTAGCAAAACTACTTGTAATTGCACAAGATGTAGATCCACCAGAGATAGTAGCTCATTTACCTTTACTTTCAGATGAGAAGAAAATTCCATATGTTTATGTAGATTCAAAAAGCAAGCTTGGAGAGGTTGCTGGCATAGAGGTTTCAGCCTCAGCTGTTGCTATATTAGATCCTGGAAAGGGAAAACCATTAATGGATGAAATCATTGCAAAGGTTTCTGAGATAAGATTCAAGGGAGAAGCAAAGGAGGAGGTTCCAAAAGAAGCAGAAGCTCCGAAGGAAGCACCTAAGAAGGAAGAGAAACCAAAGAGGAAAAAAGCAGAGAAATAACTCTGGGGATAAATGATGAGCAGTGAATCCAGTGAGGCCTATCCTGCTGAAGTAATTCAATTAATCGGTAGAACTGGTGTTACTGGAGAGGTTATACAAGTAAGAGTTCGAGTTCTTGAAGGGAAGGATAAAGGAAGAATTCTAACAAGAAATGTTAAGGGACCAGTGAGGGTTGGAGATATACTAATGCTAAGGGAAACTGAGCGCGAGGCTAAGAAATTAACACCAAGGTAATTTTTACACTGGTGAATTTCTATGGTTACAATATTCAAATGCTCCTTTTGTAGCAAAAAAATAGAGCCTGGCACTGGTATAATGTACGTGAAAAATGATGGCACAATATTACGCTTTTGTTCAAGTAAGTGTAGAAAGAATATGTTATATCTTAAAAGAAATCCAAGGCATATAAAGTGGGCCTCAGAGGCGGTAAGTAAATGATAGAACGAACTTTTGTCATGATAAAGCCAGATGCCATAGTTCGTGGTCTTATAGGTGAAATAATCTCCAGAATAGAGCGGAAAGGATTGAAGATAGTAGGTATGAGGATGATAAATTTATCTGAAGAAGAAGCAGAAAAATTATATGAGGTTCATAAAAATAAACCATTTTATAAAGATTTAGTAAATTTCATAAGATCTGCACCAGTCGTTATTATGGCCATAGAGGGAGAAAGTGCTATATCTATAATGCGAAGAATTATTGGTCCTACAGACTCAAAAGAAGCTCCTCCTGGAACAATAAGAGGCGATTTCTCATGCTCAAAAAGCATGAACATAATTCATGCATCAGATTCTTTAGAAAGTGCTGAGAGAGAACTCTCCATATTTTTCAAAAATTCAGATTTTTTGAAATATTCTCGTCTTGATGAAGCTTTTGTTTATTAAAAGGTTTTTTAATTATATTTACAGGGTGAGAATAATGCCAATTAGACAGCCAATAGTTACTGTTCTTGGTCATGTTGATGTTGGAAAGACTTTATTACTAGATAGGATTAGGGGGACTAGTGTAATGGCACGCGAGGTTGGGGCCATGACTGCTATCTAAGCAGTGGCAAACCCAACATATCGGTGCCAGCTTCTTACCCATGGATGTTATTGTTAAGTATTGTAGCTCTGTTATAAAGGGATTTGAAGCTAAATTGAAAGTACCAGGAATATTATTTATAGATACGCCTGGTCATGAGGTATTTTCTAATTTAAGATTTAGAGGAGGCTCAGTATCGGATATTGCAATACTTGTTATTGACATTCAAAAAGGAGTTGAGCGGCAAACTGAAGAATGTATTGAAATTTTAAAATCTCGTAAAACTCCCTTTGTAGTTGCAGCAAATAAGATTGATAGAATCCCAGGATGGAAATCTCATCCAAATAAATCTTTTATTGAATCTTATAAGCTTCAAGAATCCTATGTGAGAGAGCGATTAGATGATATGATAAATAGAGTAATTGGTGAGCTTGCAAGATATGGCTTTTCCTCTGATAGATATGATAGAATAAGAGATTTCACCAGAACGATCGCCATTGTGCCTACAAGCGCTGTTACTGGAGAGGGTATTCCTGAGCTTCTTGCTTTAATTTGTGGGCTTGCACAACATTATTTAACAAATAGATTATCCACCACAGAAGGTCCTGGTGAAGGAGTGGTGCTTGAAACAAAGGAGGATCCTGGATTAGGAAAGACCCTGGATGTAATATTATTCAATGGAATATTAAAGAAGGGTGATACAATTGTAGTTGGTGGATTGAATGGACCAATTGTAACTAAGATCAGAGCTATTTTACTTCCTAAACCATTAAATGAAATAAGAGATCCCGAGGACAAATTCATTTCTACTGAAAAAATTTTTGCAGCTGCTGGTGTAAAGATTGTAGCACCTGGATTAGAGGATGCAATTAGTGGTGCTCCAGTAATAGTAGCAAATGATGAAGCATCCATTGAGCTTGCAAAGAATAAGATAAGTGAAGAAATGGCAGAACTGAGATTCTACTCCGATATAAATGGTGTTGTGGTAAAGGCAGATACACTGGGATCTTTAGAAGCACTTGTGAAATTTCTAAGAAATTCAGGTATTCCGGTGAGAATTTCTGATATTGGTCCAATTGGAAAAAAGGATATAATAGAAGCATCTATTGTTAAGAGGAAAAAGCCTGAGTTCGGAGCTATTCTAGGATTTAATATCAATGTGACTCATGAAGCAAGTATAGAAGCTAAAAATAGAGGGATTCCTATTTTCGTTAGTAATGTAATATATCATATAGTTGATGATTTCAAAGCTTGGTATACTAAGACTATCGAGGAAATGCGTTCCAGGGAGTTTAGTCAAATAATCCTTCCTGGAGTTTTAAGAATTTTACCTGGATATGTATTTAGAAGGAGCTCTCCACCGATATTTGGTATCGAAGTTTTACTTGGTTACATAAAACCAGGCTATCCATTAATGAAGGAAAATGGAGAAATCATTGGGGAAATTTTACAGATACAAGATCGTGGAATCAATATTGAAATGGCAAAGAGAGGAGATAAAGTTGCAATATCTGTTAAAGGTGATTTTATAGTGGGACGTCAAGTTAAGGAAGGCGAAATTCTTTATGTAGCAGTTGGTGAAAATGATATATTCCTACTTAAGGAGAAGTTCAAGGATAGACTTTCACAAGAGGAGCTAGAACTTCTTGATAAAATTCTAAAGATTTACTTAGATAGAGAGTTGAAGAATATTGAATAATAGAATTTGCGAAAGAGTTATAAACATTGTTAACTTCGAACTTTGATAAAGGTGAAACTGGTTGGTAGAGTTTAAACTTGTTATATCTAATCCAGAAGATGGTACATCCAAAGCGCTTAATGTGAAGGATGAAATGGCACAAATTTTCATTGGTCTAAAAATAGGCGACCATGTTGATGGTGAGGTCTTTGGTCACCCTGGCAAAAAGCTTGTAATAACAGGCGGAAGTGATAAAAGCGGTATTCCAATGAGGCCAGATATACCAGGAGGAGCTAAGAAATACATACTTCTTTCTGGCCCTCCTGGCTATCATCCCAAAAGAAAAGGTGAGAGGAGGAGGAAGTTAGTAAGAGGAAACATGATAACTGAAGATATAGTTCAGATAAACTTAGTTCTCAAGGAGGAAAAAAATGGTTGAATATAAGCAACCAGAATGTAATATAGGCTTGACCGGTCATGTAGATCATGGAAAAACTACTCTTGTAGCTGCTCTTAGTGGTGTTTGGGCAGCTCGTCATAGTGAAGAGCTAAAAAGAGGAATTACAATAAAGCTGGGATATGCTGATACTACTTTTAGAAGATGTCCTGAATGCCCTCCTCCTGAATGCTTCACCACGAAAGAGATATGTCCAATACATAATATTCCAACGATATTTCTCAGAAAAATCTCTTTTGTTGATGCTCCAGGTCATGAGAGTCTAATGGCTACTATGTTATCTGGAGCTGCTTTAATGGATGGTGCTATATTGGTAATAGCTGCTAATGAGGAATGTCCTCAGCCACAGACTAGAGAACATTTAGTCGCTTTAGAAATAATAGGAATAAAAAATATTGTAATTGTTCAGAATAAAATAGATGCTGTGGATAAGCAGAAGGCTATTGAGAACTATAATCAGATTTTATCATTTATTAAAGGCACAATTGCAGAAAATGCTCCTATAATCCCTATATCCTCTATCTATGGTACAAATATTGATTATTTAATTCAAGTTCTTGAGGATCGAATAAAAACTCCTCCTAGAGATTCATCCAAACCAGCAAGAATGTATATAGCAAGATCATTTGATATAAATAAACCTGGAATTAGACCTATGGATTTAAAGGGCGGAGTGCTTGGAGGCTCTTTAATTCAGGGAAGATTAAGAGTAGGTGATGAGATAGAAATTAGTCCGGGACTTAAGGTGGAACAAGGAGGCAAAGTCTATTATGAGCCAATATATACGTATGTTTCTAGTCTAATGGCAGGAGGACATTTCCTAGAAGAAGTAGGACCAGGCGGCCTCATAGGTGTTGGAACATATTTAGATCCTACAATAACTAAAGCGGATGGACTTGTTGGAAACATTGTTGGCAAGCCTGGAACTCTTCCTCCCATTCAGGATAATTTGACCATAAAATTTTCCCTATTGGAAAGAGCTGTTGGAACAAAAGAACTTCACAGAGTTGAACAATTGAAGCCTAGGGAGAATCTTATGCTTGTTGTAGGATCAGCTGTAACACTTGGCACAGTAGCCTCAGTACATAGAGATGAGGTAAATTTAATTTTAAAACGTCCAGTTTGCGCTGAGTCTGGAATGAGGGTTGCAATTAGTAGAATGATAACTGGTAGATGGAGACTAATAGGATATGGTTATGTGCAATAAAGATTTGATAACTGTTATCCTCGATACGAATATAATAATGTATTCTACAGAGAAACCCTTTGATATTACTAATCAGCTTATAGAACTTGGATTCTTTAGAATTATTATTATTGAAAGTGTGAAAAAAGAATTAGAGAAATTGGCTATCATGGGGGGAGTTAAGGAGAGGCGTAATGCAAAACTAGCTTTAAAAATTTGTGAGAACTTTGAATTTGAGCCAGATCCTCCTATATCTGGAGGTGTGGATGAAAAGCTATTATTTTTGGCAAAAACGAAAGGATATATTATTGCTACTTGCGATTCAGATATAAGAAAAAAGCTTAGAGAAAATGGTCTACCTGTGATATATTTAAAGGATGAGCGTCTTATTGCTGAAGTAGATCTTGTTACTAAAATTAATAGTAAAATTAATAGTAAATGAATATTAAATTTTATATATAGCTTTAAATCCTTCTAAATCAACATACTTGGTGAGATTAATGTTTAAGCTTCTACAAGTTAATGATGTCGTAAGAATCCCTCCAGATAAATTTGATATGCCACTTGAAGAAGTGGCTGCAGAGGTCTTGAGATCTACATATGAGGGAATAGTAACTCGTGAATTTGGAGCTGTTATAGCTGTTTTAAATGTAAAGGTCTCAAGCGTGGGAAAGATTCTTCCTGGAGATGGAGGAATTTATCATAAGGCCTCCTTTGATATGCTTGTATATGTTCCTACAATTCAAGAAGTTGTTGAGGGAGAAGTAATAGATGTTACAGATTTTGGTGTGTTCGTTAGAATAGGTCCAATGGATGGATTAGTACATGTATCTCAAATTATCGATGATTTTATAACATATGATGAGAAAAGAGGAGCATTGATTGGAAAAGAGACGCAGAAGGTATTAGAAAAGGGTATGATGGTTAGAGCGAGAATAATTACTATAAGCTTGGGTAGTGGTCAATCTAAGAGTAGCAAGATAGGACTTACTATGCGCCAACCATTTCTTGGTGCCTTACCTTGGATTGAGGAGAGTATTAAGAAGTCTCAAGCTCCAAAGAAGTGATGAAATATGAGAAAGGATAGACCTTCTTCTACTAAGTTTGCATGCAGAAGATGTAAATATATACTTAGCGAGCAGGAACCCAAATGTCCCATATGTGGAGGCATGGATATAACAGAGGATTGGGATGGATTAATAATAATACTTGATACTTCCTCTGCTATAGCTGAAATTATTGGAGCCAAAAAGCCTGGAAGATATGCTATAAAGGTTCGCTAGGGCTTGAAAATGCTCAAACTTCCAGAGAATATGAGGGCGGAGCTCTCGAAATCTTTAGGCTTTCTTCTGACTGATGACATTAATAAAAATATTGAATTTGTCATAAATTTGATAAAGGAAAAATCTCCTCCTAAGGTTGTATTAATTGGTGATATTGTTCTTTCCAATTTTCTAAAATTTGGTATTACTCCTAACTTAGGTATATATGATAGAAGGAGTAGACGTTTGCCCTTTGATTTGAAAATATCTTCAGATGTGGTTGTGAAAAATCCAGCTGGTCATATATCTTATGAAGCTATTTCCATAATAAAAAAATTACTTAATTCTCATGGTAACTATATCATCTATGTGGATGGAGAAGAAGATTTACTTGCACTTCCTGCCATTCTTTATTCTCCAATAGGATCTTTCATAATATATGGAGTTCCTGATAAGGGAATGGCTTTAGTAGTTGTAAATGAAGAAATAAAGAGAAAAGTTTATGAAATTATTAATAGATTTGAGAGAGTTCCTTAAACCCAACCTCTTATTTTCATAGCTTCTGCCACTCTGCTTACTGCACAGACATATGCAGCCATCCTCATATCAACTTTATATTCCTCATAGATCCTATAAACTTTATTGAATGCCTTTACAAGAAGTTTATCGAGTTTATCAAACACTTCTTCTTTGCTCCAATAATACCCTTGTAAATTCTGAACCCATTCGAAGTAGGATACGCTTACTCCACCAGCATTTGCTAATATGTCTGGTGCAACCATTACACCTCTCTTATGAAGTATTTCATCAGCCTCTGGTGTAGTGGGGCCATTTGCTCCCTCGAGAATTAGTTTTGCTTTTATTCTATTTGCATTCTTTTCAGTTATCTGATTTTCCAAAGCTGAGGGCACAAGGATATCGCATTCTAGCTCAAGTAGATCTTCATTAGTTATCACTTCCGCCCCTGGGAATCCTACAACAGATCCAGTTTTTGCTTTAAACTCTCGAACGGCATCTAATTTCAATCCTTCTTTATTATAAATTCCTCCTCTTGAATCACTAACCCCTATAATTTTACAGCCTAATTTCTCCAAGAAGTATGCAGAATAATAGCCTACATTTCCAAACCCTTGAACTACAACTTTTGCTCCCTTCAGATTTATTCCTAAACATTTTGCAGCCTCTCTTCCTACAATTGCTACACCAAGCCCTGTAGCTTCCGTTCTTCCCTCCGAGCCTCCTATTTCCACGGGTTTACCAGTAATAGTTCCTGGAACATTATAGCCCTTTAGCTTGCTATACTCATCCATAAACCATGCCATTTCTCTACTAGAAGTATTTACATCACCTGCAGGTATATCTATCTCCGGTCCAACTATTTTTGAAATTGCATAGAAGTATCCTCTAGAAAGTCTTTCAATCTCTCCTATGCTCATTTCTTTTGGATTACATATTACTCCTCCTTTTCCTCCTCCATATGGCAATCCAACCACTGAACATTTCCAAGTCATCCACATGGATAGAGCTATTACTTCATCCATTGTAACATTTGGATGGTATCTTATACCACCTTTGAAGGGACCGAGTGCATCGTTATGCTGAGATCTAAAGCCCTTGAATACCTTTATTTTCCCATTATCCATTCTAACTGGAATATAGACGCAAAGCACCCTTTTTGGATATTTCAAAATTTCATGTATATTTGGATCCAAGTTCATTATTTTTGCGCACTTTTCTAGTTGCTCGAGCGCCATTTGGTATGGGTTTTTCTCGGCCAATATGTTTCACCTATACGGTAAGTATTTGCCGGTGATTGATTTAAATTTTTTGAATGATTTTAAGGCTTATTTATGTTAGTTTGAATTTTTAACGATAAGCTAAAAAAGGGGATTTTTCTTCTCTTTACAAGAGTGATGCTAATGTCCATTGAAGAAAGCCAAATTTCAATCATAGAAGATAAGTATAACCCTTTAATTGAGAGAAGGGAACTAACTTTAGAGGTAACCTCTAAAACAACTCCAAAAAGAGTTGAACTTAGAAAAGCACTTGCTACTATCTTTAAAGTACCATTGGACTGTATATATGTTAGAAGTTGTATAACTTCCTTCGGTACTAATAGATCAATCTGCAGAATTCACATTTATAAGGATGCAGAACGTGCAAGACAAATAGAACCCAAATATATACAATTGAGAAATTCAGAAGAGCAAAGTAAAAAATAGGTGACTCAAAATGACAAAGAAAACAAGGGCCTGTGATATGTATGAATATGATTATACAACTCGAACAATAAAGCCAAAAAACAAAGTTTGTGCAAGATGTGGAAGATTCATGGCAAAGCATCTCAAACCAAATCCAAGATGGGCCTGTGGATATTGTGGATATACGATTTTCATAAGATGAACTATGATAATATTGGGCATCGAATCAACCGCTCATACATTTGGCTGCGGCATTGTAACATCAAGTGGAAAGATTTTAGCAAATGTAAAATCTGAGTATGTTCCTCCCTCTGGTGGAATACATCCAAGAGAGGCTAGCCAGCATCATTCACTTAAGGCCTCATCTACAATAAAAAAAGCTCTAGAAGAGGCGAAGATTAATCTAAATGAAGTTGATGCTATTGCTATATCACTAGGCCCTGGTTTAGGCCCATGTTTAAGAACTGGTGCAACCATTGCTAGAGCTCTTGCTCTTCTTTTAGATAAGCCATTGATACCTGTGAATCACTGTATAGCTCATATTGAGATAGGTCGCTTGATAACTGGAGAGGAGGATCCTCTTGTTGTATACGTATCTGGAGGAAATACTATAGTTTCTGCATTTTCAGATGGACGTTATAGAATTTTTGGGGAGACCTTGGATATAGCCCTAGGTAATTGTCTTGATGTATTTGCTAGACATCTTGGTCTTCAACATCCAGGAGTTCCTAAGTTGGAAGCCATGGCAGAAAAAGGAAGAAATTTCATTCCCCTTCCTTATATTGTTAAGGGACAAGATGTTTCCTATTCTGGTTTATTAACTACAGCCATTAGAAAAATTGGTCAGTTTGATCAATTTGACTTAAGTATGAGTTTATTGGAAGTGGCTTATGGCATGCTTGCAGAAGTTGCCGAAAGAGCTTTAGCACATACTGAGAAATCTTCATTACTTTTAACAGGAGGCGTTGCAAGAAGTCCTCGCTTACAAAGAATTTTAAAATTAGTATGTGAGGAACATTCTGCAAAATTCTATGTTGTTTCTCCAGAACTTGCTGGTGATAATGGTGCTATGATTGCTTGGACTGGTTACTTAGCATTTAAGGAAAATGTTACTATTCCAATAGAATCAAGCTATATAAAATCGAAATGGCGCCTTGATGAGGTAGAGATACCTTGGAGAAAATGATGTTAATAAAGAAGGGGGCTGAGGCTGAACTATATCGAGGAAGATGGATGGAAAGAGAAGTTATTATTAAGCGTAGAATAGCTAAGCCATATCGCAATCCAGATTTAGATAGATATATACGTACTACTAGGACTAGCCTTGAAGCAAAGTCTTTAGCAAATGCTAGGACTTTAGGTGTTCCAACACCTATCGTTTATGATGTAAATCTTGATGAAGCTGAAATAATAATGAGCTATATTCCCGGCCCTCCATTAAAAAACGTACTTCCTAATTTAAATGATAGAAAATTAAAGGAGTTATTCATAGAGGTTGGAAGATTAGTTGGAATTCTTCATAAGGGCGGAATAGTTCATGGTGATTTGACTACATCAAATATGCTTCTTCAAGATGATAGAATTTTCTTCATTGATTTCGGTTTGAGTGAATATACTTGTGATATTGAAGCAAGGGGGGTAGATATCCATTTGATGAGAAGGGCTTTAGAGAGCTCACATTATCTCTATTCTGAATTAGCATATGAAAGCTTCATATTAGGCTATAAAGAGATAATGAAAGAAGAAGCGATTGATATATTGAAAAGAGTTGAGGAAATTAGGAAGAGAGGCAGATATGTTGGCAGACACTCATAAGATATTTTTCATTACTAATAATGATCATAAAGTAAAGGAAGCAAATCGCATTCTTTCACCATTTGGAATAGAGTTGATAAAATCAAATTTCATAAAATTGGAAATTCAATCTAAATCTCTCAAAAAGATAGCAAAATATGCTGCTCTTTTTGCTACAAAGAGGATGTTCAAACCAGTTATTGTTGAGGATTCTGGACTTTTCATAAAGGCATTAAAAGGTTTTCCTGGTCCCTTTTCTTCCTATGTCTATGATAAATTGGGTTGTGAGGGAATTTTAAAACTTATGAATGATATTAATGATAGAACCGCTTTATTTAAATGCGTAGTATCATTTTGTCAACCAAACTCTAAGCCAATCATATTTGAGGGCATAGTTTATGGTGAAATATCATTTGAAATTCGTGGAAATAGCGGCTTTGGTTTTGATCCTATATTCATTCCAAAATTTGGAAATGGATTAACATTTTCTGAAATGCCTCCTGAAGATAAGGACAGACTATCTCATCGAGGAAAGGCCTTTAGAAAATTTGGAGAATGGTACATTAGTAATATATTAAACCTTAAATAATAGTTTACTTTTCTATTTGCTTACTTGGGTGAAAGTGCTTGAGAAAAAGCAAAGAAAAAGGAAAATCCCATTCCACAAGACCTTTAAGTGGAATGCCTAAATGGGTAAGAAGCTCACCAGAGGAAGTGGAGTTCTTAGTTGTAGATCTTGCGAAGAAGGGTATTCCTCCCTCACAAATTGGAATGGTTCTTAGAGATCAATATGGAATTCCCTTGGTAAAGCAAATTACTGGAAAGAAAATATGTGAAATATTAGAAGAGAAAGGACTGGCACCTAAACTCCCTGAGGATTTGGCTAATTTGATTAAACGTGCAAGTATGATTAGAAGACATCTAGAAGAACATCCTAAAGATATGAGCTCAAAGAGGGGCCTTGAATTAGTGGAATCTAAAATAAAGAGACTTGCAAAGTATTATATCAAAGTTGGAAAATTGCCCTCAGATTGGAAGTATGTTCCAGAGAAGATCTCAATATTAGTAAAATAAGGGGGATAGCTTGTCTGGACATGAAGAATTTTTCCATAAAATTAAATATGTTGCTGAATTAGTTAAGAATATTCCTGATGATGAAGAAGTATTAATATTCTCTCATCTTGATGCAGATGGATTGACTGCTGGTAGTATAGTTTTTAAGTCTCTAATGGATATTGGTCTTTCTACATGCATAAAAATTATTAAACAATTGGATGAAAGTGTTATTAATTCCCTTCCTTCGAATAGAGAATATATTTTCTTCGTTGATATGGGAAGTGGACAAAAATCCCTTATAAGCACAATTAATAATAAAAAAGTTTTCATAATTGATCATCATCAACCAGAACTTCAAGAGCTAGAGGGAGAAATAAATCCACATTACTTTGGTATAGATGGATCGATGGAGATATCCACATCAGGGGTGGCCTATTTTTTAGCTAAAGAAATTAATAATAAAAATGTTAAGCTCTCGCAACTTGCAATTGTGGGTGCTCTTGGTGATATGCAAGATAGAGGGGAGAGAGGAACCTTCATTGGTTTAAATAGTATAATAGCTAAAGAAGCTGAGACTGCAAAAATACTTAGGACTAAACTAGGCTTGAGATTATATGGCTCAGAATCGCGTCCATTAATTCAATGTCTTGCAAATACAATGGATCCTTATTTGCCTGGATTGACAGGAGATGAAGGAGCTTGTCTAAAATTTATTAAGAGCCTTGGTATTGAACCAAAGAAAATAGATGGTAGTTGGAAAACACAATCAGATCTCTCTAGTGAGGAACTTAGAGCATTAATAAGCGGGTTAATAAAATATCTAATATCAACTGGATTACCAAGTAAAGAGGCAGAAAAAATAGTTGGCACTATATACATTTTTCCAAATGAAGCAGAAGATTCCCCTCTAAGGGATGCAAGAGAGTTTTCATCCTCCATAAATGCTTGTGGAAGAATGGGTAAATATGGCCTGGGAATTTCCATATGTCTAGGTGATAGAAATCAGGCTTTAATGGAACTGAAGCAAGTTATTCAAGAGTATCGAAGAACTATTTCTCGATATATAAACTGGATTCTTTCCAATAGTGAATCAATTAAGATTCTTTCTCATGTTCAAGCTATTCATGGAGGAACAACAATAGATGATAAATTGCTATCTCCTCTACTATCCATTTTATACACAACAAAGCTCTTCTCAAGAGATAAACCAATTATAGGATTTTCATCTTCCTCAGGCTATGTAAAGGTATCTGCAAGAGCACCCTTGGAACTAGTTAATAGAGGTATAAATCTTGGACTCTTGATTAAGGATGCTGCTGAAAAATTTGGAGGTATAGGTGGTGGACACAATATTGCAGCTGGTGCTCAAATACCTTTAGGAAAGGAGGAGGAATTTCTAATGTATTTAAATGAAATAATAAAGAGGGAGTTTGATCATTTTGCGCCTAAAGTTGATAATCAAGAAATCCATGCCATCAAGAGAGATGGCGAAATCCATTGAAGAAGCTATTAGACCAGATAATGAAGAAGTTCCCCCAGATACAAAAATAGAATTGGGACTATCAAATTCTTCATTAATAATTAGGATAACATCCACAGCCGATATCCCCTCATTTATAAGAACCATTGATGATTTACTTGTCTGTATTAATGCTGCTGAAAAAACTTTAAGAGAATTATCTGGCTAAAGCTTATATTATTGTTCTACTATTCTTGTGCCTACGGTGGAACATATGTCTAAAGCTCCTACTACGAAGCTCAAAGATAAGTGGCGACAGAAGAAGTGGTATATAGTAGTTGCCCCTCCATCTTTTGGTAATATAGAGGTAGGAAGGACAGCCTCAGACGATCCGCAAAAATTAATTGGTAGGGTATTAGAGACAACCCTCTATAATATTACTGAGGATATATCTCAACTTTATATAAAGCTTATGTTTAAGATTGTTAAGGTTGAAGGTGATAGAGCATATACAATATTCTGTGGACATGAACTTGCTAGAGATTACCTCAGAAGTTTAGTAAGACGTGGAACATCTCGTATAGATGGCATTTTCAATTTAACATCAAAAGATGGTTACAAAATTAGAGTGAGTGCAATTGCAGTCACTACTACTAGAACGAAATCCTCTCAAATGTATATGATAAGAAAGATAATGGAAGAAGTTATCATGAAGAAGAATGAACAATTACTTTATGATGATTTAGCTCAACAACTTGTTCTAGGTAAAATAGCATCTGAGATTTATAACTTAGCTAAGAAGATCTATCCATTGAGAAAGGTTGAAATAAGAAAGAGCAAACTCTTAGAAGCACCTCAACTTCTTACAGCTCCAATAACTTAAAAATATTCATAATTTTAAAATAATTTTATGAAAAATTTAATAAGCTCATCTGGAA
>JANXER010000039.1 GCA_025057955.1 Candidatus Methanomethylicaceae archaeon | reverse complement strand
TTGAGATTCGGAGGTGTGTGTGATGGAAGAAGTCAAAAATTATACAACCTTTCAATTCTCTTTTCTTGAGATTCCATTTAGCATGGAAAAACTTCTTAGATTTAGTTAATTATCTTTCAATTCTCTTTTCTTGAGATTCTAAAAGCTTATATAGAGGTTTAAATAAAAAATCTTTTCTCATATATTAAAAGGCTTTCTCTCTCATGTAGTTTATTATGAATTTACATTTCGAGAGAGTTCGCTTACCTTTAAATTATGTTTGATCTTCGAAAAAATTTTTCTATTTTCAACCACTAATATATTTCTTTGAGTTGTTTTACAATGTTTTATACTTTTAGCGATGTAATTAGACTATGCCGTACATTTAGGAGTCTTCCATGTGAAGTGGGTGAGGAATTAAGAGGATGGTCTTGGAACATCCCACCACTATTATATCCATATAATGTTCAGATCTCTATATCGGATATGTCTAGTGGCTTTTGTGAAAGTGGGCGTTTTATATATCTAAGATATGTTTTGAGGGAAAAAAGTAAGGAAAATTGGCGTTTAATGCTCGGTAAGGCCATTCATTCAATAATTTCTGAGGCATCCAGATTAGCCAAATCATTAATATTAAATTATACTGTAAACCCAGAGAGTTTTAAAAATGAATTCTCCAATTATGGTAAATCCATCCTTAGTAAAATAAAGGATCAATTCAAGGAAATAAAACAACTTGAATTAATTTTTGATCTATTATGGAAGAGAGCAAATGATACTTTCTCTAGTGAGCTTGCAAAAACTCAATCAAGATCTCCCTATTTATCCCCCGATGGTATATCATCAATTGTGGTTCCATTTATTACTGAATTTCCTTTGGATGGAAGTCTCATAGGTTTGAGTAAAACCCTGAGAGCTGACTTAATGATTTACCCAAACATAATAGTAGAGATAAAGACAAGGGAGTGGCGATCCGATTATGAACTTGGCATCACAGGATATGCATTAGCATTTGAGAGCCAATATGAAGTACCAGTCAATTATGGAGTAATTGTACTATTTAGACTCGATTTAGAAAAACTTGATATAAAGATTTACGAAAAGATTATAAAAATAACTGATGGATTAAGACAGACGTTTATTGACAGACGAGATCTTTACGCTAAGCTTATAGAAGAATCCATAGATCCAGGAAAAGCTAAGAGGTGTAGTCCTGATTGTCCATATTTGCATATTTGTAAGGAGGTCGGTTAGTATAACTAAATTTGCGTTAGTAGATAGACATGGCTCATACTTAAGCGCAAAGGAAGGAAGATTTCAACTTTACGTAAAAGATGAGAAAATATGGGATGTAGCTCCAGTAGAACTCGATGCCATAATATTTACTATAAGCGGCGCCTCCATATCTACAAAGGCGATAGAGCTAGCGAATGAATATGGAGTAGATATTGTATTCATGAATGGAAATAAACCTATTGCTAGACTAATTCAAGCGAGCTATGGTTCAGCACTTAAAACATGGTTACACCAATTAAAAAAGACCCATAAGAAGGAGGAAAGAGTTGAACTCGCTAGAGCTTTTATTGAGGGAAAAATCCATAATCAGAGGGTTGTAATTGCTGAATATTACAAATACTATAGAGCTTCTGGAAAATCATATCATTATATCTCTTCAACTATGGATTATATGAGTAAAGCCTTGGAGGAACTTCAAAGAGCTTCATCGGTGGATGATATAATGAATCTAGAAGCTCAAGTTGCTAGAGAATATTGGAAAATTGTTTCATCCTTCATACCATCAGAAATAGGATTTAAACAAAGGATCCCTAGAAGTCGACAGCATCCCGGAGCTGAATTGGATTGTTTCAATATTGCATTGAATATTGGATATGGAATTTTGAAATCTATTATATGGAGAGCTATATTCTTGGCAGGTTTAAATCCCTATGTAGGGTTTCTTCATAAATCAAGATCAGGAAGAATGAGTTTAGTATTTGATTTAATGGAAGAGTTCAGACCGATTGCAGTTGATAAACCATTAATTGCTGCCTTTAGGAAAAATTACAAACAATTTGAAAAATTGAAGGAAAATGATCGAGAGAGTGTAAGAAACGTATGGAAAATCATAGTAAATAGACTCTACGAAGGTAAACCTCCTTTAAATAATATTACAGTAGAGCAAGCTAGATTATTGGCTAAACATGTGAGGGGGACAGACGTCTATAAGCCATATAGAGCTAAATGGTAAGTAAGATGCACATGATGGATACTCTATAGGATTAATTAAAAGAATTAATTAATAAGAATTAATAAGATAGTTTAAAATCATAAGACTCATATTAGTGTTAGATATGTGTGTAAAAGAAAAAGAAGGAAACAACCTATTAGAAGCTTTAGTGATAACCTTGGGCTTTGAGCCCGCTTCTTCTATAAGAGCGATTGCATCACATAATTTAAGGGATGATGCTTCAATCATAATTATCACCCCTAGCTTTAAGGATGAAAGAGTTGAAAGAGCCTTTTTAGAGCTAAAAAGATTTCGTGATATTATATTCAATGGTCTCAAAGTTACCATACAAAAATTTGAGGTGGATTTGATGAACTTTAGCAATGCAGTTCTTCAAATAAAAGCATTACTAAGTAATTTAGTTGACAAACGAGTAGCCTTATGCTTTTCAGGAGGGATGAGGGGGCTCTGTATTGCAGTTTATACAGCATGTTTACTATTAAAGTGGCGTCATCCACTTAGTATTACAGTGTATCTAGAAGGTAGAGCTGAGTACATGGTTATTCCGCCGATTCATAAAATCATAAAAATAAATGTAAGTGAAGAAGGGCTAGCTATACTTAGACTTCTTTCTCAATCTAATTCGTCAATTAGTAATTTGGCAAAATTACTAAAGAAAGATAGGAGCACGGTTTATAGACAACTTTTACGACTTAAAGATGTGGGTCTTGTTGAACAAAGAGGAAGAGTTTACAAGCTTACAGAGTTAGGACGTATTTTTGCGTAATTGTAATATTTTGCAACAATAAATATTAAATATGCAAATAGTTGCAATTTGCCGCAAAATTTTTTACTCAAAATTTTTAAAATATTAGATGGTGAAAACTTTGAAGAAAAATGAAGAAATTTTTAAACAACTTATTGAAGACGAGTACATAGATATATACATTCGCTATTTGGGAGCACTTAAAATTATAGAGTCCGACTATGGCCTTTTCGACAAATTAGCCAGACCAAGAGATCTTGGCGATTTCGTACGAACAATTTACAGTAGCATTAGAGTACAAGAACGTGTATTGAAAAAGCTTGAAGAAGGGTTAAATAAGGACTATGAACTCGCAGAGGAACTAAATAAATTCATAAAAGAACTGAAAAGTATTGATGAAGCATTTAGGGTGAATGAAGAATGTGTCTCAAGAATTATAGAAATAGCGAAGGAAAATCCAAGATTTGTAGGGAGTATTATCGCTTCATTAGCTTTGGCTTATGAAGGCATAAAAGAGAAGAAGAAAGGAGGGGATTAACCATGGTGTATGTAAGCGTAACTGGAAGAATGATAATAAATGTTCATTCGGCAAATGCAGAAGGAGCGGTAGGCAATTATATGAGTCTATCCAAAATGAACGTCGTTAGAAGATTAGAAGAAGGTTATGA
>JANXER010000038.1 GCA_025057955.1 Candidatus Methanomethylicaceae archaeon | reverse complement strand
TAGGCTTGATGTTTATATAAGTATGTTTGTTTTAATTTACTTTGCTTTAACAGCTATGTTCAAACCTAGAAGGAGAACTTTTGATTTTTTAGCCATAGCGCTTTTTATAAGCTTTTCATATATAGTAGCCATTAAAGTTTTGGAGATATTGTTCAAGCCTTGAAATGGCTCTTATTTGGGACCATAGTTGGAATTATAGCAATAATATTAATTGCACAATTTTGGCCCACTATAACTCCCATTGTTAGACATGTGAACCCTAAAGCTGAAATTGAAAGATTACCACTTCCAAGCTATATGATGACATTAGTTTTAAACCCCTTCAATAGCTTAATAATGAGGAATTATACAGCTGTAGAAAATGAAATTAAAATATTAAGCCAAGCCTATATTCCAGATAGATATAAATTTATTATTGATAGATTTAACAATCTTTTGAGCAATATTTCCAATTTTTTAGCTGAAACTGAGGATTTCATTAATAAAGCTGAGGAATTAATATATTTTGGAAGCTATGATGATGCTAAGGAGCTTCTCATGGAAGCTTCATTTAAATTGACCTTAGCAAATATTACATATTTAGAGCTTAAGGCTGCAAGCGAAGAATTAGCAAAGAGCTTTAATCTTCCTTTAATTGAAATAAAAGATAGATTAAATAAAATTGCTAAAATTATTGAATTACTTTATGAAAAAATAATGAATTTATTAAAATCCATTGAAAAGCAAAAAATTCTTAAGGATTCCTTTATAATTATAGATGTTCAACCAAGGAAAATTTGGACGGGTGGAAATATAGAAATTGAAGGAAGGCTTTATGCTGAGGATCATCCTCTTTCTGGTAAAATTGTTCAAATATATTTAGATGGAATTAAATTTACTGAAGCTTTAACCCTTGAAGAGGGTATATTTAAAATTAAATTAAATATTCCCTATATTTATAAGCCAAAAATTTCCATTCAAGCTCGCTATATTCCTTATGAAGATCAACCATATAAACCATCATCCTCAAATATTATTGAAGTGGAGCTAATTTATATTGAGCCTAGAATAATTATTGATGTTATCGGAGATATCATTCCAGGAAAGAGCTTTTTAATTAAAGGCATAATTGAAAATGCAGGTCCATATGATTATATTAATATTTCATGGGCTGGATTAATAATGCCCATAGCCCTTCAAAATGGAAAATTTAGCTCATATCTTAAGGCTCCTTTGGCAGAGGGATTATATCCACTTAAAATTGAAGCTCCTTCTCATGAAATTTATGCTCCTGCACAAAAAATTGTTTATATTAAAGTTAATAAGCTTCCATTAAATGTAAAAGTTATTTTTCCATCATTAGTAGTAGCTGGATTTCCTTCAAATATTGAAGTTCTCTATGAGGGGGAAAAATTAAATATTAAAGCAATTTTCGCAGGTCAAGTTTATAGCTCAAGTGGAAATTTAAGCATTTCAGCTCCTTTAACAGCTTTAAGCGGCTATTATAATTGTGAAGTCTATATATCCTCTCATCCATGGTATAAAGAGCTATATTTAAAGGAAAGCATTTTAATTATAAATCCATTAACATTATTTCCTCCCATATTAATTATTGCTTTTACTATTAGAGCTTTTAAGAATAAGGAAAAGTTTATTGAAACTATTGAAGTTCCAAAGGAAACAATTAAAAAAATTGAAGAGCGAAGCTTTATTTCCTCAAGCCTCAAATGGCTCATAGAGCTTTATTGGAGGGCTGTTTCAATTATATCTAAATTAACTGGAATTGAAATTAAGCCATCCATGACCATGAGGGAATATTTAGCATTAATAAAGCTTGATGCTTTAAAGAAATTCTTTGAAATTTTAACAATTGCAGCTGAAAAAGCTTTATATTCTAAAAAAATTTCAAATGAAGAGTTAAATTCTGCGAGGAAGGCCTTTGAGGAGCTCAATAAAGCTTAGCTTATCAAGGAGTATAATAAAGCTTAGTCTATTAGCCATAATTGCTGCTATGTTTATAATATCCATATTATCTGCTGTTCTTCCTTCATCAGAGGATTTTCATCCCTCAAATCCCTATTGGAATGGACTTGAAAAATTCTTTAAAATTACAAATGCTAAGATTTTTAATGGAGACATAATTCCTGAAAAATCCATATTATTTATAATAGGCCCTTCCATAAATTACTCTAGCATTGATTTAAAGAGCTTTATTTCAAATGGTGGAATTCTTATAATAATGGATGAAATTGGAATTGCAAATCCCTTAATTTCAGATTTTGGAATATCCATTGATGGCCATTTTGTTATTGATGCTGTATTTTATTATAATAATTGGAAAATGCCTAAGCTGATTGAAAGAGCCATAGTATTAAACCTTCCCTCAGCCCTTAAAATTGATAAAGGCATTAAGGTTTTAGCATATTCCTCAAGCTTCAGCTTTTTGGATTTAAATGGAGATTTTGAGCCTCAGGCTGATGAGCCCAAAGGTCCATTTCCCATTATTGCTGAAGCACCTTATGGAAATGGTAAAATAATAGTCATCTCAGATTCAAGCATATTCTTAAATGATTTAATTGATTTTAATAGAAAATTATTGGAGGATTTAATTTCCAATAGAGAGGTCTTTGTGGATACAAGCGTTTGGCCATTATCATTGCCATCAGCTTATAAAGCCATAGTTTTAAAAATTTATGAGTTTTTCTCAGCTCCAGAGCTTAAATATAGTTTAGCTTTATTAATAGTAATTTTAATTTATTATTATACATCCAATTATACATCTAAGGAAAAACAAAAGGAAATTGATGAAATTGAGGAATTGCTTAAAAAACATCCAAATTGGAATGAAAAATTGCTTAAGGCTATAAAGGAGGCTAGGGATAAAATTGAATAATAAAATATTAGATATAATTTCTGAAGTAGAGCGATTTATCATTGGAAAAAAAGAAGCCATAGAAATGATGTTAGTAGCTTTAATATCTGAGGGGCATATTTTATTGGAGGGCCCCCCTGGAACAGCAAAAACTCTTACAGCAAAAACCTTCGCTCAAACCATAGGCGCAAAATTTTCAAGAATTCAAATGACTCCAGATACTCTTCCTGCAGATATATTGGGAACTTTAATTTATGATATAAGAGCTGGAGAATTTCGCTTAAAAAAAGGGCCAATATTTGCCAATATAATTTTAATAGATGAGCTTAATAGAGCTCCTCCTAAAACACAAGCTGCATTTATTGAAGTTATGCAAGAGCGTCAAGTAACCATTGAAGGAATAAGTCATTCAATTGATAGACCTTTTCTTGTGATTGCCACTCAAATACCATATGGTTCAGCTGGAACATATCCATTAACTGAAGTTCAAATAGATAGATTTGCTTATAAAGTAAAGCTAAGCCATGCTAAGCCTAATGAAGAAATTAAAATATTGGAGAGAATTGATTTCATAGAATCTGAAAAAGTTAATCAAGTAGTTAGCATTGAAGATATTATAAAGCTTATAGAAGAGGCAAAGAAAATTTATGTTTCTGAGGCTGTTAAACAATACATAGTGGATTTA
This sequence comes from Candidatus Methanomethylicaceae archaeon, assembly GCA_025057955.1. Taxonomy (GTDB): domain Archaea; phylum Thermoproteota; class Methanomethylicia; order Methanomethylicales; family Methanomethylicaceae; genus JANXER01. The sequence continues at coordinate 1,886 of JANXER010000038.1, read as the reverse complement.
GTTATAAGCTTAAGAGAAAATAAAATGCTCATTGATGGCCCAAGCGCTAGAGCGAGCATATGGCTAATGAAAGCAAGTAGAGCTTATGCATTAATGAATGGAAGGGATTATGTAATTCCAGATGATGTTAAAGCTATTGCACCACATGTGCTAAGGCATAGGCTTCAATTGCGAAGAGAAATCCTCGAAGAAATAAATGAGGATCAAATTATTGAAGAGGCGCTTTCAACAACACCCGTTCCAAAGAAATAGCATGTCCTTTGGAAATTTTTTAATAATTTCAAGCTTAACATTAGCATTACTATCAGCTCTTTTTATGGATGTTTTAATTTTAATAATTTCCATAGCCATAGCTTTAATAGCTTTAATCTTATTTTTAATTGGATATATTAAAATTAATAAAATTAAATCCTCCTCAATTATACCTTCCACGATTGAATCAAAAATTATTGCTGGAAGCAATGAAAGCTTCAATCTCATAATTTCCAATAAAGAGAGAATAAAACTTTATGTAAAACATCCATTAAAGTTCTGCAATATAAAACCTCAACCATGTTATACTAATGAACCCTTAATATTGGAAATTTCACCAAAGTTGGCTGGAATTTATGAAACAAATTGGCTTGAAATTGAATCACATGAAAAAGTTTTCACTTTTTCAAAAAAATTACCTTTTGAAACTAAGCTAATAGTACTTCCTAAGGTTTTTCCTTTAATTGTTAGAGCTTTAGAGCTTGCCATGGCTTTAGGAAAAACAATGCATGAAATAATTCAAATTCAAGCCTTAGGAAGAGGAACAGAATATGCTGAAACTAGAGAATATCTTCCTGGGGATGATATTAAAAGATTGGATTGGAAGGCTACAGCAAGGCTTCAAAGGCTTATGGTAAAACAATATCATCAAGAGTATGGTGGAGCTGTAAATTTAATTTATGATATGAAATCAGCTGGTCCTATTACAAAGGATGCTACTGCAGCTGAATTTTTAAGAATGGTTATAGCACTTGCTGAACAAAATATTCCCTTCACAATAACTATTGTTAATGAAAAGCTTGAAACCTTTAAATTTAAGGATTTAAAATCAGCTATATTAACAGCTATAAACTATGCGTTAAAAGCCATTGAAATTGATATTGGATTTTTATATGAATTAATGGAGCCTCATAAGGAGACTCTTATGGCATTAATGTCCATGGAAAAGCCCATGAAAGGACAGCTATTGGATGGAGATGTTATTGCAATTACATGTCTTTTAGGAGATTTAACATGGTTAATAGATATTCATGAAAGTATGAAAAATGGTAAATTGATTGTTCATGTTCCATTTAAAGCTTGGCTTGATAGTAAAAGCCTTGAGCAAGCTTATATGGATTATGAGCATCAAGCAAAGATAATAAAGATGTTAAGAAAAAAAGGAATTATAGTTGAATCAAATTAAAATATGCTTTCATTATTTTAAAATTTCACAGCATTTCTATAAAAGTGATTATAATTAAATGTAGAATTAAAATATTATAAAAATATTATAATATGAAACCAATAATGATTGTTGCTGGAACTAGGCCCGAGATTATAAAGCTAGCTCCAATTATAAAATGCCTTCATAAACTTGGCATTGAATATATTTTTGTTTGGAGTGGACAACATTATGATTATTTGCTTAGTCAAATATTCTTTGAAGAGTTTAATTTAGAAGAGCCTAATATTGATATTAAAGTTGGTAGCGGCTCCCATACTGAGCAAACTGCTAATATTATGCTAGAACTAGAGAAAATCATTAAGAATTATTCTCCATCAATTACTGTAGCTGAAGGTGATACTAATACTGTTTTGGCTAGTGCCCTTACATCTATTAAGTGCCTAATACCTTTTGCACATGTTGAAGC
>JANXER010000037.1 GCA_025057955.1 Candidatus Methanomethylicaceae archaeon | reverse complement strand
TGAATCTCAAGAAGAGAGAATTGAAAGTCTCACTGTTTTTGAGTATTTTTCCATTCTGTATATGGAGAATCTCAAGAAGAGAGAATTGAAAGTCGAAGAGTTCAATTTCAACGCTACACTCTTGAACTTGGAATCTCAAGAAGAGAGAATTGAAAGTTGAAGGACTGAAAGAACAATATGACTTTGACAAATAAAGAATCTCAAGAAGAGAGAATTGAAAGATGGCTTTTGTAAAAAGATTTTTTGTTAATAATTATGTAGATATATTCAATAAGTTTCCATAAATTCAATAAACCAGATAGTGGAAATATTTTTTGGTGATATTTTGAAAATAAGGGTTGGAACATGTGGATGGAGCGTTAAAGGAGGAAGATTAAAATATTATGAAACTTTTCCCTGTATTGAACTTCAAGAAACTTTCTATAAATTGCCAAAAATTAAAACTTTGGAAAAATATAGAAAAGAGAGTCCAAGTAATTTTGAATTCATAGTAAAAGCATGGCAAGCTATAACCCATCCAATCAACAGTCCAACATGGAGAAAAGCTGAATTTCCAAGCTGGGGTAATTTAGAAAACTTCGGCCTTTTAAAGCCAACTGAGGAAAATTTTAAAGCATGGGAGGAAATTTTAAAAGTTTGTAAAATTTTATCCACAAAAATTCTTATAATTCAAACGCCTCCCAGCTTTATTCCATCGAAGGAAAATATTGAGAACATGAGGAGCTTTCTCTCATCTTTGAGAAGAGATGGAATAATAATTGGATGGGAGTCAAGAGGTGAATGGGATAATAATTTAGTGAAGGAAATATGTGAAAAACTTGAGTTAATCCATGTAGTTGATCCCTTCAGAAAAATACCATCCATAAGTTCAAATATTACATATTTTAGGCTTCATGGAATAGGAGGAAGAGAAGTAAATTATAGCTATGTCTATACTGATGAGGATTTAATAAGGCTTAGGGACATTTTAAAGAAAATTGACTCTGAAATAATATATGTGATGTTTAATAATGTGAAAATGGCAGAGGATGCAAAAAGATTTATTAAAATTTTAGAGGAAAATCCTTAGAATTTCATAGAATACATTATTGAGAGGGTTGTGATTTACTCATTACTATGAAGGCGCTATCAGCCTCTTTTTCAGTGAATTCATAGACATATTCATCGGGATTCCACTTTGCCCAAATGGTATCAATAATTCTAAAGCCAGAATCCTCAATGGCTTTAAATAATATTTCTTTATCATAAATTGGATAGGAGGCTTCCTCAATTCCTATGATTTTACCTTGATCATCAATTACTTTTATTCTATATTCATAGAGGTTTCCCTTATCAATTGAACTAATTTTATTCTTTTCAAGTATTGCTTTATAAGTTCTTCCATTTAAATTTGTAATTATTTCAAGTGGTTCATTATACAAAGTGAAGTTATAATCTGCAATGAAGATTCCATTTCCAATGATATCACTGATTTTACTTAATACTTTTGCTATCTCATTATATTTGAAAATTATAAGGAAGTTTATTGCATAGCCGCCATCGAATTTTCTATCAGTAAAGCTATCGTTAAATACATCGAGTTTAATGAATGGCATTCTTTTTGCTGCACCATATCTCCAATCCTTTACATCAGTAAGTAATACTTCAAAGCCCATTTTTCTCAATAAATAGCCATGTCTTCCCAAACCACAGCCAAATTCAATCAATCTCTTTGAGCCATATTTTCGAAAAACATTTGCTAAAACTTTAACTTCGCGTTTAACCCTTTTCCATTTACAATATAGATTTGCATAAATTTGTTGAGGTATTCCAGTTTCCCATAGTATGGTCAAGCCCATCTCCCAAAAATATTTATCTATAGGAAGAGTTTTTAAAACTATTGAATGCCAAGGGAAATTAAATTACATGATTTTCAAGGAAATTTTTCAAGTTAACCCACTTAAGCAAGCTTTAATAATTCTATCTCTATACTCTTCATCATCTATATATCGAAAAATTAGTTTTGAATTGATCTTTTTTATTTCAGTAACATTCATTTCTAAACTAGAATGAGCTAAAAAGGCTCTTGTGTCAAATCCCTTTGGTGATCTATCTAGTGCAATATAAAGCTTGGTCCATTCTTTAAGCTCCTTATTTGCTATTTTCTCCTTTATGTGGTAAAGATCATAACTTATCATGGCATCTATTCTTTTTGACCATCTAGAGAATAATCTACGAAGCATATCAATCTCTTCAAGGCTTACTTCACTTTTTCTTTCTAAATTCAATAATTTTGCCATAAACCAAGCATGAATAATTCTTATGAAATTTCTATGGAAGGTTAATAATCTCTTAATATATAATTCATTGTCCTTCATTGAAATATTTACGAAGGATCTCCAAGTTTCTATGACTTTGTTTATAATTTCCTCCAATTTTGATACATTTGGATAGAATGTATATAAGGAGAGTGGTAAACCATTGAATATTGAGCTAATGAATACATTTATATCATCAGCTGTTATACCATCTAGCTCTGTTGATTTTAGAGGTTCCTTCATTTCTTTGTTGAGCTTCTTATCATAGAGCTTAAGCAATCGACCACGTTTAATCGCAGTTAAATCATATTCAAGTATTGCATTCCAATCCTCAACAATATGAATTCTCAAACTACTTGTTATATTTCTACGATATGGTTCAGCATTATAAACTCTTAATCGTACATTCTCTTTAGCAACTGTAAGTAATCCAGCAATCTCTTTAATTGCATGCAAAGTGAACGTTGGCATGAAGTTTATACCATGTGTTAAATCTAAATGAATAGTTAATCCATCCTCACTTTCAATAAAAATTTTCGATAATTCATATATTAAGTAAATGAGAAAATCCCTCAACTCTCCAATAAAGTTGAATATGAAATTTTTGGATTGAAATCTTCCAACACCAGGGGCTACTATGATTTTTAATTTATCTAGATTTGGTATTTCCTTGGATATGAAATCTCTATATTTTCTATTCACCGAGTTTATTAACTCATTATAATTACCTACAGGTTCATCAATAATTGTATCTAGTGCAATAATTATTACATATTCAGGCTTAGTATTTTCAAATAGAAGGGGCAAAGTAAACTTACTTTTATAGTGAGAGTTCTCATAGATATACTCTACTTCATCATAAAAACTTGGATCACCTAGTGTTATGATAAGAATGGACTTCATTTAATCACCCTCTCTAAAAGATTATTTTTATTATTCATATTGAAAAATTCTTCAAAATTTATGAAAGGAATTTCATCATCTCTTTTCAATCCAATGAGTAGAGGATAAAATTCCATCCAATGAAAGTATTGTCTTAGTTCTTCTAAGGCGTGGGTAATTTTGTTAATTTTATTTTCTATATTTTTTCTGAGGGTAATTTCAACTAGCATGCATTTTGAATCATCTATTAGAATATCGAATTCTGCAATTTCAAACTCATCCTTTTTAATAATGCATATTTTAGGTATACTATATAGACCAAGTTTAATAGATTTGCTTAAAGCGAAAACTTCAGGTAGAAGATTTTGACCGAAAACCTGTTTTATTATAAATAATGTGGATTTAGAGGCAAACTTCTTTCTAAGAAGTAGAGGAGGTATTATTAATTCTAAAATTTCGACGTATTGCTTTATGAATTTGGATTTTATATTATTAGGCAAAGAAATGTATTTTTTTCTGATTAAAAAATTTAATATTTCCTTCAATTTTTCCTTTAACTTCTTTTTAGCTTCTTCACCTTCTTCTATTGTTTTTTCTATTTCTTCCATAATAATGTTTATCTCAAAGAGGTTGCTTTCTAATCTCTTCTCTCTTATTCTAGAGAAGTCCACAATACCTAATATGTTGATAACTTCGTATAAGTTACTATAAACTAATGGATTAGTAATTGTTAGAACGTCTAGCAATAATTCTTTATTTTTAATGGAGAGTTCTATGGGACTATCTTCATATTCCCTGAGAATTATGCCCTTTTCAAATAGAATCTTTATTGCTTGAATAAGATGAAAATTGGCCATGTGATAACTACTATATTTTTTATAATATTCCCTAATTATAGTACCGTCTTGAATTTTATAAACATCTAATCCTAAATCTTTCAAAAAATTGTTGTGAATGTCCTCGAGAATGGCCTCGAGAATGCTAAGAAAAGGCTCTTGAATATCTTGATTTTGAATGGCTCTAGATAGATGTTTTCCGAATATCTCCTCACAAATAGAATCTCTTAAGTCCATAGCCAATCAATGAAATCCCTAATGCTCAATTTTTCACCATATTTAAATGGATTACCAAGCTTTAATCTATCGTGAAGTCTTACAACATACCAATAGGATTCCTTAGTATTCAAGCTCAATTTTCCTAAGCCCACACTTTTCCTCGCTCCTATCTCCAGACCAAGCTCAATAATTGCCTTCAATGTTAATGAGAATAATTTTGATTCCTTCAAATTTGGCATAAGATTATCTGCAATTATATTCAAATATATTCCCTCATTGCTAGTAGCACTCTCAATAAAGAATAGTGCATCCTCTTTAACCTTACCACTAGCTCTATCAATTGCTATTCCCGGTCTTATGTTTAGTGCATACCTTCCCGCTCTTAGAAGAGTATCAAGAAATCTAATTTTTCCAGAAATTATATTATTACCATAAAGTTTACTAATGGGACAATTTAATGCTAAGATTAATTCTGTGATTTTTTCAAGAAACTCTCTATTAGAACCTTCTATTAGTTCTTCGAACTTTGTAAATTTAAATTTTATAGCAATTTGATTGATGATTTCTCTATTATATTGATTAAAAAGTTTAGACTTTTCCCCTTTTATTACTTTTACCATTTCATCTATTATGCCATTATCTATCCTATAGAATATTCCACTTTTGCCCTCTCTATATGATTTTACTGCCAGCAGAGATAGCTCATCCAAAAAACCATCATCTTCAATGCTTTTAGCAATTTTTTCTGTCAGAGATCTAAATGCTCCCTTCCATGTTGATGATGGGATTATTAATACATCTTCATCTTTAAGGAATAATCTCCTAACACCTATTTCTCCAGCACCTATGTTAACTGGAGATTCTATATTAAACTTAATGAAACCAATAGCCACATACTCTAGAGGATTGAGATGTCTTAACATATCAATCGCCTCTGAAAATTGAATATAATCTTAATGGTATGAGCATATTTACTCCTGTATACGAAGTATCTCCAACCCTTTCATTAGTTCCAAGTATGGATAGTAGAGCTAAGGCCTTTGAGTCGCCATTAAATTTTGAGATTGCAATTGCTCCAGGATATGTTGCTCGTTTAATGGTTGGCTTCTCAGCATTTTTCATCATATCCCATCCTCCAATTATAAAGTTATTCCTTCCATAGACCTGCTTAATGATTAAATTTCCACTTAAATCCAAAGAGGCTATTTTCGCAATTTTAGAGAGATCTATTTCCCTTGGATAAGAAGCATAAGAATTTCCACTACCACATAATAATGGAGAAAGAGCATATAAAACAATGTAATTGCTCCTTGGTAAATCATCTAACTTTTCTGAAATATCCTCTAAATTTATTTTCTTAATACCTACTATTCTAGCCTTACCAAATCCTCTTGAGATTCCTCTCCCTATATAGAATTCAAAATCTTTCAAGTCATATTCTTCTGAAATAGCTAGAATGGCCCAGAATTTACTTTCAGATGGAATTGCCTCATATTCATATAACATTCCAACTTCAGATGAGCCGCGCTCTTTATCTATGCCAACACATATCGTCTTATGGCTTATTATATCATACTTAGGATAAAATTTAGTATAAAGGTTTTCAAGGGTGCGATGCCCATTATTACACACTATGTTTCTTAGCTCAAGCACTCCACTTCTTTCCATTTCATCTATTACGATATTGGTATAATCTATGAACTCCTTACAGATTTTACATTCATACATTAATGGATGGCATGGATATAATTCCAGATTTCCAACGACTGGATAGGCATAGGAGGCAAATATAGATGAGCTTGCCACCATAAGTGAGCTTGCATCTATAGCACCGTTTCGATATAGTTGAGATATAATTGCACCCTTAAGCATTGAGGCTGGTATAAATTCTAAAGGTTTAAGAAAGCCCGTTCTAGAGACTCTTGAAGTAATTATAGCTGGTGAAATCATTTTAAATAATATCTTTAGAAAATTCAATGCCAAAGCCACCCCTTCAATTCATTCAATAGATCATACCAATCCCCTAAAAGGGCCTCAATCTTCTCTGTATTCTCAATTCTAATATCTATGGGGTTGCTTCCGCGACCAAACCTTCCAATTCTCAATCCAGCAAGTGCAATTAGTAGAAGAGCAGCTCTTTTTTGTGTTGGATTAATTAATTTAATATTTCCAAGGAATTCGCTCCCCACGGGGATATACTCAACTTTAAATAGAGCTTCTTCGGAAACTTTTAAGGAATTATCCTCAAGTCTAATTCTAGTCAATATTAATGATTTAATATCCTTGATGGGTTCGAAATTCGAGACTATCAATGAACTTATATTCATGGGTTCACCAAATAAATCACAAACATCACATTTTCCACCCATTCTATTATGGCGATCTTCAATAAGCTCAGGTCTGATTTCTCCACATGATTTAAAGCCATAGTTTTCTGCCAATTTAATGGCAGAAGATCTTAGAGCTCCTCTGAAGCTAGAGGCTGGAATATAGATTCTCATCTTTCCATTAGAGTTCAATTCCCTTATAAAGGGTATATCTGGACCAAATATACTAGGATGACTCCATCCAATACATAATAAGCTAATGGTTTTGAGCCTTACATTGAAGTCTATCAAATCATTCCTCCTCCTATAATCTTAATTAGCCTATCTATATCAGAAAGCTTCGAGGAATCATCTAAATTAGATGGAATGGCTGAACTAACTACATCGTATTCCAACTTGGAGCTCTCATCCTTCCTCAGAATTTGCCTCATGGCATAGATATAGGCTATTGGAAAGATGTATGGTGAATCAAATTCAGCTTTTGAAATCATTAATTTAGCTGCTGAGAGAACTTCATTAATAATTCCTCTAATTTTTTTAAGGCTTTCTCGAGTTTTTCTTAATTCATTTGCTATATCAGCCTTTTCCAAGGATTCAACTCTTGATGCTAAGTAGCTTTTATATATTATTTTTTCAATCATTAATT
>JANXER010000036.1 GCA_025057955.1 Candidatus Methanomethylicaceae archaeon | reverse complement strand
GAAATACTTTAGCCAATATTGTATATTTAATGAAGGAAAAGGGAGCAAAGGAGATTCATGTTAGAATAGGTAGTCCAGCCATAGTGTCTCATTGTCCATTTGGTGTTGAAGTACCACCTGAGGATGAACTCATTGGAAGGCATTTATCTGATGAGAAAATAGCTGAGGTTATTGGAGCAGATTCCTTCAAGTATTTAAGCATTGAAGGGTTAATTGAAGCTATAGGATTGAAAGAGCTTTGTCTTGGTTGTTTTAATAAAGTCTATCCGGAGGAATTTTTATGAAAGTATTGATAGTTGGAGGAGCTGGAAGAGAGCATGCAATTGCATTAGCATTTCATAGAAGCATTTACTCGCCAAAAATATATTGTGTTTCAGAGATGATTAACCCTGGAATAAAGAGAATTGTAAATGAAAGTGGAGGAGAATATTTTAGAGGAAATATTAATGATCCCGAAATAATTGCTAAATTTGCAAAGGAAATGGATTTAGTATTTATTGGTCCAGAGGAGCCAAACTTTCATGGAGTTCCAGATAAGCTTGAAGAGCTTGGAATTCCATGTATAGGAGCAAATAGAGCGGTTTCTGAAATAGAGATGTCGAAAGCAACCATGAGGGATATTCAATGGAAATACAAAATACCAGGAAGATTATGGTATAAGAAATTTAGGAATTATGAAGAGGCCATACCATACATTGAGGAATATGCTGAGAGCATAGCCTTAAAGCCTGCAAGACAAGCTGGAGGAAAGGGGGTTAAGGTAATAGAGGACTTTCAAGTTTATTTACAAGATGAGAAAAAGAAGGTGAAAATACAACATGCTGAATCCATAGTCAAGGATTATATGAAGGATTATAATATGGAGTATAAGCTTTTAATAGAAGAAAGAGTATGGGGACCAGAATATACATTACAGTGTTTTACTGATGGAAGAACTGTTCTACCAATGCCAGCAGTTCAAGATAATAAACATGCCTTTGATGGAGATTTAGGAATGGAGACTGGTGGAATGGGCTCTATATCTTGTGGAAGAACCTTGAAGTATGGTATTGAAAGCGATATTAGCATATTAACTGAGGAGGAATATTGGAAATCTGTAGAAATTGTTAAAATGATGGTGGAGGCCATTCAAAAAGAGACTGAAAGAAGATATCATGGTGTTGTAGCTGGACAAATGATGCTAACCTCAATATGGGGTCCTACTATAATAGAAATGTATTCAAGGCTTGGCGATCCTGAGGCTGCTAATGTGCTTATGGTCTTGAAAACTGATATAGTTGAAATTTGTGAGGCAATAATTGACGAAAGATTGAACACCATAAAATTAGAGTTTGATGAAAAGGCCGTTGTAGTAAAAGCAGTATGTCCAGAGGGATATCCAAATAATAGAAACTTAGCTAAAGGACATATCGTAAAGGTTCATGATGATAATGGAATCCTTTGGGCCTCGGTGGATTTAATTGATGGAAAAATTATTACAGGTGGATCTAGAATTGTGGAATGTATTGGTATTGGAGATAATATTCCAGAGGCAAGCTTAATGGCAGAAAACCTATGCCATAAAGTAGAGTTGGAGGATGGATGGAGGGTATTTCATAGAAGTGATATTGGTACAGAGAAATCCTTCAAAAGGAGATTTGAGCTTGCGAAATTGGCTAGAGAAATTTATCAATATAGAGAGAGAAGAGGATTGCTTGGAAGAAGAGTTATTTGGATTCCAGGAAAGGGCTTAATGGAGGTTGGATGATATGATTAAAAAATTAAGCATAGATGAAAGATTTGAAATTCTAAAAAATGTAAATAGCTATAGAAGGGAATATGAAGGAAAGCTTCAGCCAATGGAGAGACTAAGGCCAGATAGACCAGCAACCTTTATATCAATTGGTGGGGGGGAGCTTGGCGATTTAGCTATAACTGCAGCAAAAAGACACTATGGAGGAATTAATGGAGGAATAAAGACTGTTGCCTTCGATAGATATCATGGTTTTCCTGCTCAAGATTCAGCTGATTATTATGAAGTTTTTAATATGATGGATGGAGATATGTTAGAGAAATACATAAAGAAATATGTTCCCAATCCAAATGATCCTCATGCAATATATTTAGAAGTGGAAATGATAGATACTGAAAGAACCTTCAAGCTTTCTATGGAAGAGGGCTATAAGGTAATGTCCACTCCTTATGGACCATTAATATGCATGGATAGACATGCCACTAAGATTATGTTCAATATGCTTGGATTAGAAAGAGTGGAATGGGCTTATGCTAATAGTGAAGAAGAATTATTAAGAGTGGCAAAGGACATGGGACTTCCAGTAATTATAAAGCCAGTAATGACCTCAAGTGGCCATGGTACTTCCATTGTGATGAGAGAAAGTGATTTAATAAATGCCTATAAATATGCAAAGGAGCATGCAAGGGGATTTGGGGATGAAGTAATTATTGAAAAGTTTTTACCAAGACTAAAATCAGAGGGAACTGAGATAACACAGATAGTTGTTAGACACTTTGATGAAGAGGGAAGAATTGTAAATTCATTTCTTCCACCAATAGAACATAAAAGACCTGCTGCTACATATCATGAGAGTTGGCTCCCCTCAAGAATAGAACCATCTATAGGGAAGAAATGTAAGGAATATGCAGCAAAAATTGCAGAATTCTTAGGAGGAATTGGAATTTATGCTGTAGAGCAATTTGTTATAGGAGATAAAGTATACAATAATGAAGTTGCTAATAGACCTCATGATACTGGAATGATAACAAGATGGATGTTAAATATGGATGAAGGAGCTCTTCAATTAACCTCTACACTTGGGCTTCCAATACCTTCAATAGAAATTTCCAGAAGAGCCTATGGAGTAGCTCATGTTGTTCTAGCCCCTCAATGGATAAAAGGGGAGAAGAAGGTTTTGAGCTTTAATGTTAAAAAAATGGGAAGCATTAAAAATGGAGATCTTTGGTACTTTGGTAAACCAACTGCTTATGCTGGAAGAAGAATGGGGCTTGCTGTAGCATTTAACGAAAGCCTTGAAGTTGCTAGAATAGAAGCTGAAAAAATTGCTCATTTAGCAGAATCATGTATAGAATATGGAGATTGAAATGATAGTAAGAATAGAAGTGAGATTAAAGAAGGGATATTTTGATCCCGAGGGAGAAGTTACTGCGAGAGCTCTTAAGGACTTGACTTTTCCAGTGAATAATGTGAAAGTTAGTAAATTGTATACTATTGATTTAAGGGTGGAAAAAAAGGAAGAGGCAATAAAAATAGCTGAGGAAATGTGTAAGAAGCTTCTTGCTAATCCAACCAAGGATGAATATTCTATAGAGGTACTTCTCAATGGAGAGATTAATGAGAAAATCTGATTTTATTAGCTTTTTTGATTTATCAAGAGCAAATGATGAAGAGTTAATGGAAATAAGTAGAACATTAGGTTTAGCGCTTAATCTTGAGGAGATGAAAGCAATCAGATCTCATTTTAAAAGATGGATTACTGATGTTGAGCTTCAAACCTTTGGGCAGACTTGGTCTGAGCATTGCTTTCATAAAACCTTTAAAGGAACTATTGAAATTAATGGAAGGAGAATAGATAATATTCTAAAAACGTATATTGCAAAAGCCACTAAGGAGCTCAATAAATCTTGGTGTTTCTCTGTGTTTGAGGATAATGCTGGATTAATAGAATTTAATGATGAATATTTAATAGCGGCAAAAGTTGAAACACATAATCATCCATCAGCAGTAGAACCATTTGGAGGAGCGGCAACTGGTATTGGAGGAGTTATAAGAGATATACTTGGAGTTTGGGGGGAGCCAATAGCTCTTACTGATGTACTTTGTTTTGGTCCATTAAATATTAATGATGTTCCATATGGAATAAAACATCCACTTTATATATACAGAGGAGTAATTGCAGGAATTGGACATTATGGAAATAATATGGGAATACCTACTGTAGCAGGAAGCATTATTTTTGATGAGGGCTATATAGGAAATCCCATAGTTTATTGTGGCTGCATTGGAATTCTTCATAAGTCCCATTATATAAAGGGAACAAGGGCTGGAGATTATGCTATATTAATAGGAGGAAGAACTGGAAGGGATGGAATTCATGGAGTAACCTTTGCTTCAACCGAGCTCCCAGAGGAGAGTGATAAGCTTAGAAGCGCAGTACAAATACCCAATCCATTTATGGAGGAGAAATTGAGGAGAGCAATTATAGCCATAAGGAATGAGAGATTAGCCTCTGGAATAACAGATTTAGGAGGAGGAGGAATTTCATGCGCCATTGGTGAAACTGCTCATAAACATAATCTTGGAGTAGAAGTTATTTTAGAAAATGTTCATCTAAAGGAGCCAAATATGGCTCCATGGGAAATTTGGATATCAGAGTCTCAAGAGAGAATGTTAATAACTGTTCCAAAGGAGAACTTAAAGAGAACTCTTCAAGTTCTTGAGGAGGAAGATGTGGAGTATTCAATTTTAGGAATTTTTGATGAGAGTAAAATCTTAAGAGTTAAATATAAAGGGATTTTAGTTTGTGAAATTGATTTAGATTTTCTCTTTAATCCTCCAAAGGTTATTAGAAGGGCAATTGATGTAAAATATGAAGATTCAAATTATAATCCTCCTGAGCCAAGAGATTTATGTGATGAGCTTTTAAGCCTACTCTCTGATCCTAATATTAAGAGCAAAGAAGAGGTTATTAGAACTTATGATCATGAGGTTAGAGGTTGTACAGCCATAAAGCCATTACAAGGGGATTATGGAGGGCCGAATGATGCAGCAGTAATAAAGCCACTTAAGGATTCTTGGATGGGTATAGTTATCTCATGTGGAATTAATCCCTTCTATCCAGATCCATATTGGATGGCGGCAGCTTCCATAGAAGAGGCCATAAGGAATAATATTTGCATAGGAGGAAGAAGGATAGCATTATTAGATAATTTTGTCTGGGGCTCTCCTGAGAAAGAGGATAGAATGGGAAGTTTATTAAAAGCTGTTGAAGCATGTTATGATTTTTCTAAGGCATTAGATGCTCCATTCATATCTGGAAAGGATAGCCTTTATAATGAATCTCCATTAGGTCCCATAAGACCAACTCTATTGATAACTGGAGTTGGAATTATTCCAGATGTAAGAAAAGCAATAACTTCAAATTTAAAGTCTAAGGGTAATGCTATTTATATAATTGGAATTACAAAAAATGAATTAGCGGGATCAGCGTACTTCAGAGGAAAGAAGATTAATGGTGGTATATGCCCAAAAGTAAATGCTGAGCTCTCAAGAAGTATTATGAATAGATTAATTAAAGCAATAGATGAAGAAATTATAGCAGCATGTCATGATGTATCAGAGGGAGGGATTGGAGTAGCAGCTGCTGAAATGCTAATAGCCTCTGAGTTTGGTATGATAATTGATCTCAGAAAAGTTCCCTCTGATTTAAATAGAAGCGATTTAATATTATTCTCTGAATCTCAATCTAGATTCTTAGTAGAAGTTAAGAAAGGATTTGAGGGAAAATTCGAAAATATATTTCAAGGAATCCCTCATTCACGCATTGGCATTGTTGAAGGGAAGTCCTTGAAAATAATAGATTTGAAGGGAAATATTTTGGAAATTAATCAAGGGGAAATAAGGAGGGCTTGGAGATGAGGGCATGTATAGCTAGAGTGGGTGGAACAAATTGTGATTTAGAAATGAAAATTGTATTGGAAGAGTATAAAATAAAGGCAGAAATAGTTCACATGAAGAGATTAATCAAGGAAGGATTGAGAGGATATGATATTTTAGTATTTCCCGGGGGCTTTTCATATGGAGATTATGTTAGGGCTGGGGCAATATGGGGAAAGGAAATTTTAGCAAAAATGAGAAGGGAAATTGAAGAATTCATAGAGAGCAATAAATTGATAATAGGAATTTGTAATGGCTTTCAAGTTTTAGTGGAAGCTGGAGTACTTCCAGATGATGGTATTTCCGAAGTGCCAAAAGCTGTGCTTGCCACCAACATCTCAGCAAAATATGAATGTAGATGGATTTATTTGAGAGTTGAGGATAATGGAGAAGTTCTTAGAGTACCCATAGGCCATGGAGAGGGAAGATTCATGCCTTCATCCAATGAAATACTCATGGATTTAATAAAGAATAGATGCATAATATTTCGATATGCAAAACCTTCTGGAGAATTGGCTAATGGAGAATATCCATATAATCCCAATGGCTCAATTTATGATATTGCTGGCATTTGTAATAAGAAAAGGAACATCTTTGGAATGATGCCTCATCCAGAGAGAGCCTTCTTCGGTTGGCAAATGCCAGATAATAGGGGAAAAAAATATGGGGATGGGAAGAAGATTTTTGATATGATCCTGGGTGGGATCATTGAATCCCATTCCATGGAGAAGAATTAATAATTGGATTTGTATTGCATGTGGAGATTGTTGTAAAAAATATAAAGTACCTTTAACTGCATATGAAGTTGCTAAAATTTCAAAAATATTTGGATATAAATGCTTAGAGCCCAGCTTAGGCTGCTACTACTTGAAGAGAAAACCTGATGGAAGCTGTATATTTCAAATTTCAAACATATGTGGAATTCAAAATATTAAACCACATGCTTGTAAATTATGGCCTTTCATGATTTATGAGAGAGCAAAATATGGATATAAGAACGAAGCAGAATATGAATATAAAGGACGAACCTTCTATGTATATGTTAATCCCTATTGTAAGGGAATCACCTATGGAAGGCCATCCTTAACTTTCGAAATGTTTGTTATTTCAGAGTTTATAGAGTTGAGTCTAGAGTCTAGAGAAGAACAAGTATTCTCCACTTCCACATTAATTAGAAGCACTTTGGTAAATGGAATTCATAAAAAAATACCATCAACATTTAATTATTATTTTAAAAATATTATTTTCTAATGGGTTATTTCACTTAATAACTCCAGTATTTCATTGAAAGATTATTATTGAAAGATTATTATTGAAATTCATCATTTAATTCAAATACCGAAGGTTTTATTTTAAGAAGTTCATAAAAAAATTTGGTGCAATTTATGGAAAGAGCTCTTATTACATTAACACCTTCAGAGGCAAAAAGGCTCATAGGAAAAGCTGTTGCAAAAATGGAGCCCATAAAGGCAGCCCTAAAAAAGGGAATTATTGTAATTTGTCTAGGAACTACAAATGCATTTGTTGCAGAGGAAATTTTGGGAATGAAAATTGAAAAGGGAAGATTTGCCATTGGAATAATAACATCTCATGGAACATGTATAACAAATCCAGATTATCGCTTGAAAGAATTAATAATAAGAGATGGAAAATTAACGGAGCTAACTATTAAGGATGTATTAGATGAACTTGGACCTAATGATGTATTCATAAAAGGAGCAAATGCTATAGATCCATATGGAAATGCTGGAGTATTTTTAGGATCTCCAACAGGAGGGACCTTAGGAATAAGTATAGGAGTATTGCTATCGAGAGGTGTTAAAATAATAATTCCAGTGAGCTTAGAGAAATTCACACCATATCCAATTGATGATTTAATTTTAAGATTAGGTAATAGAAGATTCAATTACTCAATGAAAATGCCAGTGGGAATGATGCTTTTGCCAGGAGAGATTGTAACTGAAATAGAGGCCTTTAAAATACTATTTGAATGTGAATGCATTCCAATAGGTGGTGGTGGAATTAATGGAGGCGAGAGATGTTACTTATTGGAAGGAGAGAAATTAGAAGAAGTTTGGAAGGAGATTATGAAGATAAAGGGAGAGGAGAAAATCATAGTTGAGGAGGAA
>JANXER010000035.1 GCA_025057955.1 Candidatus Methanomethylicaceae archaeon | reverse complement strand
CGTATAAGCTGATCCTCCCTAAGCCTCTCAGTAATCCAATTGCCCCACTTTTCGACGTCGCGAATAAGCCTCTCACCATACTTGGCTGGATACTCTAAAACAGCCTTCAAGAAAACATAAGCCGCAGGCAAAAGCTCAACAGCTGTAACATCCAAACCAAGACGTAATCCCTCCAAGGGAATAGATCCAAAACCAGCAAAAGGATCCAAAAGCTTAATTCCCTTAAAACGATAGTTGGGTTTAACTCTATGAGGTGTTCCATCAAAAATAATCCGCCCATCAGCTCGCTTACCCTTACGCCTTATGCCAATATTATACAAAAACTCATTTACATTGGTATTCTCAGGCAATAAACAACCAGCAATAATAGCTCTAGCAGAAATCAAAGGCTTCCTAGTCCACCAAAAAACCATCTCCCAATGAGGAGGTCTACCAGGGCCTTTCTCAATGGCAGAAGCCTCACTAATCACACTAAAAGGAAAGTTAATAGACTCAATAAAGCGCTTATCCATCTATAAGCCAGCCCCTATAAATCCTCCTATAAATATTTAACACATAAACCTTCATATAAGTCTTTTAATTGATGTTAGAGGTTTAATAAGCAAAAGATATGGATTATTTAGAACAAAAGGGATTACAAAAAATTGCACCATAAATATAAATTAGAGTAAACATCGCTCATCTCTTCAATAAAAATTCTTTATCATTAGTTATGTGAACTTTTGTAACGAGCTGCTTTTATATTGATAATAATGGTTATTGAGTTGATTATTTTATGGCTTTTTTATGGCTTCTCAAGTAAGCTTTTTAGTGAAAAGGTCTTCTAATATCATATGCAATGAACAATTTCTAGCTGCTTGGAATAAAGTTGAAATAATATTGAACAAAGCGCCTCATATATGTCTTATTGAGATTTTGAACATTGAATATATCTTCCTTTTATGGAGTTAATTCTCTTAAATTTTTGCCCTAAAAGGGAAATGAAATAAGCATATTTAATATTCTTCATGAAGTTTGGATATGAATTCTACAATAATCTTCAAGAATTCCTCAGCCTTCTCCTCATGAGGTATATGTCCACAATCACTTATTTTTATTAAGATAGCCCTTGGCATTTCCATTGAAAGCCTCTCTATTCTATCTAGTGGAATCAATTCATCCTCAGTGCCAGCTATTATGAGAACAGGTATGGAGATGTTCCTCAAAATATTTACAGGAATTTCCTTCTTGGGAGCAATGGTAAATTGCCATAATGCATAATCCCAATTCTTCGCCATTAAAGGCCTTTTATATCCTTCTATTATATTAGGAGTAATCTTAGAATCATTATACCAAGCCATGTATATGCCATTGATTAGACTATTATGAGCTAAGCTCCTCATAATAAGTGGCCCAATTCTATTGAGTTGGGGAAGAGCAATTAATAAATTTATAAACCAAGGAGCACCTCCATCAATGGCTGGATTTTCTAAGATTAATGCGCTTACTCTATCCGGATACTTTAAGTATGTTAAAAGCGCTATACCCCCTCCTGCTGAGTGGCCTATGAGCACAGATTTTTTTAAGCCTAAAATATTCATTAGCTCTATGGCCAATTCCACTGAGAATTCACTTGTATAGGGATTTGAGCCATTCCAATTGTCGAGCAAAGGCCTTTCAGTGAATCCAAAAGCAGGTCTATCAAAGGCTATTATTGTGCCATGATTTGATAGATTTTTAATGATTTGATTGAATGAGAAGGAATATGCGCCAAAACCATGAAATAAAATTATAGCTGGTTCACCTGAGCCATATATTTTACAATGAACTTTCAATCCCTTTATAGTTATAAATTTGCTATCCTCTTCGGCCAATTCCTCTGGTGGAAAGGTTCCTAAGAGCTCTGGAACTGGTATAAAGTACGGTAATATAAAGGAAGCCAGTAATATTAATGATATTATAATTAACTTTGACATTTAAGCTATAATATATCTATCAAAATTAATCAACTTTAGCCTTCTCAAGATATTAAAAGGTTCATGGATTTAGGAATTATGCAAAAAAGCTCTCTATTATTATCATAATGGAAAATCCTCCAAAGAATCCAAAGGTTGCTCTTCTTCCAAACCCCTTTCTATGACTCTCTGGAATCATTTCATCTATAACAACAAACATCATAGCACCTGCTACAAAGGCCAATGTATAGGGCAATATTCCATGTATCAAGTATAATGCTAATATACCAACAGCTCCTCCTAGTGGTTCAACCAATCCAGTGAGTATGGTATATCCTGCTACCCTAGATTTTTTGATCTTCTCCCTGAGCAGAGGTAATGCAACCATAAGTCCCTCTGGCACATTTTGTACAGCAATGGCAATTGCAACCGGCAAGCCGCTTACTATTCCTCCGAAGCTAAAGCTCACTCCAACTGCAAGCCCTTCGGGAAAATTATGTATGATTATGGCTATAATTATTAATAGAATTTTTGAAATTCTAGAAGGTGGCCCCTCAGGCCCTGCCACAGGATGAAAATGCGGCACAAAAATATCCACTAAGTGTATCAATAAAGCTCCTATTATCATTACTATTATAGCTATAATTGGATTGCCTTGTTCTATCGCTGGCCCTAAAAGGCTTATAAAAGTTGTTGCCAACATAATTCCAGCTGAAAATCCCAACATTGTATCCATGAATTCCTCAGAGAAATCCCTTCTAAATAATGTTGGAATTGCTCCTATTCCTGTGGCTAAACCAGCTAGAGTGCTTGCTAATAATCCCAATAATGTTGCTTCCATTAGTAATTGCTATATGAGCAATCCTCATAATATATTTATCTCATTCAAATCCATCAATCGATTGTATGTTAATTAAATGATTAGACTTTAATCAAATTTATAGATTATAAATGATTCATTTTATTATATTTTTAATAATTAATCTATTACCATTAAATAATAACTACTTTTAAATTTTAGTTCGATAAGTAATTATTGGGTGAAATAATTTGCGTCTTAAGTCCATTAAGTCTGAAATTGTCTCCCATTTATCATATACAATTAGTTCAGAGGATGAAGCTGCTGTTATAGATCCTAGAAGGGATTGCGACATTTATCTGAAAATTGCTAATAAATGGAGCTCTAGAATAAAATACATTTTTGAAACGCATAGAAATGAGGATTATGTAATAGGCTCTCTTGAGCTTGCTAAAATAACTGGAGCTAGAATATTTCATGGCCCAGGCTTAGATTGGGGTTATGGTGAAACCATTTATGACGGTCAAGAGTTCAGCCTTGGCAAATTAATTATTAAAGCCATACATACACCTGGGCACTCTCCAGATAGCACTTGTTATATCGTAAAAGAGAATCATACACCAATTTTAGTCTTCACTGGGGATACGCTCTTTGTGGGCGATGTAGGAAGAACGGATTTCCTAGGTCCAGAGATGACTCCAATAATGGGCGAAAAATTATATCAGAGCATATTCAATAAATTGCTTCCTTTAGGTGATGGAGTAATAATTTTACCCGCTCATGGTGCAGGATCTGTTTGTGGAGATAAAATTAGCGAGAGGGAATTTAGCACAATAGGCATTGAAAAAGCCACCAATCCAATGTTGAAGCTGAGTAAGGAAGAGTTCATTGCTAAAAAAGTTGAGGAAAAGCTAGATTATCCACCATATTTTAAAAGAATGGAAATATACAATTTGAAAGGTCCACCGCTGATAGGCTCAATTCGACCAATTCCAATACTAACCTCTAAAGAATTTCATGAGAAAATTGAAAGTGGCGCTCAAGTTATTGATGTTCGTAAGCCTATTGAATTCATCAATAGACACATTCCAAAATCCTATAATGTGCCTATGAATATGCTTAACTTAGCTGGATGGGTTTTAAGCTATGATAAGCCTGTGCTATTAGTTACAGACTCTGCGTCTGTTTTAGACTTTATAGTAAGGAATTTAATTAGAATAGGATATGATGAAATTGAGGGATGTCTAGCTGATGGATTAGAGGGTTGGTTCAAAGAGGGACTTCCAGTAGCAAGACTTGGATCTATAAAAGCACAGGAATTGAACTACCTTATTAGCACCAATAGGGAAATTTCCATTTTAGATATAAGGGATGAGTATGCATGGAAAAGAGGACATATTTCAGGATCAATTAATGTACCAATTAGAAAGTTGGAGGAAGAGGTTAATAGGCTATCTAAGGATAAGCCAATAGTAGTTATATGCGAAGTTGGAAATACCTCAAGCTTTGTAGCTAGTGTGCTTCTGAGGAAGGGATTTAATCAAGTTTATACTTGCTTGGGTGGAATGGAGGCTTGGATTAAATCAGGCTATTCAGTGGAATCAACTCAATGAAATTAAGAAAATGTGAAGTAATTGCTGAGGATATTAAAATGGAAAGGCCAAGGTTCTGCGTCTTACCTCCATTACCATACAATTATGGAGATTTGAAGCCGTATATATCTGAGGAACAATTGAGGGTTCATTATGAGAAATATCATCAAGTATACGTAAATGAAGCAAATGCTATACTGAAAAAGCTTTATGATGCAAGAAAGGAGGATTTGGATGTTGATATGAAGGCAATGCTGAAGGAACTCTCCTTTAATTTGGGAGGACATATACTTCATACTTTATTTTGGGAAAATTTGAATCCTCCAAATAGAAAAGAGGAAAAGCCTGGAGGAATTCTTGGTGATATGATAGAGAGGCATTTTGGTAGTTTAGAGCGATTTCGTAAGGAGTTTTCTAAGACAGCTATTACAGTTGAAGGTTCTGGATGGGCGGCTCTTACTATATGTAAGCAAACTGAAAACCTCTTAATAATGCAAATAGAGAAAAATAATATGAACGTCTATCCAGGTCTTCGCATAATAATGGCATTGGATGTATTTGAACATGCATACTACATAGACTATCGAAATGATAGAGCGAAATTTGTGGAAGCTTTTTGGAAGATAGTTAATTGGGAGATTGTAAATAAACGTCTTGAGGCTTTATTAAAGTAGATTTTCCTATTTTCTAATATAACGCTTACATTTCGAAATGAAATTTATTGGAACCTCTGGACAGGCTAAATAGTGAAGATGAGTATATATGCCTATGGTATTATAAACCATAGCTCCATCCAGTTTATGATTTATTCCCCTTCCTCTTAATACTTCGAAGGCGAAATCAGAGCTCAGACCTTCTATATATGAATAGTGAAATTCATGTCCTCTTATTCTTAATCCAGGCTTTGATATTGGGCTTTCCTTAATTGCTTTTAACTCAACATAGCTTAGGGCGGCTGGAGAATTAGCAAAATATACTTCACCATCAAATATCCCAACCATTTTATAGCTTCTATTTTTGTAGCGAAGAGATTTGCATAAATATATTAATCCTCCACACTCACCTATAACTGGCATTTCATCTTCGATTTTATTCTTAAGAGATTGACGGAGGGAGTGATTTTTCTCAAGCTCATCTGCAAATAGTTCGGGATAGCCTCCGCCTATTATTGCTCCAGCAATATCGCTTTCCAAGCTCTTATCTTTAATGCTATCAATGAAGCATATTTGAGCTCCAGCCTCTTTTAATAGATTCAAATTTTCATAATAATAAAATGAAAAAGAATCATCCATAAATAGAGCAATTTTTATTTTATTTTCAAATGATTGAGTTATAATCTCTTCTGAAGTTATCTCGGGACAATTATCAAGAATTTCCATTAATTTATCGAAATCTATGGATTTACTAAGCTCTTCTGCCGCTCTCTCTATTATGCTATTAAATTCTTTTCCTCTTGGAATTACCAATCCCAAATGGCGCATTTCAATTTGCAGCTCTTGCAATCTATAAAGCACTCCAATAATTGGAACATTTGTATAATGTTGAATTGCCCTTCTCACTTTCTCTTCATGAAGTTCATCCCTTATATTATTTAGAATTACACCAGCGATATTTAATCCACTATCCATTAATTTAAAGCCTAATATATGAGCCACTACACTTCTATTTAATCCTCTACAATCTATTACTAAAATTATTGGAGAGGATAGGATCTTAGCTATGTGTGCTGTACTTCCAATGTCATCTATGGGCGATTCTCCCTCATAGAGCCCTCTTACTCCTTCTATTATTGCTACATCAGCATCTCTACAGCCCAGTAGAAATGCACGTTTAACTGTATTAACATCCATAATCCAAGAATCCAAGTTTCTACAAGGTCTACTTGCTGCTATGCTTAAATACATTGGATCTATGTAATCAGGGCCAGTTTTAAATGGTTGAACTTTTAAGCCTTTTTTACTTAAAATTCTTATTAATGCAGAAGTAATTAATGTCTTTCCTGATCCACTTGAAGTTGCTGATATTATCGCCCTAGGAATTTTCACTGAATATTCCCTCCATTTCTTCCATAGATAGCCATTTAGGTATTTTTCGAAAATCGCTCTTTAGTAAATTTAAAGAAAGCGATATTATGGCGTTGGTTACTTCTGAGTTGGGAAGAATTTCTATTAATGTTGTTCTCATTCTTTCAGCATTAATAAAGCCATCTGAACGAGGAACATGCCCAATTATTGGAAGCTCTACTTTTTCAGCGAATTTTCTTACAAACTTAAGACCATTTGATGTTGCCTTATTATAAACTATTCCACAGGATGGCACTTTAAGTGAGAATAATCCTCTACAAATATTATTAGCTGCATATAATGAAGTAAATTCATCAGATGTAACTATTAATACGCCCTCTGCATAGCCCTCCTTTGCTACAATTGCAAGACCACCACATACTATATCCGCTGGAACATCAAATATTATAAAATCGAAATCTTTTACATTCAAATTCTCCAATAGATAGTTTATTCCTACTATTAACCCTCTACCTGCACATCCTATCCCTGGTTCTGGTCCCCCTATTTCAACACAATGAATTTCTCCCTTTCTAAATATGAAGCTCTCTGAGGGTGGTCTACTTTGAATTTTCATTAATTCAAGTAATGGAGTAATTCTATGCCCAATTATATTTATTGCTGAATCTACTTTTGGATCACAACCCACCAATAAAATCTTAAGCCCTTTGGTTCCAAGAAAGGCCGCTATATTAGATGCTAAAGTTGATTTTCCTATTCCTCCTTTTCCATATATTGCTATGGACTTCACTCTTTCAGAATCCTCCTTATACTTTCCCCAAGTATGGATTTTTGAATTCGCCTATTTCCCAAGGAGGCTCTATGGGCATTTTCCTCATTGATTACAAAATCATATCCTATTGACTTCAAATTATAGCTAGCTCTAGTTCCTGCACTAACTGCAATTGTTCTAATTTTTCCTTCAACAGCTACTGCATGAGGTATTCCTGCTATTATGGCTAAGTCCGGCCTCTCCTCTAATAAAATCTCCTTTGCTCTCTCTCCTGATATTGGATATTCATCCAGTCCACCTGTAATTAAGCTAATTTCAATACCCTTTTCTTTAAGTTCTCTAAGGATTTCCTTCGAATATTCCCTTATTCTAGGAAGGCCTATGTTTGGATCTATATTGGCGAGAAATTTTACAGATGTTTGAGCTAATGCAAGCATTATATCTGCATATACAAATGCCGTCTCTTTTTTTGCATTAAGAACACATATGATGTTTCCTCCTTCTTTTAATACTTTCAAAATCTCCCTTGCCACTTCATCAGGATTATCTCCAGCATAATTTCCAATATACTCTTGTCTAGCTGTTCCTCTTGTACGTTCTAATATGCTTGCCATTTCAAGTAATTTTTTCTGTCTTTCATATTCCTCTTTCGTTATTAACCCAATATTACTGGCCTCTTTTAAGACTTCTATTGCTCCAGATGTATTATCTCCATAGCCACTATGAATATTACAGCAAAGCGCCTTCTCTATTACACCAGCTTCCTCTGCAGCCTTCTTAAGGTTCTCTCCAATTATCATACTGGCACAGCTTCCCACTACTCCTATTAGCTTTGGATTGAAGATGGCATCAATCTTCTTAAGAACTTCAATGAGCCTTCTCTCCCCTCCAAATATGAATTCCCGATCGGATAGAGCTGTTGTGAAAATTTTAACGCCATCTTTTTCAAGGAGCCTTGCAGGTCCAAAGCAACAGCCAGATGGACCGTGTATTACTATGACATCTACGTTCAAATCTCTCATCATATACATGGCAGCAGCAATTGGGCTTGGCCTTGGATGAATTATAAGCGACATAATTAAGCCCTCTCTAACCTTAGCGTAGGCCCCTTTCTTTCAATAGATTTTGTAATATTTTTAATTACTAAATTTCTCAACTCTTCACCCAACTCTCCGAATAAAAATACTTCCTCAAACCCACTTTGGTTTATTATATTTGCAATACTAGGTATGGATACATCTCCACAACTTGTTTTAATTCTTCCACCAATTTCTAATCTCATGGGTTGAAATATTTCAGAGAATTCTTCAATTGATCTTTCGACAACTAATTCATTGAGAGAAGTGCTTTTATTTACCACTAATGGTATGCTTGGATCAATCATTACCATTTTTTCATTAAATGGCTCTTTAGTAAACTCTATTCTTTTCTCATTAATTCCAAAGAATCTTGCTATGGAAATTCCAACCAACATATTTTCTAAATGATGTCTACCCAATGGACCAATTGATTCTACCATAATTTTTCCATCCTCTAAAATAAAATCCTTAAATGATACATGGAATTTCATAACTTCTTTATTCATAATGAAATTTTCAATGCATATATTATAGCTATTAGAATTGATTGAGAAGTATTTCACATTGGAGAAGTTTCTAAGCAATGGATC
>JANXER010000034.1 GCA_025057955.1 Candidatus Methanomethylicaceae archaeon | reverse complement strand
GCACTATGCTAGTAAGCATTTTATTTCCACATATATTTACTACAGAATATGAATTTATCACTGTAATTCCTTTGCTTTCAAGTATTGCTGCTAAATGAAGCCCTCGAAAATGGCTTATACATCTTTCAAGAGCAACTTCACCAAAAAGCTCCTTATCTTTCTCCAAATTGGTAATTGTTAAATGCATTTCCTTTACATCTATGGGCTTTAAGACTACTCCTCTCTTTTCTGCAGTATTTATTAAAAGCTTTTCTTCAGTCCTTATTCTATCATATAGGAGAGATATTGTTGGCACTTACTCTCCCCAGTCTTCCCCCTCAGATTCTGCGACCTTCAGCTCTATATTTCCCTTACTATTCTTCTTTACCTCTAGCTCTACACCACAATCGTCACAAGTCAAAATCTCTCCTTCTACCACATCTTTTACATTAATATCTCCATCACACTCTGGACACTTCAATTTCATGGTTTTCCCCTCAAGGGAGGAAAAACAAAATAAACTTATAAATCTTTTTATTTTAAATGGATTTTTAAAATATTATGAAATTGCACTTAATATTCTGTAGTCTTTTTATCTACATTTTATGAGATATTTATTAATTTCATGTAAAATTCATAAAAATTTTTCTTTAGAAGCTTAGGATATCCCCCTACTTCCTTCAAGCTTCTAATTTTATTCCTTCGAATAGCATTTTTAAACATATCTTTATGAAATCGTTTTTATTCCAATTAAAGCATTTATTGCAATCTTAGCATATATAGCGGTTTTCCAAGTAAACAATCAAATTCTCCTTATAATTTTACGCATTTTTCCTCTTTATGAGCTTACTCTTGGGCTCTTTTATCAATTCACTTTTCTTGTAAGCTTATTCTTTGAAAGATACTCTTTGTGTTATAATTTCTTCCTGGATTCTATAACTGCTATTAGGATTCCAATTTTTATCCTAGAATCTCAACAATCTATCCATATATTCCACTATTGCCCTATGCATCTTCAATTTATCTCAAGTCTAATGTGATCTCTGAAGTAGAGGAATTTAATAAATATACAATTTTCAAAATTTTTGGAAAAAATGATAATCTATTTTTCATTTCTTTTCAATTCTTGATCTCTTTTTTCCTATTTCTTTTCCGAAGGGATGATCACATCAAGTATTAAAATATCTCCATCCGCTTGCCTCATATAAACCAACTGGATGTATAAAGAAAATTTTCTATGAAAAATACTATGGTCGATGAACATATGCCATCACAATCACCATGAGCAAGTATCCATTTCATCCATAAGTTTCTCATATTGCTTTGAAGTTCTCAGCCCATAATTCATAAGCTTTAATCATATCTTGCGTTATGCTTGGCCTCCTTTGGGAAATAACATGTTTAAAATCATCCATTGTTATTGGACGTGGTTTTGAGCTCTTATCTAAATATTTACCAGATTCGAAGAGTTCGCTTACAACTACTAATTGAACTGCTTGACAAACATCTCTTATATCACTACCAGAGTAGCCCTCTGATATTCTTGCTAATTCTTTTAAATCTACATTTTCCATTACAAGCTTTTGTGTATAGAACTGATATATTCTAAGTCTGGTTTCAAAATCTGGCACAGGTACATAAATTCTCTTTTGAAATCTTCTTATGAATCCCCAGTCCAAGGTCCATGGCTTATTTGTTGCACCAATTACGTATAATGACCAGCTCTTTCCCTTATCCATAATTCCATCCATTTCCTTCAAGAATTGATTTCTTACTCTAACCTCTCCTCCCACTTCATTATATCTAACTCCTAGAAGGGAATCTATTTCATCAATAAATATTATTGCTGATCCTTGCTTAATTGAAGCCTCTCTAGCAGATTTGAAAAGTCTAGCTACATTCTTTTCAGCCTCTCCAAGCCATTTTGACATAATAGATGCAGCATCCACTGAGAAAAATGCAGCATCTATTTCAGTTGCAACAGCTGCTGCAATTAAAGTCTTTCCACAACCAGGAGGACCATATAGCAAAATCCCCCTCGGAAATCCCAATGGAAAAAGATCTGGCCTCTTTGATGGATAGACTATAGATTCACGAATAGCTCTCTTTACATCATCTAATCCTGCAACATCATCCCATTTTACATTTGGCTTTTCAATTAACAATAAATCTTCATAACTTGCTTGCTTCGAATTCTGCTCACTAATGGGCCTCCCCTCAGTCTGTTCATTCATCGACTCTGAAATCTCACCCCTTAAAACTCTTATTCTCTCTTGATACATTGTAGCTCTTTGAATGTATATTTTATTTAGTTCATAGTTTGGATAGAGATTCACTAATTTGAGAAAAGCATCAATTGCCTTTTGATAATAAGTTATTGCAAGACCCTTGGAGCCTTGTTGATCTAAACGTGTTGCCTCCTTAGCATATTTTATTGCTGCTGCCTCTAATTCATGTGCGGCTATAAATGCCATTCAATTTTCCCTCATTTATTAATATTTTTATTACTCCCCTTCTTGATAAGTTTTCCATTATTTTTATAATTTCTTCCTTTGATACTTCACAAGCCCTGCTACATTCTTCTAAATCGAAACCTCCTTCATTTTTAATTAAATAGTTTAG
The DNA here is from genome assembly GCA_025057955.1 of Candidatus Methanomethylicaceae archaeon. Lineage (GTDB taxonomy): Archaea > Thermoproteota > Methanomethylicia > Methanomethylicales > Methanomethylicaceae > JANXER01. Next base: position 6,418 of record JANXER010000034.1, on the reverse strand, counting down.
GAATAATTCATTTTTCTCATCATTGAAGAATTCTTCATTACCTCCTATGGCTATTGCGGTTTTAATTTTTTTATCAATTGGAGGGAGAGGTATTTCCTTTTCAAGCTTCTCATTTAAAACATTAGTAGCTTCTTCAATTATTTTATCACATTCTGGCATTTTTATAAAAACATTTTCCATTTCTTTTATATTTACATTAATCATCAACTCTTGTAAAAAGTTCCCTATATTTGTTAATTCATTTGATATCTCTGGCATGATTTCGCTTATTTGATTGGCAGTTTGTTTTACTACTTCCAAAGTGGGCTTTAATTGAGCAAATGCCATTCCAAATTCTCTTAATGTCTCTATCCTAATTATCAATTGCTCAAGCATTAAAATACTATCATGTACCTTCTTTTGAAGCTTCTTCACTTCAGAGAGCTCATTAGCATAGATCTTTGCTCTTTCAGAATCCTTTCTTTTCATTGCTGCTGTTACAAATTCGAAGAGCGTCTTCTCCCTACTTCTCATTTTAATATCAAGAACTTCCAACTTTCTCTTCTGCTGAGCAAGTCTTAGAGTTGTATCGTTTAAAACCTCCTTAAGAGGTGGGGTCTTTTTAAATAATTTCTTAAATATCTGACCCCACCTCCTGGGAGGTTTCTATTTAAAAAAAGGGGGGCGAAGGATGAGCATTTTCTCAGAAACCTGTTTTCTCTCCCACTCCAACTCCTGTTGGAAGTTCTGGAAGCTTTTCCTTTACTCTTTGTTCAGCTATTGCTGCTGCCTCATTCAATATCTTTATAGCATCCTCATTGGCAGTCTCGAAGTTTATAGCTAACCCTGCAGTTTGTCCTGCATCAACTAGAATACTACTTAATATTGTGCTAATATCTCCTAGTTCCTTTTCTGCTTCTGGTAGTAGTGATGATATTCCAGATTTAACAGTCTTTATGACACCCATGGCAGGGGCTAATGTGGCAACTATGTCTCCTAATTCTGTAACAGTACTAAGCCTCATCACAATCTGTTCTAATGCCATTTTCGACTGCATTAGCATCTTTGACATTTTTCTTATTTCTGCAAGCTCATTAGCATATATTTTTGCATGATCCATATCGTGTCTAGAGTAAGCGTCAACAATCTTGCTGAATATTACTCTATCCCTCTCCTGAAATCTTTGATTGGCAATATCAAGCTTATGTATTTGCATTTGTAAGGCTCTTATTGCAGCATCTAACCTTGGCCTAAGTGGTCCCGGCGGCTTTATGGTCTCTTTAATTTTAGTTGCTAGGCCCGGACTTTCCTTTGCTTCCCATTTATCTACAAACTTACTCAAATTCTCACCAACCTTCTCTCTGAGGCTAAATTTTATAAAGGATTTGTAACCATACTAAACTGTAACTACAGATTAAGTTACCCTGGTGACAATTATTGGAGTTACAAGATTTAGCTTATATACTCACAAAACTAGGGTTGAGTGAATATGAGTCCAAAGTATATATCTCTTTAATCAATCAAGGTATTTGTGGTGTAAAAGAGTTAGCAGTAAGTAGTAAGGTTCCTAGAACCAAGATATATTCTACTTTAAAGAGTTTAGAGAGAAAAAAATTAGTAACAATTTTACCAGGGAAGCCCGTAAAAGCTAAAGCTCTCATGCCCACAAGGGTTTTTGTAGAACCTCTAAAGGAGTTGGAGGAGAATTTACAGCTATTGAAAAATGCTCTTTCAGAGCTTCAAAGAAGATATGAGATTTCCTCTAGTAAGGAGGGATTAGAAGAACAAAGCTTTTGGATCATCAAGGGAAATGAGGATACAATTAAGAGAATAAATGAATTACTGAATACCGCCTCAAAGGAGGTTTATTTCATATTTAATCAAGAAGCACTAGAGATTATTATTAATAGATTGGGTAATGTATTAAATTCTCTTACAAAGCAAAGAGTAAGTATAAAAATTATGACTAATGCCAGTTATATTCCAGCCCTCTTTGAGAGATTATCTGATTTCATTGAAGTAAAATATATGCCCTTTCAATTAGACGGCGGAATAATGATGGTTGATGATAGCGAGATTTTGGTATTTAAGTACTCAATTCTGGATAGAAAAACAAGAGTACTAACTGCAGAGCATTTCACTAGAAGCCATATGATCAGCTCTCTGAAGAATTTGATAGTTCAATTATACAAACATGCTGTGGATTTATCCTCTCTTACTCCTTTTCTCTCAATACCAAATATAAGAGCCTCATTTGTAGATGCTCGTCAGAATATATTTCTTCCTTCCTTCTTCTACATGCTTATGGAAATGTTATCAACTCGCATGGGAAGAGATGCGTTTGGCTTTCTTACTGAACTAGGTAGAAAAATTATAGGATTATTTTATCAATTTACTGTTTTTCCAAACTTCCAAGATTCTCTTAATCTATTGAGTTCATTTTATCTCATTGATGAGGGAATTGAAGCTAGGTTCACTTGGGATGAAAATTCAGAAGTCTTGATATGTGAACTCATAGGAAGCTTTCCAGAATACTATAGGACTGCACACGAACATGGACTCCCTATACCACCTTCAATCTGGGGCATTTATCTTCTAGGGCTAATAAGCCTATTTGGCTTCATTCCTTCATGTGAAGAGAGCACTTTTGATTCCAATCGCTGGTTATTAAGATATAGGCTTATGAATAAGATGAAAACTAAGGAAAGAATCACTGTAAATAATAGTCTTAATATAACCGATTAAGCTCATTTTGAGAACATTCAAGTTATTTAAGAGATATATATACTTATTAGCTAGTTGCATATGCCCAAACAACTACAGCCATAACAGTAACTATGGAACCAATAATACCTGCAAATATCCATTCAAAATTAGCAAAAATTGGCAGTAATTGTTGAATTAGAGAGGGCAACTTCTTGCTAACATAATATATGAAAACGCCGAGGAAGAATCCAATAATTGCAAATAATGTTAATAGTGCTTTTCTGCCCAATAATATTCACCAATGATATCTCTATTTTACTTTCAATATATAAATATTGATTCTCTTAAGTATTAATTTATGGAAAGCTTGGTTAAATCATTAAGAGAGGAGTTGCCATTTTTCAAGGATGGGTATGTTTATTTGGACTCAGCCTCAACAAGCCTTACACCCAAACTTGTAATAGATGCAATGATTGAATATTATAAAGAATATCGAGCAAATATTGGCAGAGGTGTATATTATGCAGCTAAGTTTGCAACTTATGCATATGAAGAGGCAAGGGAAAAAGTTGCTAAATTCATAAATGCCAAGCCTGAAGAAATAATCTTTGTAAAAAACTCTACAGAGGCAATAAACATTGTTGCAAGGGGCCTCAATTTCAATAGGGAGGATAATATTGTAACTACTTTGCTTGAACATCATTCAAATTATATTATCTGGCTCAATATTGGGAAGATTAGAGGTTGCTCCATTAGAATTGCTGGCTTAGATGAAGAGGGTAATATTGATATAGAAAGCCTAATATCTCATGTGGATAAAAAAACTAAAATTATAGCAATTACTCAAACTTCCAATGTATTAGGAGTAAAAACTCCAATTAAAGAGATAGTAAAAATAGCTCAAGAGAATGGATCCTTGGTCTTAGTGGATGGAGCACAGTCTGTACCTCATATGAAAGTTGATGTTAGAGATTTAAATTGTGATTTCTTAGCATTCTCTGGTCATAAAATGTGTGGTCCAACTGGTATTGGTGTACTATATATAAAGGAAGGCCTTCAGGAACATCTAGAGCCTTTATGCATAGGAGGTGGGGTTGTAGAGGATGTGAATTTAGATGATTATATACTCAAGAAAGGACCAGCAAAATATGAGGCAGGCACTCCTCCTATAGCTGAAGCCATAGGATTGGGTGCAGCAATATCTCTTCTAAGCAATATTGGAATGGATAGAATCGAGGCTTATGAGCAAATTCTTACTGAAAAATTGATCGAAGGCCTTTCAAAGGTAGAGAAAATAAAGCTTTATGGACCGAGGGATGCCTCTAAAAGAGCTGGCATAGTTGCTTTTAATGTTAATGAAAAAGATCCTCACGATGTAGCAGTTATGTTGGATGAAAGAGCGAAAATCATGGTGAGATCAGGATGTCATTGTGCATTACCTCTACATAAATATGTACTTAAAGCTCCAAATGGAACTGTGCGCGCCTCTCTCTATTTCTATAATACTTTGGATGATGTAGTGAAATTAATTGAAGCATTGGATAAGATGATTAATTTTTTCATCAGTTAAAACAAATTTTCTGTTAAAAAATAAATTAACGATTTATCTCTTTTGGTTTTTCTGAAAAGATAATAAAAAACAAAACAGTATAATTACAAGGGATCTGAAAATCGAAAATATTTTTAACGATAAAGCCCCTCATCAGAAGTTGCTTTTCTAACATATATCAAGGGATTTTGCGATTTACAATTGTTGGTTTACAATTGTTGGTTATATCCTAGTATACAATAAGGATTATTATTCTCTTCATGCCAAATTATACTCTAATTCCTAAAATCATTAATGATGGAAAATATATACTAGAACATGTGAAAAAGATGTTAAGGATGGCTTAAGGTAAGTCCCTCTAACATAAAGATATTATAAAAAAGAGCTATTCACTAAACGTAATCTCGTAAGTTCTTAAAGGCTTTCTCATGAGGGATTAAGCAGATGTAGTTAGGAAATTAGTTTCACCTAGAGCGAAGCTAGCTATTCCATAAGGAGAGAATTGATATTGCTGAGACTTCAAAAGAAGTGAGCCTTTCTACTATAAAATATAATAGTTCCCTCAGATTTATTATAAACTATGATTGAATGGTTTGATGAAATTGAAGCATTAGGACTATCTAGTGAAGAGGCTGAGTTCTTAGAAAAGTGGGTTGATGATAAAAAATCTGAGCTTCATGATATATACCATTTTCTAAGAGAGCATAAGATGGAAGCCTTCAAAATTATACGTGGAGAGCAGTATAAGAGTGATGATGGTAGCATAATAATAAAATCATTTGAAATTTATATTGTATATAATGCCATGTTTATAGTGAGAAGTGAGGAAAAGCAGGTATATAACACCAATGATACTGTGAGAACTTTTACTAAGCTTGGCATAATAAACATATGCTCTTCAGAGGATGAATGCTATAGGTGAGGATTTTGCCTCAACCGAGGCTTATATATGCAATGTGCTTATTGCAAGCAATTTTTGTAACCTTTGACTTGCTACTTCCATTTATTACAGGAGAGTTCTTGAGATACTCCATCATAGAATTTCTAATGGCATACTTAATGGGATTTCTTGACTTCATTTTAATTATTGGCTTTCTAAAAGTCTATAAATGGGCATGGCTCTTTGGGCTAGCATATAATAGCGTCAATATTTTATACTACGCTTTTGCATTTATGGCTAATCCCATAGTGCTCTATTTGCTTCTATTTACAATGAGGTTGGCTGTGATATTTATGCTAAGAGCCACAAAAAGCTATTTCGGAGTTTAATCAATCGGAGTTTACAATCGGAGTTTAATCAATGAGAGGAAATATTTCCTCTCTTATATACTCTAAAAATTCCCTCGGCTCTATTTTACTGAATGAAGTTACTACACAATTTCTTGTTACACCTGCTATAATTCCAAATTTTCTCGATTTAAATACTATGTACCAAATGTTACCACGAGATAAATATTCATTATATAGATTGGTATTCGCTAATTGAGAACCATATAGAGAGAGCTTATCAACATTTGGAATATCCACACCATCGAAGAATATTACCTTGGTATCTTCAGGATTACTTTCATGGAATTTTCTCATAGTTTCAGGAGAGATTTTTGCTTCTGTGATGCTTCCTATTGATATGAAAATAATCTTACTTAGCATATTGGCAATATTATTTGCCATCCTCTTTTTTTCAAGTACTACTAATAAAATTCTCTCCTTATCAACTTGAAATAGAAAAGGAGCTTCAATTGTCTTTATAACTAGCTTCATTCCCTCTCTATGCTTTATATAGAATGGCAAATCCTGGAAAAAAGTCCCTTCGAGATAATTAGACTCTAGCTTCAATTTTCCTATCTCCTTAATTAATTTCCCTCCCTCTATTTCTTCCTCCCATCTATAATTCCTCGTTTTATCAAATATGGTTTCTAAATCTATCTCTTCTCTAATTTTGAAGATTTTTCCCGCAAGAACCAACTTCAACACCCAACTTATTTTGTTGTAAATTTAAGAAATCTTGTCCATCAACCCAAGAGAATCTTCTCTGTAATGATTTAGGATAATATAGCTTCCAATCGAAATCTATTCTTCTGCCCCATTCTGCATAAATTCTTGGATCGATATAATTCTTTAAGGAGGTATTTAAATTATAATCTTTGACAGCCTTCATTATTTTTATTTTGAGCTTTAGTTCCT
>JANXER010000033.1 GCA_025057955.1 Candidatus Methanomethylicaceae archaeon | reverse complement strand
ATAACTTGTCCACCCTTTATAATCAATTTTCCCCCTCTTTTTTCAATTTCAGCTCCAAGCATTTTAGCAGCATTCAATGCTGCTTTTGCATCCTCACATTCAGAGGGGTTTATAATTGTTGTTTTTCCCTCTGCAAGAAGAGCACATGCTATTGCTCTTTGTGTATAGCTTTTTGATGGTGGCGCTTTTATAACTCCATGAATTTCATTTCCTTTAATTTTTATTCTCAAAATTAACACCTTTTTGAGCTTTTTTATGATTTATTTTGGCCTTTATGATATTGGTCGAAAATTCCTTCCAACTTTCTATTATTTGATTTTCACTATCTTCTTTACATATGGCACAAATAGCTGGTCCTTTACCACAAAGTCCTGCAGAAATAGCTCCATTTTCAATTGCTATTATAATGGGGCGAATATCATATCCAAATACATGAGCCATAATTAGACCATTAATAATCATTGCTTGCCAAATTCTTCCCTCTATTGCCTCTTTAAAGGCCATATTTATTACATTTTTTACAGAATTCACATTCTCCAGTTTTACATCACCTGAGTAACGCTCCCCCTCGGGAACTAGAAAAATAACGCTTAGAGGCTCCATTATTTTAATGCTTTTCAAGATTTTTCTTCTATAATTATCAGTTAAATGAATTCCTCCAAAATAACTTGCTATTGCATCATCAAATGCTCCAGTGAGCGTTGCTTTAGCTCTTATGGATGCATCTACACCTAAATTTACTACTTCTAAATCATTTAACTCTACTTCTAAAGCATCAAGGGTAGCTAAAATTATGGCATTTGATGCAGCACTTGAACTTTTCATACCCTTAGCTATTGGTATTTCGCTCCATGTTCTTATGAAGGCTCCATATTTAAGGCCAAGTTTTTCCATTATTATTTTAAAGGATTCTACTGCAAGATTAATTCTCCCATCCTTTCTTCCATTAATTTCCACAGAAATTTCTTCATTATAGTTTAATTCAACCTCAGCAAAAGTTCGAAGATTTACACCAAGCGAAGCTCCTAAGCCCGATGGCATGGCATTTACTATTGTAGTAGCTCCATAAGCCATACCTATGCCCTTCATAATATAGCCTCCCTTATAGCTTTACGCATTATATTTATTGGCGCATCTTTTCCTATCCATATTTTAAATGCTATTGCACCTTGATGTACCAAGGGCTCAAGACCATCTATGATTTTACATCCTTTCTCTTTTGCTAATTGTAATAGCTTTGTTTCTATAGGATCATATACAAGATCAAGAACTACAACATCCTTCTTTAACAATTCCTCTGGTATTGGAATTTCTTCTATTCTTTGCCTCATTCCTAATGGTGTAGCATTAATTATTATATCTGCCCCTATTTTTTTGAGATCGCCCATCAATATTTCATAAGCATTAACTCTTCCCTTGATAAGATCAACCAACATTTTAGCCTTAGAAGCATCCCTTCCTGCAATTATTACTTCAGAGGGTTTCTTCTCAACAATTTCAAATGCTATGCTTCTTGCTGCTCCACCATAACCCACTATAAGTACTTTTTTATCATGGATTTCTATTCCTTCATTTTCAAAGGAAGCAATTACTCCTTTTCCATCTGTATTATAACCTATTAGTTTTCCCCCTCTTTCAGCAATAGTATTAACAGAACCAACAAATTTTGCAGTATCCTCTAATTTATCAAGATATTTTGTAACCTCAATTTTATGTGGCATAGTCACATTACAACCTAAAAATCCTATGGCTCTTAATCCATCTATTGCATTTTTTAAATCTTCCTTTTTCACTTTAAAAGCCAGATATACAGCATCCTCCTTCAATTCAGAAAAAGCAGCAGTAAACATAATTGGACTAAGTGAATGCTCTATAGGATCTCCTATTAAACAACAAAGGCGAGTCTTTGCAGTTGTCATTTTTTCAACCTCTCATATATGAATTTAATTTTTTCAATTGTTATTTGTCCTGGTGCTGTCTTCATATCTTCTTTTAATGCTGCATAAGTCCATTCAGATCCAAAAAAAGGACAGAGCAAACGAGATATAACTCCCCCCTCTCCATAACAAAATATTATGCGTTTATAATTCTTTAAAGAAGAAGAAGCTTTAAGTGCCACTATATTATCTTCTAATCCACGAGCAGGCATTACTACTTTATGTATAACTTCATAATCTCCATATTTCTTGACAATGGAGCATATTTCATCATATGAAATAGATTGATTTAAGTGCCAAGAAATTATTACATTAGTTTTCTTCAAAAATTCTTTTATGTTGTTTTTTATTAAATTCTCTCCAACCTCTGCGCCTATATCAATAAAATCCACATAATCTGATGCTTTAATTAAAAGTTCAATTCTCCTTTGAGCGCTTCCTTCAAATCTTCCAAATATAAATTTTGGCATTATAGTGGCTATCTTTGGAATTTCATATTTTCTTAATGGTTTAAGTTTTTCCTCTATTTTTCCCTCATTTAATCCCTTTATATAATCCAATCTAATTTCTACAAGATCTGCCCCCTTATTCATGGCCTCTTCTATGCTCTCTAAAATTCTCTCTTCATCAGCAATTGAAACACAAACCTTACACATAATTAATGACCTCTTTTAATGATGAAATTATAATCTCTCTAGGAGGATCGCTAATAATCATACCTTCTCCAATTCTCTTTGGAATTGCAAATCTCAATTTATTGGATTTGACTTTTTTATCATAATATATGGTTTCAAGAATTTTTTCTGTAAGATCTTCATGAATTCTTATAGGAAGCTCATATTCTGATATAAGCCTCTCAAGTCTAATAAGTTCTTCATGATTGAGAAGCCCTAATTTATTGGAAATTTTTCCCTCCACCAACATTCCCAAGCTTATAGCTTCTCCATGACTATATTGCGAATAATTAGTAACAGCCTCTAAAGCATGTCCAATGGTATGACCAAAATTCAATAGCATTCTTATTCCTTTATCATATTCATCTTTAGAAACAATATTTACTTTTATTTTAACAGCACTAGAAACAATTTTTTCTATTATTTCATCTTGAAGGATTTTATTTTTTTCCTTTTCAAGAATATTGAAGAGTTCTTTGTCTAATATTGCTCCATATTTTATAATCTCTGCAAACCCATTTCTAATCTCTTTCATTGGAAGGGTTTTTAATACATTCAAGTCTATTATAACGAGCTTTGGTTGATAAAATGTTCCTATTAGATTTTTTACAATTGGATGATTTATTGCAACTTTACCACCAATGCTACTATCCACTTGTGCAAGAAGAGTTGTTGGAATATGAATCAATTCCAGCCCCCTCATATAGGTAGCAGCAATAAATCCAGCTAAATCACCTACACATCCACCTCCAAGCGAAATTATAATGGAATCTCTTCCAACTTTATGGGCTAATAATTTATTTATAACATTTAAATAGCTTTCAATGGACTTAGCTCCTTCTCCATCTTGAACTTCTAAAGTAATATAATTTATTTTTCCCTCAGAGAGAGAAGATTCTACAATTTTACCATAGAGTTCTCTAATAGGATGAGATGTGATTATAACCACTGAGTTAGCATCTTCAATATATTTGCTTATGTTATTTATTAATCCTCGACCTATGAAAATTTTTGAGTTTTTATTACCAAATTCTAATTTTATTTCTTGCACTAAATGCTCCTCCCAATGGCTTTTGCTATTGGTGCAATTTCTTCCATTAATTTACGAAAAGCCATTGGCGTTAAAGATTGTGGGCCATCGCTTAGAGCTTTAGTTGGCTCTGAATGTACTTCTATTAAAAGTCCATCTGCACCTATTGCTATAGCAGCCTTAGATATAGGAATTACAAGCTCTCTTCTTCCTGTTGCATGGCTTGGATCTGCAATTATTGGTAAATGACTCATCAATTTAATCAATGCTATGCTTGATACATCGAAGACATTCCTAATTGCATTTTCAAAGCTTCTTATTCCCCTCTCACAGAGTATTACATCTTTATTTCCTTCAAGAAGTATATATTCCGCTGCTAAAAGCCATTCTTCTATAGTGGCTGCCATTCCCCTCTTCAATAAAATAGGTTTATGAGATCTTCCAACAGCTTTAAGAAGCTCAAAGTTTTGCATATTTCTTGCACCTATTTGTAATAAATCAGCATATTTTGATACTAATTCAACTTGCTCTGGCGACATCACTTCTGTAACTATGGGCATTGCAAATTCATCTGCAATCTCCCTAAGTATCTTCAAGCCTTCTTCTTTCAATCCTTGAAATGAATAAGGAGAAGTTCTTGGTTTAAAAGCCCCTCCTCTTAGAATTGAAGCTCCAGCGCTTTTTACTTCTTTTGCAATTTCCCTTAGCATTTCCTTTCCTTCAACAGCACATGGTCCTGCACAGATGACGATCTTCTCTTCTCCAATGCATATATCTCCAATTTTTACACATGTATTATCCTTCTTATACTCTCTACTTACAAGCTCAAATTCAGTTGAAATGTTTTGAGAATTAATTATTTCTAATTGAGGAAGCAATTTTTCTGGAATTTTTCCCTTTATTACGTAAATAGCTCTTTCATTATTATTAATTAACCAAATTTTTCCAGCCATTTCCTTCTCTAAGGCCTCAGATCTCTCCCTTAAACTTATGATCATTTTCTCTTAATCGCCTCCTTCATTACTAATCTTATATTTTCAGCTGTAAGACCAAACTTTCTTAATAGTTCGTAGTAACTTCCCGATTCACCAAAAGAATCTTGCACTCCAATTCTTATTATGGGAACGGGATATTCACTGGAGAGAAGCTCAGCAATAGCCCCTCCTAATCCTCCCATTGTACTATGTTCTTCAATGCATATTATTATTCCGCAAGATTTCGCAGCAGATATTATAGCATCTCTATCCAATGGTTTTATAGTAGGAACATGAATAACGCTAGCATCCACTTCTGAACATTTTGCAGCCTTTAATGCCTCTGAAGTTATAGTTCCAGTTGATATTAATGCAACATCTCTTCCATCTTTTAAAGTAACTGCCCTTCCAATCTTAAATACCCCCTCTCCTTCGAAGAGTTTTGTAGTTTCATCTTTACCAATTCTTAAATATGTAGGACCCTTTATTCTTACCATTGCCTCAATGGCCTCTATAGTCTCTTGAGGATCTCCTGGTACTATTATGGTCATTTTTGGTAAAACTCGCATCAAAGCTATATCTTCCAAAGCTTGATGAGATGCTCCATCAGCTGCAGCAGTCAAACCTGCGTGTGTGCCTATAAGCTTAACATTAAGGTTTGCTCTAGATACAGTGTTCCTAATTTGCTCCCATGCTCTCATCAGAAAGGATGCAAAAAGTGCTACTATTGGTATATCTCCAGAAAGTGCCAATCCTGCTGCAACTCCAATTATGTCTTGTTCTCCTATCCCTAAATTAAAAAATCTATTAGGGTATTTCTCTTGAAAAAGATATGTACACGTAGGTTTTGCAACATCTCCAGTCAATACAACTACATTTTCAAATAATTTTCCAATTTTACATAATCCTTCAGCAAGAAATGCACGCACTCAATTTCCCTCTTCAATTTCCTTTAATGCCATCAGGTATTCTTCGTCATTTAGCTGAATTTTATGTCCTCGATTTGTATTTTCAAGGAAAGATATCCCATATCCCTTCTTAGTATAAGCAATTATTGCCACTGGCTCACGAGAATCCTCAGCTTGATTTAGGACTTCTATGATTTTCTGCACATTATGACCATCCACTGTATAAACCTTCCATCCAAAGCTTTCTATTTTTGCTTTAAGAGGCACCTTCTTTTTTATTTCCTCTGTTCTCCCATCTAATTGCCATCCATTTCTGTCAATAATTAAAATTAAATTTGTAAGCTTAAGATGTGCTGCAGTCATTAGAGCTTCCCAAAATTGTCCTTCATCGCATTCTCCATCTCCCATTAATACATAAACCTTCGATTTTCTTCCATGATTATGTGCTCCTAATGCTAGCCCCACTCCTATGGATAAACCTTGTCCTAATGAACCTGATGGAGCCTCTATGCCTGGCAATCTTAAATCTGGATGTCCTTGAAGTCTAGATCCAAGCCTCCTAAAACTTTTTAATTCTTCTTTTGAAAAATAACCCGCCTCTGCTAAAACTGCATAAAGTGCTGGTGCTGCATGCCCCTTACTAAGTATGAAATAATCTCTTTCCTCCCAATTGGGATTTTTTGGATTATGTCGCATTTTCATAAAATAGAGTACAGTGATTATTTCAAGACAGGATAATGAAGAGCCAAGATGTCCACTTTCATTATGAATCATTTCTATGACTGAACGTCGAATTGACTTAATTTTTTCTTTTATATCTAATTCAGTTATACAGTGTAGACTGCTAGCCCCTGAGATACTGTTCACTTATGATCACCACCTTAAGAATTAGTAGATTTATTTTACGAACTAGATTTTCAAAATGCCTTGGCTTTTTAATACTTTTTAAATAAATTGGTATTGGCTCACTTATACCACCATTTGTAAGTCAAGTATATCTACTATTGTTATATTTAAGTTTTTTCGACAAATTAGATTGACCTTATTGAAATGAAATTTTTAAATATCAAAGTATTATTGTTAATTTCGTATAGAGGTTGATGTGATATAATTTCAGAGAATATTATTGAGGCCATTGATTTATGGAAAATATATAAAACTGGGAAAATAGAATATCCCGCTTTAAGAGGTGTAAATCTTAAAGTGAAAAGAGGGGAATTTTTAGCAGTAGTAGGACCTTCAGGTAGTGGAAAGTCCACTTTATTGAACTTATTGGGGGCATTGGATAGACCAACAAAGGGAAAAGTTATCATAGATGGTATTGATATTTCAAGGCTTAATGATAATCAATTGGCTGAAATAAGGAATAGAAAAATAGGTTTTATATTTCAAACCTTCAATCTCATACCTTATATGAATGCGTTAGAGAATGTTATGGTTCCAATGATTGCTGCTGAGATATCTCCAAGAGATAGAAGAATTAAAGCCATGGAATTGCTTTCAATAATGGGATTAAGTCAATTTTTCAAAAATAGGCCTTCTGAATTAAGCGGTGGTCAACAACAGAGGGTTGCTATTGCAAGAGCTTTAACAAATAATCCAAAAATAATTTTAGCTGATGAACCTACTGGAAACTTAGACTCTAAATCAGCTTATGATATAATGGAAGTTTTGCGAAAATTAAATAATGAGGGTGCTACAATCATTTTAGTAACTCATAATTTAAATCTTATAAATTATTGTCATAGAGTTTTATTTATGAGAGATGGAATAATTGAAAGGGAGGAAATATTGAATGTTGAGAAATAAATTATTATTAATAATATTGATATTAGCTATAATTCAACCAGTAATTTCTTATTCTCCTCCAAACTTAAGCATAAGTTTGGATAAAACAACATTAATTGCTAATGAGAATAATTTAGTTTACTTGACTATTAGAAATACTGGTGATGCTACAGCACTGCAAATATGGATGGCTATTTCCCTTCCAGCTTCTACTGGATCATCATTAATGATATTAAATGGAAGTGATGGAAGATGGTATATTGATAGCTTAGCATCAAATGAATGGAAATCCATACCAATGGTAATATATGTGAGTCCTATTGCTGCTGGTGGAATTTATCAAATAACTTTTACAATTAGCTATCAATATTATGGAACTAGAACGGAGACAAGGAGTATTGGAGTATATGTTCCACCCATTGAAAGTAAAGGAGCTCAACTCTCCCTAGAGGTTAATTCCTATGAATTAAGGCCAGGAACTATAAACAATATAACTTTGAAGGTAAGAAATATAGGTGACTTGGATGCAAGACAAATATCTTTAATTTGGGCCTCCACAATTTCCACAATCTCATTAATAGGAAGTGATGGTAAGTGGATTATTGATATAATAAAGGCTGGAGATGAATATATAATACCTTTATCAATATATGCTGGCTCTTCATTTGGTCAATATCAAATTCCCATCTCTCTATCTTATTATGATAGCATAAAATCTAGAACAGAGACTAGATATCTTACATTTATAATTCCCATTACAATTTCTCCTTATGTAGATTTTGAATTAAGTTTAATGCCTCAAGAACTAAGAGCAAATGATGTTAATAAATTAACAATTTTAATTCGTAATAATGGAGATGGAAGTGCAAAAAGCGTTCAAATAAATTTAATTACCACTGGTCTTCCCATGGCACTATTGAACTCTGATGGAAAATGGCTAATTAATGAAGTTTTACCAAATGAGACTATAAAAATAGAGGCTAGCTTATATGTAAGTCCATCAGCTTCTGGCACATATCAATTAACACTTTCAATTTCATATTATGATAGTCTTTCAAGAATGAGACAAGAAAATTATTATCTCACTGTGAAAGTTAAACCATCTTTTTCTCCAATAAGTCTTATTGATTTAAACTTAAGTAATAGTATTTTAAAATCTGGTGAAATAAATGAAATTGATTTAATTGTCAAAAATGTTGGTGATAGTGAAGTAAATGCATTAACTATATCAACAAGTCTACCCACTGGAGCCATTGCCTTCATAGAAACTGATGGTTATTTCCATATAAGTAAGCTTAAGCCAAATGAATCCATTTGCTTACCACTTAAAATATTTGCTTCACCATCAGCTTCAGGATCTCTTATTTCAATGATGGTAACGGCATCCTACTATGATGAAACTGGAAGAAGTAAACAACAAACAAGCTCCCTAGGGCTTATAGTTAAAGGAACACCCAATTTCATAATTTTGGATACCTATGTATATCCAGCTCAAATCTCTTTAGGAAGTCCATTTTCCTTAACAGTTAGTATGATAAATCTTGGAACTGCTACAGCTCAAAGTATGATAATATATCCAAACTCCTTACAGAATATACGTCCAGTTAGTGATGAAAAAATATTCATAGGTGATGTTACAGTAAATGTTCCTACATCCTTCACAATAAGCTATATTGCTGATAAAATTACAGATGGTAAATATGTTATAAGCATTAATTATACATATAGAGATAGCCTTGGACAAACATATAGAGGAACTATGGAAATTCCATTTCAAATTTCCATAAAACAGCAATCTACTACATCCATTGCTCAATCTTCTCCTAACCCATATAATTTCTATATTACATTCATAATATTACTTATTGGAATAATGAGTGCTATTATTGTATATAGAAGACGTAGGTCTTAAAGATGAATGCTACTGATGTAATTATTTGGGGATTAAAAGGAATAAGGGAAAGAAAACTTAGAGCAGCTCTTACTATTCTTGGCATAGTTATAGGAACTGCAGCAGTTATTTCATTAATATCTCAAACAGAGGGGATTCAAAAGAGCATAATTGATCAAATGAATAAACTAGGTCCAAATACCATAAGCGTTAGACCAGCTTCTGCTGTAATAACTTTAACAGATAAGGATGTAAATAAAATTTTACAAATCTCTAATGTTGATCTTGTTATTCCAGCTATAACTGGTACTATTAGATTATATGGCTCACAATCCTCAAGAACATTTCAGTTAGTTGGAATAGATCCTGGACTATTTGGTATATTGATAAGTGGTTATGAAATAAGGGAAGGTAGAATGTATCAAGCCCTAGGCTATGCTGAGGTAGTTGTTGGAAGTAATGTTAATCATCCTCAGGATTTAACAATGGAATTTGTTAGTGTAGGTCAAACAGCAACAATTGAAACTATTGCTAGAACAAATAGAAAAGTGGTAAATGTAGTTGGAGTAATTGCTCCTTATGGTATGACATCGCTTATATCTGTTGATGATAGTATATTCATGTCGCTTCAAGGAGCTGCTAATTTTCTAGGAAGAACTAGCTATTCTGTACTTTTTATTAAAGTTAATGCCCCTGAGAACGTTGAAAGTGTAGTTAATAATATAAGGGCAATTTATGGAAATACTTTGAATATAATGACTGTAAAGCAAATTACTGATATTGTAACTTCAATTACTGGTCAACTAACTGTTCTACTTGGATCCATTGCTGCTATATCTCTATTTGTAGCTGGCCTTGGTATAATGAATATAATGTTTGTATCAGTAATTGAAAGAACTAAGGAGATAGGAGTTCTAAAAGCTCTTGGCTTTAAAAATAGAGAAGTTTTAGCTATTTTCCTATCAGAGGCTGGAATAATCGGCCTAATAGGGGGATTTATTGGAATATTAGTTGGCTCTGGGATTTCATTGGTTTTACCAATCGTAGTATCCATGGGATTTAGAGGATTTCAAACAGGAATATCCTTTTACTATCAACCATTAATAAGACCTGAAATGGCTTTTCTTATTTTTATCTTTGCAATTGGAGTGAGTTTATTAGCTGGTTTATATCCAGCTAGAAGAGCCTCTAAAATGGATCCTGTTGTAGCATTAAGACATGAGTGAAAGGACGTAAAAACTTCAAGTGAAATTCTTATATAGAGATAATCTAAATTATATATCAAGTGATTTCATGAAAATTAATAAA
>JANXER010000032.1 GCA_025057955.1 Candidatus Methanomethylicaceae archaeon | reverse complement strand
TTGCAAAAACTTATGTGCAATGTCCTTCTTGTAGTAAAATGGATACTAAAATAGTAAAAGAGGGGAGGTTAACGTTCATACAATGTGAGGTTTGTGGATCAAGGAATCCAGTTAAGAGTTTGGGTTGATTTTTATGGAAGTTTTTGTTAATGTAAGAAAGGCCAATAATGATGTTTTCATAACTGTTTGTGATTGTGATTTATTGGGCAAGAAGATAATAGAGGGAAATTTAGTACTTGATATTTCAAGGGATTTCTTCAGTGGGGAGAGAATGACAAAGGAGGCAGCAGTGGATGTATTAAGAGCTGCTACAATAGCCTCCTTCGTAGGAGAATTGGCTGTTAGTTGTGGAATAGAAGCTGGCTTAGTACATAGGGATTCAATAATAAGAATTGGTGGAATACCACATGCTCAGTTCATAATGATATGATGGTTATGTTCTGTGCTAAATGTGGAAGAAAGGAAGAAGTACTAATAGAGAATCTCTGTGAAAGATGTTTCTGGGAGAATAAGGAGATAAAAATACCAAGGGAAATAGGGATTACAATTTGTCCATCTTGTTTTTCCTATTTGAGAGGAAAGAGGTGGGTGAAGGGAAGGGATTTAGAGACTACTGTAATTGAAGGTTGTATAAATGAGATTATAAAACTCTCTAAGGTTCAAAGGGATTTAAAAATAGCAGATATTAAGGGAAAAATTGAAGAGTACTCAAATGAATTTCCAATAAGAGTTGAATTAAGAATAGAGCTCTCCTTTGGAGAATTCTCTAAAATTTTGGAAAGTAGGGGCATAATTCATTATCAAAGATGTAATCGATGTATTGAGGCCTCTCATGGAAAATATGATGCCATAGTTCAAATAAGAGGATTTGATGAAGAAGCTCTTTCCACAGTAAATTCCATTATAGAAGAGTTTAAGATTATGAATGGAAGGCCGGAGATAAGTGAAATAAAGAAAGTGGCGAATGGCATGGATGTAAAATTCATGAGTGTAAATAGAGCTAGATTATTTACAAAAAAAATCTCAGAGAGGGTAAAAGTGGAGATAAAGGAGAGTGCAAAAATCTCAGGGATGAGAGGAGGAAGCATTCATTATACTACAACCATTTCCATAAGAAGATCTCCAATTGAAATTGGAAGGCTTATATGCATAGGGGATGGAATTTTCAGAATTTTGAAAACCCATGGAGGAAGAATAATTGCAGAGAACCTAGAGAGTGGAGAGATTAAAGAATTAGATTATAAGGATATTGAAAAATCCCTTATAATAGAAGAATCAAGTATGAAAGAAGTATTATTGAAATCATTTAAAGAGGGCAAAGTTGAGCTCTTGGATGTTAAAAGGGGACAATGCTTTGAAGTTCCAGTCAATAGCGTTCAAAAAGGACTAAAAGTGGGAGAATTTGGAATTTTAATAGCTTTTAAGGATAGAGAGTACATCATAAGGAAAATATTATAAATTCATCATGCTATTGAAATTAATAGAATGAGGGCAATATATAGAGGGCTTTGCATAAATTGTCATGGTGATATATCAGATGAGCGTCTATTGGAAATTGGAATTTGTGAAAAATGTTTAAATGGAACTTATAATAGAAAAGAGGCCTTTAAAATTCTAAGCAAAGAGGGAAGGCTTATTTTTGCAAAGGAGATATTGGAATTTCATAGTAAATTTGAGAATTTTTCACATTTCTTCAAGAAGGCTTTAGGCCAAAGAATGTGGTCACTTCAAGAGATGTGGGCTAAGCGAATACTATTAGGAAGAAATTTTTCCATTATTGCTCCAACTGGAGTTGGAAAGACTGTATTTGGAATAATATCATCTTTATATTTCGCAAGTTTAGGAAAGAAAGCATACATAATAGTTCCAACAGCTTTATTGGTGCAACAAGCAGTGGAGAAAATAAATTCATTTTCAAAAAAGCTTGATTTGAACGTTAGAGTAGTATACTATCATGGTGCCATGAAAAATAGAGAGAAGAATAATGTAATTAATAAAATAATTGAAAAGGATTTGGATATTTTAATTACCACAGATAGATTTATATTAACTAAATCAGAGGAGCTTAAAGGATTGGGATTTGACTTTGTTTTTGTAGATGATGTTGATTCCTTCTTGAAATCTCCAAAGAATATTGATAAAGTTTTGATGTTGCTTGGCTTTAATGCTGATATGATAAATCTAGCCATGAGAATATTTGAGCTTAAAGTTGAAATGAGAAGGCTTATTAGAATGGGATTGAGGCAAGAGGAGGTTCTTAAGAAGATAGAAGAGATTAAGGAGAGAATAAGAAGCTATAAAGAGAACAATAAGATAGGATTGCTTGTAGTCTCTGGAGCAACAATAAAGGCTAGGCGAACGAAAAGATTGAAGCTTTTTGAGGAGCTCCTGGGATTTCAAGTGGGATTTAAACCTGAGTTCGTAAGAAATGTTAGAGATTTTTATATAAGAAAAGAGAAGGCAATGGAGGATCATTTGCTGGAATTAATAAAAAAATTTGGTGAAGGTGCTTTAGTATTCATACCTCAGACTTTTGGAAAAGAATATGCTTATAGAATTAATGAATTCTTGATTAATAATGGAATAAAATCTTATGTATATAAAAAGGCTGAGGAAAATATACTAAATGATTTCAATGAAGGAAAATATGATGTATTAGTGGGAATAGCCAGTTTTAGAAGTCCAATTGCTAGAGGGATTGATCTTCCAGAAAGGGTACGCTATGTAATATTCGTTGGAGTCCCTAGAATGGAACTAAGGCTAAGTTGGGAAGAATATGATCCTACAAAGATTTTAACAATTCTAAAAAATATAGGACCGCTTCTAAGGGATGAAATTGCTGTTAATAAACATATAATGAACTTAAGTAAAATAGTTCCATTGAATATTGAAACAAGGGGGAGAATAAAGGAAGCCATTGAAAAGGGAATAAAGCTTGAGGGATTTGAGGAATTTGCAAAAAATGTAATAGCTGAAGCAAGTGATTTTTTGAGAAAATCCATTACCACAGAAGTTATAAAGAGAATTTCAAAAATGAAGGAAATTTCTATAGAAAAAAGAGGAGAGGACTTTTATTTAATAATTCCAGATCCAATAGCCTATATTCAAGCCTCTGGAAGATGTTCAAGAATGTTTGCTGGAGGTGTTACTAGAGGAGCAAGTTTTCTAATTGTGGATGATGAAAAGGCCTTTTACTCTCTCACTCAAAAGCTAAATATAATAATTGAGAAATTCTCATGGTATAAGTTCAAGGATGATTCTGTAAGAAGGTGGTTTGAGAAAATAGATGAAGATAGAAGGCTTGTAAAGGAAATAAGAGAGGGTAAAAGAATTGGAAGGTTTAAGGATTATATTAAACCAGCTCTATTAATTGTTGAATCTCCAACAAAGGCAAAAACAATTTCAAAATTCTTTGGAAGACCATATAGAAGAAAAATTGGCAATGTTACTATTTTTGAAATAAGCACTGGAAAATATGTTCTGAACATAGTGGCAAGCCTTGGACATGTATTCGATCTAGTTACAGAGGATGGATTTCATGGCATTAAAATTGGCAATGAATTTTTACCAATATACGACTTTATAAAAAAGTGTAGAAAATGTGGATATCAATTCACAGATAAAGAATGCTTAAGATGTGGAGGCCAAGAATATTATTCAAAGAAGGAATTAATAAAAGTAATGAGAGAATTAGCGCTTGAATCAAAATATATATTCTTAGCTACGGATCCTGATGCTGAAGGAGAAAAAATAGGCTATGATTTATTATGTTCAATTAATCCATTTAATAGAAATATAGAGAGATTGGAATTTCATGAAATAACAAAAAGCGCTTTCACTAAAGCCCTTGAAAAGAGAAAGAGCATAAACATAAAGCTGGTAGAAGCTCAAATGGTTAGAAGAATTGAGGATAGATGGATAGGCTTTGAATTAAGTCAAGTTCTTTGGAATGTTTTTAAAAATAGAAGGCTTTCAGCTGGAAGGGTTCAAACACCAGTCCTTGGTTGGATTATAAATAGAGTGAATGAAGCAAGAAAGCGTAAAACCATACTTTCAATTGTGCTCTCAAATAATATCAAGCTCACAATAGAAGAGCCTAAGTCAGAGCTTAAGTCAGATGTTGCAAAAATTGATTCCATAGTGAAAGAGGAGAGATTTATTCGCCCTCAACCCCCCTTTACCACAGATACATTGCTTAGAGAGGCCTCAATGGAGCTCAAATTTTCAACAGAAAGGACTATGAAAATTGCTCAAGATTTATTTGAGGTTGGACTTTGTACTTATCATAGAACTGATTCCACAACAGTATCATCTGTTGGATTAGGAATAGCAAGGGAATATATTCAAGAGAAATATCCATCACTATATTCTCCAAATAAGTATAAAAAAGAAGGAGCACATGAATGTATACGTCCAACAAGATCAATAGATTTAGAGCGCCTTAGATATCTTATTAAAACAGGATTGTTAAGATTTCCAATAAAGCTCACAGAAGATCACTTAAGACTTTATGATTTAATATTCAGAAGATTTATAGCAAGTCAAATGAAGGAGGCCATAGTGCTCTATCAAAAGTTCAAAGTTGTTGTGGATGAAAATGAGGTTTCAATGGAATGGCCAATAAGAATCGTAAAGGATGGCTTCAATAAGCTCATACCCATAAAAATTTATGATGAAGTTAAGGAAGGAGAATATAAGATATTATCAAAGAAAATCATGCGAGTACCAAGAGCTAGGCTCTTCACTCAAGGAGAGATCGTTGGATTAATGAAAGAGAAAGGCATTGGAAGACCTAGTACTTACTCTAAAGTAATATCTACACTTTTGGAAAGAGGATATGTCATTGAGGCTAAGAATAAGTTAGTAAGCACACCTCTTGGCTTTAGGGTTTATGAATATCTATGTCAAAAATTTGAACCATATATCTCTGAGGAAACAACAAGAAGATTAGAGGAAATGATGGATGATATAGCTGAAGGAAATATAGATTATCAAGAAGCTCTGAGGAATTTGTATGATGAAATTTTGAAGATTAAAGTAGCAGCATCTTTAAATAATCAATAATCATCCGTCAAGCATAAAATAAAAAAAGGAGAAAATTATAGTGGCATTGGGGCCCGTAGCTCAGCAAGGTAGAGCAGCGGGCTTTTAAGCAAAGAAGAGACCCGTTGGTCCCGGGTTCAAATCCCGGCGGGCCCGCTTATTGCTTTAGAATTATTTTACTTCCTACTATGGAATTATTTGGTATGAATACTTTGGATCCATCCATCTTAGTAATTTTTGTGAAAAGAATTGAAACATCTTCTACAATACCTTCCTCTCCAGCTAAAATGCATTTATCTCCAATCTTAAAGGGCCTTGCTATTAATAGAAATAAACCTGAAATTGCTTGGCCCAATATTTGTTGAGAGGCGAAACCAATAACTAATCCCATAAAACCGCCTAATGCTACTCCAGCAGCACCACCTGCAACTCCTCCAGCTATGGCTGCAACCATTCCTCCAATTCCTATTATTTTTATGATGTTTTTTATTGCTGCAGCAGTAGGATGATTATATTTTATTCTTATCAATTGATAGAAAAATGCAGCAATACTATCAACAATTAAATAACCAAACCCCAATGAAAGCAATATTTGAGCGTATACTAAGTACTCTTGCATATTAGCCAATAATCCTTTGAAAATCCATTGAATTAATGCAGCAATAATAATGTATGTAGTAATATAGAAAATTACTTTTAATAATGGGAAAACATTTTTTGTAATTCTAGCCGCCCCTTGCTCTATCATATAATAACGTTCTTGGATCAATTATTAAAATATTACCATCAATTTAAGCCATTATTTTCGTGATATTAAATTTCAATCATAAAAATATCATGATTTTTCTTTCAATAATTCTTTAATCATCATTAGAATCTTTTTATGTTTATTTTCATCTTCCATCACCCATTCTATAAAGCACTTGTAATTCTCTTGATCAATGATAGAATCATCTGAGACTTGATCTATTAATCTTGCACTTATCAACATTAGGTACTCTTCACTAGCAAAATTCTCAAGCTTCTCAAGATTGTTTATTATGGATAAAATTTCCTCTTTGCTTATTTCAGATTTTTCCAAAAATCTTTCTGCATGAGAGATAACATCCTTCCATGCTTTTCCCATGAATTCTTCACAATTACAAATATCTACGCCCAAATTATTGCTCATTATCTTAAAGCAAATGGCATGTTTAAAGGAATCATAAGCTATAAAGTTGAATAGACTGCTTATTGGCTCATCTTTAAAAATCTTGGATAGATGTTCATAAGCCTTGGCAACTTTCTCCTCAAGTATAAATGAGCAATATAAAAACTTTCCCAATTCGCACACAGGTTCCATAAAGATCACTTCAATATCTACTTGGGCTCGTATGAATATATACTTTTGTATGAATATATACTTTTGTAGACGATCAAGTGTTAATCAACATTAAATCCATAAGCGAAATAAAGATATATTAGAGGAATAGTGCTAATGTTTCGAGGAAATATGAAGTTTGGAAGACCAAGAGGTACTAGAGATTTTTTGCCCGATGAAATGAGGGTTAGAAGCTATATCATAGAGAAAGTAAGAAGAGCATTTGAAATGCATGGATTTGAGGAGATGGATACTCCAGCAATAGAATTATGGGAAGTACTTTCAGCAAAGGGTGGAGAGGAAGTAGAACATCAAATATATAAATTTCAAGATAAGGGGGGAAGATGGATAGGGCTTAGATTCGATCTTACGGTTCCATTGGCAAGAGTGGTTGCAAATAATCCAGATTTAGTAAAACCATTCAAAAGATATTGTATAGCAAAGGTTTGGAGATATGAAGAGCCCCAAAGTGGAAGATTTAGAGAATTTCTTCAAGCAGATATAGATATTGTGGGTTCCCCCTATATGGAAGCTGATGTAGAATGTATAGCTACTGCTATAGATGCATTAAAATCATTGAATCTTGAGAGGTTTAAAGTTAGAATAAATAATAGAAAAATTCTAGAAGGAGTAATGTCGCTCATGGGTATTTCTGGAGAATTATTTTTCAAGATATTGAGGATTTTGGACAAGATGGATAAGATAGGAGAGAATCAAGTTATAAAAGAATTAGAGGATTTAGGTTTAGAGAGAGAAATTATTGAAAAAATAATTAATTTTATACATAATAAAGGAGAGGAAGCATTAGATTACATAAAGAGGAATTTTGAATCTGATTTAGTAATTCAAGGCGTTAATGAGCTTGAGAAAATAATAGCGCTCTCAAAGCCTTATAATCTTTATGATTATATTGTTATAGATTTAAGCTTAGTAAGAGGCTTAGATTACTACACTGGGCCAGTATTTGAAATTGAGGCTGAGGAGAGGCAAATTGGAAGCATTGCAGGAGGAGGACGCTATGATAATTTAATAGAGAAATTCGGCGGATCTGCTGCTTATGCCACTGGAATTTCGCTTGGAATTGAAAGATTATATGAAATATTAGGTGAAAAAATTGCCGCTAAAATCAATAAATCAAATACAAAGGTGTTTATAGCAAATGTTAATGAGGAGTTATTAGAGGAGAGCATAAAAATTTATAGAAGGATAATAGAATTTGGAATTCCTGCGGAGATTGATTTAATGAGAAGGAAATTATCCAGACAATTAGAATATGCTAATGCAAAGAAAATTCCATATGTGCTCATAATTGGACCAGAGGAATTAAAATCTGGAATATTCAAATTAAGGGATATGATGGAGAAGAAGGAATATAATATTAAGCTTGAGGAATTGAAGAATTTTATTTTATCGCAAGCATTTTAAATAGCCAATATCAATATTTAGAACTTAGGGAGTAAGATTTTGCAATCAAAAAATAAATTTGAATCCATAAAAATTCAAGTAAAAGCAGTAGAACTGCTTCGGCTAGCTAAGGAGGATTATAGCTACCAAGAGCTAATGAAGATTACTGGAATTCCTATAACAGTGCTCAATAGATATATAAAGGGACATATACTTCCAAGCCCTGATAGAGCTGCTTTCATAATATCAGCCATAGAGAAGAAGATTGATTTATCCAAGTACATAAAAGATAAAATAATTTTCGATAAGGGAGGATTTTTAGATCATACTAAAATTATTGGGGATACGCTATTACTTAGGCATGTATCAAGCTATGTAATGAAAATTTTAGCTGGAAAGAGGATAAGTAAAGTATTAACAGTTGCTGTGGATGGAATACCATTAGCAGCACATATTGCAAATGCTTTTGATGTTCCCTTTGTTTATGCAAAAAAGGAAAAGGAAGTTGGAGTTTCTAGCTTTATTG
The DNA here is from genome assembly GCA_025057955.1 of Candidatus Methanomethylicaceae archaeon. GTDB lineage: Archaea > Thermoproteota > Methanomethylicia > Methanomethylicales > Methanomethylicaceae > JANXER01. Next base: position 2,514 of record JANXER010000032.1, on the reverse strand, counting down.
AAGAAAGCTATGCTCTTCAAGGAATAGGAATGCAAGTTTCACTATATCTTCCCAAGGGATTAATAGAAAAAAAAGATAGCGTTCTAATAACAGATGATGTAATTAGATCAGGGGAGCAATTAAGAGCATTAATAAATATTGTTAAAAAAATTGGAGCTGAAGTAGCAGCTATATTCATTCTTATAACGATAGGCAATAGATGGAGGAAAGAAATAGAAGGATATCCAGTTTATTCATTGGTGGAATTATCTGAGTGAAGCAAAATCATAAGGTGGCTTGAAGATTCCCACATCTGTAATTATAGCGCTTATCAATCTTGCTGGAGTCATATCAAAGGCTGGATTCATAACATCTATTCCTTCAGGGGCTATGCGCACTCCTTTTATGTAAAGAACTTCTTTAGGATCTCTTTCCTCTATTATTACATTCTCCGTGGAAGTTTCTAGATCTATTGTGGAAATAGGAGCAGCCACATAAAAGGGAATATTATGAGCATTAGCAATTAATGCCAATGTATAAGTCCCTATTTTATTGAAAATATCACCATATCTTGTGATTCTATCTGCTCCAACTATTACTTTATTTATCATACCCTTTTGCATAACATAGCCCACCATATTATCAGTTATAAGTTTAAAGGGAATTCCTTCATGTTTAAGCTCAAAGGCTGTTAATCTAGCTCCTTGAAGCAAAGGCCTAGTCTCAGGGACAAATACAGTTATTCTCTTTCCTAATCTAAAAGCCATTTTTATAACTCCAAGCGCAGTTCCAAGTTCAACACAAGCCAATCCTCCTGCATTACAATAAGTCATTATTACATCTCCATCTTCTATCAACTGCGATCCATATTCACCAATTTTTCTGCATGAAATAACATCCTCTTCAGCTATGGAGAGAGCTTCCTTAATAATTTTCTCAATTATTCCCTCCTCTTCGTTAATCCATATTTTACGAAGCCTCTCTAAAGCCCAGAATAAATTCTTTGCAGTTGGTCTAGTCTTTGCCAATCTCATTGCAGCTCTTTCTAAATTTTCCCTTATATCTTCAATAGATTTTCCAAGTGAACTTTTAGCTGCAAGAGCTATTCCCATGGCAGCAGCTACACCTATGGCAGGAGCGCCTCTTATTTCCATATTCTCTATAGCTCTAGCAATTCTTTCGTAGTCCATGCACTTAATAATTGAGAGTTCATGAGGGAGCTTCGTTTGATCTATTATATAAACTCCATCCTCTCTCCACTCTATTGTCCTCATTTTTTCATCACCTCAATTATTTCATTCACTAGGGAATTTATTCCTCTTCTAACTGGGCGGCTTATATATCTTCCAAAGTCTATATTCTTTGGTTGAATTCCTACAAATAATATTTTCACATTTGGTAAATCCATTCTTAATATTTGAAATAATAATCTAAGTGAAATTTTATGAGTTGATTGAATATATTCACAAAGCGCATTCTCTTCAATTATTTCATAATGTCCTGGCTCTCTTCCCATTTCCACAGCATCAAAAAATATTATATGGGAGGGATGAAGCTTTTTAATAATTCCAGTATAATTCTCTGGAGATGATTCACAGTTTAATACATTTTCCATGCCTTTTTTCTTCAATATTTTCACCACTTTTATACCTGCAGCATCATCCCTTCTAAGGACATTGCCAATTCCAATGAAAAGTACATTTTCAGCATCTCTCAGAAATGCTAATAAGTCCTCTTTGAATGGCATATAATTACTATAGGCTTAAAAATTATTAAGGTGTTTGATTTGCTAGAGCCAATGAGAGCCATATTAATGGATAATAAAGTGGTATTAATTGGACCTGGACATGAAGAACTACATAGGCAGGGTTATTTTGGAGAATTGGAGGGAGAGAAGCTTATATTGTCTGATGTTGAGGCATTATTTCTTATGGATAAGGAGAAAATAGCTATTATGGATGAAAGTGGAAGGATTTTAAGCTTCAAGGATTTAGTTTATAAACTTTCTGAGAAGAATGAAAACCTATGGCTGAAATATTTGCTCTACTCTGATTTAAGAAGAAGAGGATATATAGTAAAGGAGGGTTATGGAGGAGGTTTAGAGTTTAGAGTTTATAGAAGAGGGGCAATTATAGGAAAAGAGCCAGCAAAATATTTGGTTTATGGATTGGTGGAGGGAAAGACCATAAGTATATCTGAATTACGTAATATTTCAAATAGAGCAAAGCTCTCAAATAAGGATCTTATAATTGCAGTTATAGATAGACAAGGAGAGATAACATATTATGAAGCTCTTGAGATCAGCTTATGATTATATTGTACTTATAAGACCTATAAACTCTATAATGATGGGATTGGCGGTAATTGTTGGTGAAATTGCAGTTTTCAATGGAATTCCAAGGGCTTTTGAAATAATTTTTGGATTTTTAGTGGGATTTTTTCTAACTGCAAGCTCTATGGTTTTAAATGATATTGTTGATATTGAAATTGATAGAATAAATATGCCCAATCGTCCAATAGCAGCTGGAAGAATTT
>JANXER010000031.1 GCA_025057955.1 Candidatus Methanomethylicaceae archaeon | reverse complement strand
TAATTTCCATACTTTAATAATTTTATGCATTAATATTAAAAAGTAAAGATCATCTTATTTAGATAGAGATGAAGATTGCTGGAATAGATGAGGCTGGAAGAGGACCAGTGATAGGGCCAATGGTTATTGCAGGAATTGCTTTAAAAGAGGATGAAATTTTGAGAATTAATGAATTAAATGTAAAAGATTCTAAAAAAATAAGCCCAAAAAAAAGAGAGAAACTTTTTGAAGAAATATTAAAGATTGCAAAATATCATATTGAAATTATTGATGCTGAGACCATAGATAGAGAGAGAAAATATAGAAGTTTAAATGATATTGAAATTGATTCAATGGCAAGAATTATAGAGAAATTAAAACCCAATATTGTACAGATTGGAAGTCCAGATATAAACTCAAAAAGATTTATAGATAAATTAACTATGAGAGTTGGAAAGATTCAAATACTCTCAATTCATAATGCCGAGGATGTTTTCCCTATGGTAGCAGCTGCTTCAATTGTAGCAAAGGTTACAAGAGATAGAATTATTGCAAAATTAAGAGAAGAATACGGAGATTTTGGATCAGGCTATCCATCTGATCCAAAGACAAGATTGTTCATAATGAATTCAATAAAGAGGAAGGAAATACCAAATATTATAAGGAGAAGTTGGAAGACCTTCACTAAACTTAATTTAATTTGAGCTTTTGTTCAAGCTCCCTCTTACTTTCGATTTTCTTAACTTCATCAATTGAAATTGCAGTTATATTGAAATTCCCACCACCTCTCTTAGTTACAAGTACTGGATCGATTTCCAATATTTTACCAATATTAACAGCATCCTCAATTTTGATATTTAAGGCTTCATTATCCAAACCCTCATCTGTTAAGAAGCTAACCTCAAGATCTTTTGCATGAACATCAATAGGAGCACTATTCAATCCAATAGTCTTACATCCTATTTTCTTGAGCTTATTATGTAATTGCTTAGCAATATTGCCAGAAGGACTCTTATCAATAATTTCCACATCATGTTTCAAATCGAATATATTAATTTCCATGGTAACATCTTCATCAAAAATCTCCCTCATTCTTAATGCAGTCCTTAGGGTGGCACCCATATCAGAGTTCTCATATTCATATATTGTCTTTCTACTTACACCCAGCATGGCTGCAAGTTCTCCTAATGATAGCCTTCTTTCCATTCTCAATTTTCTAAGCTTTTGACCATTTATCTTGAAGTACATTCCACCCCTCTTGGCATAAGCAATAGGATATCTGCCATAGAGAACACTATCTTTAAATGTATTTAAATTTATGACATTTATATTGAAGCGTTCATGAATAATTCCATCTTCAATTGAGCCAATTTGATATCTATTACTAATTATGAGAGGTGTTGCTGAGAATACAGCGGCCAAAGATCCTAAATTCTCAGCTACTTCCTTCTTTTCATTATCAACATTTATAACTGCACGTAACAATAATCTCGTATCATTTTTCTTAGCTACAACTTGAACACAATAATCAGATAACACAGTATAAACAGTGAAACCTGCTCTGTTCAATATACTACTTATCTCTGATAGAATGTTAGCAATTTTCCTCCTCATCAAATATTAAAGGGAAAAAAGAGGAATATAAAAATTAAACCATTAATTCAGAGAATTTGTATCCAATGGCAATTAGAGAAGGAAGCTTTCCTGTAAGCTCTATTACTTCTGGTAAAAATATGAATTTATTAGTTTCCTCTCTTTTCAATATTCTATTAACTGCAGCTATCTCTATAGCATTGCCAATAATTGTAAAAACCCCTTTTTTGCTTCCAAATTCCTTAACTATAACAATGGGAAGATGAACTATTTTTTGCTCCTCTTCAGATAAATATGAGGACAATTTTTTCAATTCCTCTTTATCAAAGGATGCTTTTTCATTTGCAATTGTAATATAATGAGGATCCTCTTCAGTTAATAATGAGAAGAGGGGTTTTCTAGTCTTTGGAAGATTTTCATTTAATCTCTTAAGCTCCACTTCCCAAAGTAACTTGGTCAATCTTTCCTCTTCGCTAAAGAACATTAGATGAATTCCCCCAATACCATAGCATGATCTTTATCAAAAGGATCTAGCCGCTTGACGTCTAATATTTTTATTCCTCCATCCTCCATTACTTTTATTTCCTTCTTGAATACTTCAGTGGGATCCTTAGTAACATCAATACTTCTAGCCTTTATTGCAATCATAACCTTTCCCTTTTTCCTCAAATAAAATTCAGCATTATCTACTAAAATATTGGCTTGATCTGGTTGTGCTATATCACAATATATTACATCAACAGTCTCAACAAAGGTTCTATAGGCAGAAGGCTTTCTTGCATCTGCTAATATTGGAATCATATTCTTTCGCCTTGAGGTTACTTCAATGAGTTCCTTCATAACCCTAGGTGAGAATTCAACGCAGAAAACTTTGCCTTTCTCACCAATTATATCAGAAACATGACTTGAGGTAGTTCCACTAGCTGCACCTAAATAGAGTATACGTGTACCTTCCTTTATTGGTACATCACTTATTCCCTTCTCTATAGAGGCAGCTAGTTTGCTTCTGAATGGATCCCAAGCTCTATATTCATCATCCTTAAATTTATACAATTGTTCTCCATAGATTTTAATTCCAGGCACTAAGTTTTTAGTAGCTAATCTCTCAGCTTCCTCATCTTCCACTATATATATGTTGGAAAATTTTGGATGTGGCTTTATATTTATCATATATCTCACTTTTATTTCACTTTTTCCTCTTTAATTTCTTCGAAGGACGAGCATATTTCTTTTTTATTTCAGCTATTCTTTCCTCCAATTCCCTTTTTATTTTACTTGAAATAAATGTTCCACCAAAAGCATCAACTCTAGCAGCAATTGAAAGTTTACCTGCAAGTGCTCTTGCAATTTTGCCTCTTTGCCACTTAGGAGCAGAATGAACATATGGGCTTTGGAAAATTATGCCATGCTTTGGAGGTCTTGTACCAGTCTTCAACGCTCTGAATAGAGCTTTTTCTGCACCAAGAACTTGTATTGTGCTTGCAGGCTTCTTAGCAAGAGACTCAAGTCCACCACTTAATGCAATTAATCGTGCACCAAGGATAGATCCAACAATTTCTCTTATATTAGGAGCTACTTCCTTCATTACTTCATCAATATATTTTTCGAGGGATTCTCTATATGAGTATAAACTTAAGCAAATCCTCGCTAGCTCCTTTATTTTTTCCATATCTTTTTCTCTAACTTCAGCACCTATGGATTTATCTAAAAGATCTATTATAGCCTTAGATTTTCCCTCATTTCGAACTACTTCTTCCAATTTTTCAAATTCATAATTATTCCTCTCACCAAATTCACTTACCACCCTTAGATATAACCTATGATCATCTATAAAATCGCCAAGCTCAGGAAAATGAAGACCATACCACTCTCGCACTCTAGAAACCACTATATTTGTTATTTTTTCTATTTCATCAAGAGCTGTTACTGCTTGGGCTACTAATTTATCCCTTTTTTCAAAGGCTAAGCGTATTTTTACCTTAGTAAAAGATTCTGCCACTTCCTTCTGCATCATTTCTGTAAAAGAATCTTCTAAACCAATTTTCTGCCATTCATTAATTGGATCGATTCTGAAGGCTCTTCCAGCAGCACTAGGAGAGATTGTACTAAATTGAATATTAAACTTTGACTTTAACGACATTGATTCCTTCTCATTTTCAAGAATTATTGTATCATAGCCAAGGTTCAAAAGCTCCTTTACAAGATCTTCAAGTAATGGACATATTCCTGTTCTTTCCAACTCAAGTAATTGTGAAATAGCTTCATCTTTATCCTTAAAATTTCTCGCAGCTACTATCTTCAAGTTTTCATCATAGGCAATAAAACCAAGAAAACTATCCACTATATAGCATTTCAAATTTCCATACACCAATCAAAAATAATAGAAAATTCATTTATATGGTTTTATTTCCCATCCACCCTTTACATATTAAGTATATTTCTGAACTATGTAATCTTGAGGCCTTTGGTTTATATAATTTAGTATAAATGAATCTTCCTTTAATTTCTCTAACTAAATCATTCGCTTCTGAGCCCATAATAATTTTCATTAATGCATTTCCATTTTTCTTAAGAAGAATAGGGAAAAGCGAAATAACATGCCTTGTAAGAGCAATTTGTCTAGCATGATCTAATTCGTGAATGCCAGTAAACTTTGGGGCAATATCGGAAAGTATAACATCTATAGATCCATTTGATAGCTCAATTATCCTCTCTATAACACTCTTATCCTTGATATCCCCTCTTATGAAGTATACATTTTCATAATTCAATGGGTGTAGAGGAGAAATATCTACTCCTATAACCTTTCCCCTCTCCCCAACAATATCTCTTGCTACTTGAAGCCAACCCCCTGGGGCAGCTCCCACATCTAAAACTACATCCCCTTCTTTCATAATCTTATATCTTTTAGAAAGTTCCAATAATTTTAGAGCTGCTCTTGACCTATAGCCCAATGATTTTGCTTTTCTATAGTAGGGATCTCCAAGAACTCTACTTGGCACTATTAATTCCACCAGAGGAAAGTAATTTTTGATGTTCAATTTTTATAGCGATTGTTAATTTTTCACAGCTCTCAGGAGAGATGGGCTGTCCCCTTCCACAGCGTTCCAGATTTGGACATGTTGTACATGGAGCCCAACTTATATCATTTAATTCTATTCCTTGTTCTCTTTTCACTAGGTATATTTTATATGTAATTTTTCCTTCATCAACAAATTTTTCTCTTCTTATTACACCATTCCTTTCAAGCAATTTTAGAGTCTTTGAAATAGTCTTAGCATCTACACCGAGCAACTTTGGTAATCTACTTTGAATTAATTCACCTGAATTTTGTAACATTGACAATACTTTATCCACTAAGCTCTCTGACAATTATGCTCAAAAATAAGATTATATTAAAGCGATTATAAATATATCTCCAAATTGAGCTTCTCCAGAAGTTCCTTGTATCTATTTCTAACTGTAACTTCAGTCACACCTGCTGCATTTGCTATATCTTTCTGAGTTCTTTTCTTATCCATCAGTATGCTAGCTATATATATAGCAGCTGCTGCTATTCCTATGGGCCCTTTGCCTGATGTTAAGCCAGCAGTATAGGCCGATTTTATAATCTCTATCGACTTCTTTTGTACCGATCCATCTAGATATAACTTTGATATTAATCGAGGAACATAGCTTATTGGATCTGTTGGTAAGACCTTTAACATAAGTTCATTAGATAGAAATCTATAGCTTCTAGCAATCTCCTTCTTATTTGCTCTACATACTTTTGAAATTTCATCCAAAGTTATTGGAATGCCATTTTGTCTACAAGCAACATAGAGTACTGCTCCTGCTACACTCTCTATTGATCTACCGCGTATTAATTGATTCTCAACAGCCCTTCTATAGAGGAGGGCAGAAGTTTCTTGCACATTTCTAGAAAGTCCAAGTTGAGATATCATACGCTCCAATTCTGATAGAGCAAAAGCAAGATTCCTTTCAGATGCATCTGAAACTCTCATTCTTCTTTGCCATTTCCTAAGCCTATATATTTGAGCGCGCTTCTTTGATGTTAATGACTTTCCATGACCGTCTTTATCCCTCCAATCTATTACAGTGGATAATCCTTTATCATGAATTGTCAAAGTTAGTGGGGCTCCTGTTCTTGAACGCTTATCCCTTTGTTCATTATTAAAAACACGCCATTCAGGACCAAAATCAACCAATTTATCACTTATCACAAGACCACAGAATTTACAAGTTATTTCTGCTCTATCTTGATCAATTATTAGAGATTTATTTTTACATTCAGGACATGTTAAATCATTTAAATTTATATGAAAATCCTCTATCATTTCCTTCTCCTCCTACTCAATTCTCTAAGATAAACAGATGCTCCTACTACTTCATTTTCATTGGTTTTTTTGAAGGGTTTTATTAGAGCATATGGACTAGAAATTGGTCCGAAGATATCAATAATCTCTCCCAGCTTTCGCCCATCCTTTAAATAGACGAATGATCCAATCCTAGATGGAACCTTTACTTTGGCTAAGATCAGATTGCTCCTAGATATATGAAGGATTCGCCCTATTTCATGTAGCGTATCATTGTAGAAGGAGCCCATTATAAAGTATTTCGAAAAAGATAATTATATTTTTTATGCTTTAATCTGTCTATTTTTTCTCAGTACTTCACAAACTTTTAGAAGGATTTTCAATTTTCCATTCATTCCTTTAACCAAAACTCTTCCAGACTTATCCCAAGGAGTTCTCGGGAAACATTTATCCCTTTCAATTATAGCATCAAGCCCAAGCTCCTTACAAGCATTAAATATTTCTTCAATTGATGGAGATTCAACAGCCATTTTCCTAGGAACTCTTCTACCCCTACTTCTAGAGAAACGAGAATTAAGATATTGAGGCCAAATTATATAGTAATCAGTCTCCATAAGAAATTAATATAATTGAGTGGTTAAATGTTTTAGGGTTAAGAATGCATGAATTTTCTCTTGCTCTCTCAATGATGAATTACATAGAAGAGCTTTGTAAAAAAAATGGAATAAGGAAAATAAAATCAATCTATATAGAGATAGGTGGAATGACTCACATAGATCCATCACAATTTAGATTCTGCTTCAAATTTCTAAGCAAGGGAACTGTTGGAGAAGGTTGTAGATTATATATAAAGAAAGTTAAGCCAAAGTTTATGTGTATAAATTGTAAGAGAAGAATTGAAATTGATGTAAAAAACTTAGGTGAGTTTGATTTCAAATGTCCTCATTGTGGAGGAGAGCTAATAGTAAAGAAAGGTAGAGAATTAACTCTTAAGAGAATAAAAGCATAATTCTATTTAATAAGAATTCCATTTAAAACACCATTTTGCCCCGGCCTTGAAGTTACTCTAGCAGATCCTATTTCAGTTTCCACAATCGCTCCTTTAGTTATGATTCCTCTTCTAGCATAATCTACATTCGATGGATTATCTTTAACTCTCAATATACGACATTTTTTAGTTGTATTTGTTGAAGTATCAGTAACATTAATGAAGAGCGCTTTGAAAAGTCTAATTTTTTCATTACCACCATAAGCTCTAGTAGATATTCTTTCCTCCTTTTCCTTAGCTAAAGAGGTCTCAATAGGAGGAGAGCCCAATTCATACTTCCTCTTCTCTCTACTATATCTCAAAATTCCGCCACTTGATTTCTTCATATCTCTTCCTTGATAGTAGCTCATGCTTGACCCTCAGAAGGTTAAAGTTGTAAGAATAAAAATATAAGGTTTTTTAATCTTCATAATATGATTGAAATGAAAGGTAGAATTCAATTAAGTCATGGCGCTGGCGGTACTATAATGAGCAATCTCATAAGAGATGTTATCCTTAGTAGAATAAGCATAAGAAAAATTGAAAGGGGCGTTGGATTGGATGAATTCGATGATGGTGCAACTGTACCACTTAATGAAGAGGAAATCGTTGTAACAGGAGATGCATATACAGTAAGCCCAATATTCTTTCCTGGAGGGGATATAGGGAAATTAGCAGTTTGTGGTACTATAAACGACTTAGCAGTAATGGGAGCAAAACCAATCGCAATGATGGACAATATAGTAGTGGAGGAAGGTTTTCTAATTGAGGATTTAGAAAGAATAATTGATTCAATGAATAATATAATGAAAGAGGTTGGAGTAGCGCTTATACATGGAGATTTTAAAGTCATGCCAAAGGGAAAGCTAGATGGTATAATAATATCAATGGCAGGATTGGGCATGCTCTATAAAGGAAAGCCAATCCTAGATTCTGGATTGAGAGATGGAGACAAGATAATAGTAAGCGGATCAATAGGAGAACACGGCATAGTAATAGCATCTCTTAGGGAGGGCATTTCTTTCAAGACAAAGGTAGTATCAGATGTTGCTCCATTATGGAATTTAATGAAGAGAGCAATGGATGCTGGAGAGGTAACTGCAGCAAAGGATCCAACAAGAGGTGGATTATCAATGGCTTTGAATGAATTAGCTTCTAGATCTAATGTAAGCATATGGATAAAGGAAGAAGATATTCCAATAAATGAAGAAGTAAAGGGAGCTTGTGAAATGTTAGGCTTAGATCCATTAGAGCTAGCGTGTGAAGGAAGAGCAGTAATAGGTGTTAGAGAAGAGGATGCTGATGAGATTCTTAAGGCGATAAGAGGAACAGAAGAAGGAAGAGATGCAAGAATAATTGGATATGTAAAAAGGGATAGGCCAGGATATGTGATAATGGAAACTATAGTAGGAGGAATGAGAATAATAAATCCACCTTTGGGTGAGCCTACGCCAAGAATTTGTTAGAAATATAGATTTTCATTCAAACGAGGAATTAGAGCCATTATAACTGCTATTTCAGTAATTATTTCTCTATTCAGAATATTCTTTGAAAAATAGCTAATTGCCCCCCCTTTATGACCTATTTTTGGCTCTCCTGTAATCTCAGCCATTATAGTATTAACTTCCATATTTTCCCTCAATATTCGATTAATTATGAAACTAGGATATTCAAATGCAGGTCCACCTCCTATTGTAGTCCTTCCCAATCTATCGACAATTGCTGCAAATTGTTGATCCATGTAACCAGATATAGCATAAGGAACTGGAACAATTCCAGCCTCAATTCCCACACCAAGATTAGCTCTCTCCTCAACTTCCAGAGCTCTCTTGGCCCTGGAGATTGCCCCCTCTATAGTAATAGCTAATCCAATAGGCTGAGGGGGGGCTTTTGAGGAGACAGGATGCATTATTACCTCTACATCTTTGAAAAATCTTAAGAATGCTTTTCTCACAGCTTCAACTTTTACTGGATTGGAGGTTCCAACCACCACAATCATCAAATCACCATAATGAATAATTATTTTCAAGCTAAATTATTTTATTATGTATAAGGAAAGACAAAGAATTTTGCTTAAATACATAGAGAAAGAAAATCTAGATGGAATATTAATTTCATCTAATGAAAATATTTTTTACTTAACTGGAGCACCTCTCGTAAGAGGGAGTTTTTGTAAAATTCTATATTTGAGTAAGGATGGTAATGCATACTTAGTAGTAACAGCCTTAGACTATCAAGAGACTTTGGATTATGCAAAAGAGGTTGAGGTTGTTAAGGCTGAAAATGGATTGTTAGAGGAAGTTAAAAGATTTATTGGAAGGAGAGTTGGATTTGAAGAAAAAAGCATGAACTATAGTATGTATCAATCTCTAATCAATAGTACTGAGTTAATTCCAGCAAGTAATTATCTTGAGAGAATGCGTGAAAGGAAGGATGAGAAGGAAGTTCAATTAATAATGGAGGCGCAAAAAATAACGGAGAAAGCACTTCTTGAAGGATTAGAAAAATTTTCTGAAAATATGAGTGAAATTGAGCTGGCAGCAGAATTAGAATATTTCATGAGAAAATTTGGAGCAGAAGGTTATGCATTTGATACTATTGTAGCATCTGGATATAGAAGTGTTTATCCACATGGATCGCCTATTAAAAAGCGTATAGAAGTAGGGGAAAATATTATAATAGATATTGGAGCTAGATTGCACGGTTATTGTTCTAATATTACTAGAACTGTCTTCTTTGGAAAACCAAAAAAGGATATAGTGGAAATTTATGAGGCAGTAGTTAATGCGCAGGAGGCAGTGATTAAAGCTATAAAGCCAGGAATTGAAGGCAAGGAGCTTGATAAAATTGCAAGAGAAATATTAAGAGAATATGGATATGATGAATACTTCATCCATGGATTAGGACATGGTATTGGAATTGACGTACATGAAGCTCCATTTATAAATAGGAAGTGTAATAGAATTGTTGAAATAGGAAATGTTATTACAATTGAGCCAGGAGTATATATGCCTAGAGTAGGAGGAGTTAGAATAGAGGATTTAGTATTAGTAACAAATGGAGGGTGTAAAAATTTAACGGAATTTACTAAAGAATTTTATGAAGTGGGATGAGGTTGCTGAAGAGAATACAAAATTATTTAGAGAATAGAATCTTGAAGTATGTATATAAATATTATGAGGAAAGACTGCTGGAAATTGTGAAAAAAGGCAAAATGCCAGAGCATGTAGGATTGATATTAGATGGAAATAGAAGATGGGCAATGGAAATAGGGCTTTCTCCAGAGAAGGGTCATGAAGTTGGATTTGAAAAAGCTAAGGAAGTATTAAAGTGGTGTTGGGAACTTGGAATTAAGGTGGTAACCATATATGTGCTATCTACTGAAAATTTGAAAAGAGATAGAAGAGAATTGGAGCATTTATTTGAATTAATAAGAAGAGGATTGCATGAAATTCTTGAGAGTAAGGACATTGATAAATATAAAGTGAGGATAAGAGCCATAGGTAGATTAAATTATTTAGATAGAAACTTAATAGATTTAATAAGAAAAGTAGAGGAAAGAACTAAGCAATATGACGATAATAGGCTTTATATAGCCATAGCTTATGGGGGTAGAGCTGAAATAGTAGATGCAACAAGAAAGATTGTAGATGCTGTAATTAAGGGTGAACTAAAGAAGGATGATATTGATGAAACAACTTTTTCTAAATTTCTATATACTCAAGGAGATAGAGATCCAGATTTAATTATAAGAACTTCTGGTGAGGAGAGATTAAGCGGTTTTCTACTATGGCAGAGCGCTTATTCAGAACTTTATTTTGCAGATGTCTATTGGCCAGAAATAAGGAAAATAGACTTGCTAAGAGCCATAAGAACTTATCAAAAAAGAACAAGGAGATTTGGAAAATGATTTTACATATAACTTATTAGTTTGATAGTTCAAAATAAATCTGTGATAGAAATGTTAACATGTCCTGAGTGTGGAGGAAACATGAGATTTCAAGCATCGATTAGAAGGTACGTATGCTTAAGCTGTGGACTTTCGCTTACAAGAGATGAGATTGATGAAATAAGAGCAAAATATAGAGACGAAATGAAAGGAAAGGAAGAAGAAAAGGAGAAGAAGAAAGAATACATAAAGTGGTGGACATCTTCCAAGAAATAAAACTTTTTATTTTTGAATTATTTAAAAGGGAATTACATGAATTCCATATATATTCTAGGAACAGCAGGTTCCGGTAAATCAGCCCTTACCGCAGCCCTCCTAGATATATTAAGAGCAGATGATCTCAATGTAGCAACAGTTAATCTCGATCCAGGAGTGAGGTGGCTTCCCTATGGACCAGATGTAGACATAAGAGATTATATAAACTATGATAGAGTAGCTGAGGAATATCAACTTGGTCCAAATGGTGCACTAATCGTTTGTGTGGATAGTGCAATAAATTACATAAAAGAAATGAAACAAGAGCTTGAAAAATTAGAGCCAGATTATGTTCTAATAGACACCCCTGGACAGATGGAACTTTTTGCGTACAGAGATTCAGGAATT
>JANXER010000030.1 GCA_025057955.1 Candidatus Methanomethylicaceae archaeon | reverse complement strand
ATAAATGATAGAGTAAAATGGATTGTGGATGGACAATTAGTTCCAATTCGTGTACCAAAGTTTGCCAATCCAACACCTTAAGGTGTACGAAAATGACAAATTCCTCCTCTTTTTCTAATAATATTGTTTTATGTGTAAAGGATATTAAAAAAGTATATCCAAATGGAGTTGTAGCTAATGATGGTGTTTCTTTCTCTCTTCTTAAAGGAGAAATTCATTCCATTCTTGGTGAAAATGGTGCTGGTAAAACTACATTAATAAAAATCATAACTGGTTGTATAACTCCAGACTCTGGAGAAATATATGTTCATGGAAATAGAGTGAATATAAATAGTCCAATGGATGCAATAAATTTGAAAATTGGAGTAATACATCAACATTTCACTCTTATACCTTCTTTAACAGTTGCTGAAAATATTGCTCTTTCCCTTCCATTAAACTTCAGTTTGGATTTAGAAAATATTAAGAAAAAAATAAGAGATATTGCTAAATCCATTAATTTGGAAATAAATCCAGATGCAAAAATAGAGGAATTATCTGTAGGACTCAGACAAAGGGTGGAAATAATTAAAATTCTATGTCAAGATGCAGAAATTTTAATATTTGATGAACCAACCTCTGTGCTAACACCGCTTGAGGTTAAGAAACTTTTCTCAATGATTAGAGAATTAAAATCAAGAGGAAAGTCTATAATTCTAATAACTCATAAGGTGAAGGAAGCTCTATCCATAAGCGATAGAATAACAATTATGAGAAGGGGAAGAATTATAAAGACATTAACCCCAAGTGAAACAAATGAGGATGAATTAGCATTTTTAATTGTTGGTGATGTACGTCCCTCCTTTATAGCTAGAGAATCCAATCCAGGAGAGCCTCTGCTAATAGTTAAGAATTTAAAAGTTTTGGGGGATCGTAAAGAGATTGCTGTTAATGGAGTTAGCTTTTTCATTCGCTCTGGTGAAATTGTTGGAATAGCTGGTGTTGCTGGAAATGGTCAAAAGGAGCTTGTAGAAGCACTAACTGGTTTAAGAAGGGTTGAATCTGGATCTATAATATTTAAGGGAATGGATTTAACAAATAAATCACCAAGATTTATAATAAGGAGTGGCATTGCCTATATACCCGAGGATCGAATAAGGCGTGGTGTTATACCTAATTTAAGCGTAGCTGAAAACCTTATATTGAAGAGCTTTGATTCACCTCCTTATAGTAGAAGCATGATTATGAATAGAAATATAATAGAAAGTTTTGCTCAAAACTTAATAAATATCTTTGGAATAGTAACTCCAAACTCTCAAATTGCTGTAAGAAATCTATCAGGTGGAAATATACAAAAGCTTATAGTAGCAAGGGAGCTCTCCAATCATGCTAATGTACTAATTGCAGAGAATCCTAGCGCTGGATTAGATGTAAGATCAACGGAAACTTTACATCAAATGTTATCTGATTTAAGATCAAAGGGCATTGGAATTTTATTAATATCCGCGGATTTAGATGAAATTTTAAAATTGAGTGATAGAGTTCTTATTATGTTCAATGGAAGAATAGTGGGAGAATTAGATAGGAATAATATTGATATGAATAAAGTGGCAAAGCTAATGCTTGGTGCTACATGATGGAATTTTATAAATCTCTATATAGAGCATTATTAGCAATTGCTATTAGCTTTGCAATTACTTCTATTCTCTTTGTACTTACTGGTGCAAATCCCTTTCTTGCCTATTACTATATATTTTTTGGAGCCTTTGGAGATTTATTATTAATAACTGAAACATTTGTTAGAGCTACTCCCATTCTTCTTGTATCCCTTGGATTGGCAATTTCCTTTAAGTGTAAAGTTTGGAACATAGGCGCAGAGGGTCAATTGTATATAGGTGCTATGATTGGAACATTAGCAGCTCTTTCCATGGGTGAATCTTCATTAACTCTATTAATATCCATATTATTTGCTATTCTTGGAGGAGCAGCATGGGCCTCCATACCAGCCTTTATGAAAGCTAGACTAGGAATAAATGAAGTAATAACCACCTTTCTTATGAATTATGTGGCAATAAATTTAATTCAATGGTTATTAGCTTTCCCTTTGAAGAGTCCAGAGACTTTATTTCCTGAATCCGCTAGAATTCCCTCTTCAGCTATTTTTCCCATTATAATAAATCATACAAGATTTCACTTGGGAATATTAATTTCCTTTCTAATAATTCTTCCATTGATGTACTTCTTAATGATGAAAACAACCTTTGGCTTCAAAGTAAAGGCTGTGGGTGAAAATCCTGAAGCAGCTAGATATGGTGGAATAAATGTTGGTAGAACAATTTTCATTGCATTAGTGATAAGTGGAGCTCTTGCTGGCATGGCGGGATTTTTCGAGGTTTCTGGCATTCAATATAGAATGAGGCCCACCATCTCTCCTGGATATGGTTATACTGGAATAGTTATTGCTCTTCTTGGTCAGAATAATCCCATTGGAATAGCATTTGCTTCAATATTTATTGCTGCAATTATAAATGGATCCTCTACAATGTCAAGAATGCTAAATCAACCACAGGGGATTGTGGACTTCATTCAAGGGGTGTTGATAATAATGATTCTTTTATCTGATATGATTTTGCGCTATTTAGAAAAGAAGGAGTTGATATTAAGATGATTGAACTAATTATTGGACTATTGGCTACAACCATGGCCACCTCCACAGTATTGATTCTAGCCTCTATAGGAGAGACTATAGTTGAAAGAGGAGGTCTTTTAAACTTGAGCATAGAGGGGACCATGCTGATTGGAGCCTTCTTAGGATTCTTAGGAGCTTATTTCACTGGAAATTTATGGTTGGGATTACTAATGGCCATCATTGGAGGCATTATTACCACATTGATCTTTGGACTTCTAGTTGTTAAGCTAAATTTAAATCAAGTGATATCTGGATTAGCCATAAATTTACTAACCTATGGTTTATGCCTCTACTTCTTTAGATATACATTTTCACAAGGAGCTATGCCATATCTCAAAGAGCTAATATATCCACTTCCCATACCATTTCTTAGCCAAATTCCCATCATTGGTCCAATACTCTTCAATCAAACTATATTCGTTTATATAGCTCTTATTTCAGCTCCATTCATTTACTATCTATTATTTAGGACCTCCTTTGGGCTTAAGCTGAGGGCTATTGGAGAGGATCCAAGCATAGCCTATAGATTGGGAATAAATGTGAATAAAATTAGATACATGGCGCTTATTCTCGAGGGAATATTGGTTGGAATGGCGGGTGGAATGCTTTGTCTATCCATGTTTAATGTCTTTGATGTGAGAATAACTGGAGCAAAGGGCTTCATAGCCATATCCATAGTAATCCTTGGCAGATGGAATCCCATTGGAGCTCTTGGAGGAGCTATTATATTTGGATTCACTGAGGCCCTTTCGCTATGGGTAGGTACGCTTATTATTGGTCCACTTTCTGCATCCATGAGTCAGCTTTTAAGTACACTTCCTTATTCCGTGGCTATAATTGCTCTTCTCATAGGTGGAAGAAGGGCAAAGGGTCCAGCTGGGCTTGGAAGTCCATTCCTAAAGGAATAACTAATAAAGGAATAACTAAAAGGAATAACTAAATTCGCTATATTAAAATTCCAAAATCAATTAATTCCCTCTTTATTTTTTCATAAATTTCCATCCATTCCCTCTTAGGTTTTACTGATCCTAAATCATAGAGTTCTTGAAATGTTTTTCCCTTAGGTGCTTTTGCTATATCAAGCCATTCCTCATAAGTTGGTAGCCACTTATTTAGAAAATCATTTACCTCTCTTCTCTTCATTTTCACAGAGGCCACTCCAACTTCCTTCAATAATCTTGCTTCTAAGCCAGTTGCATGATCCATTAATTTTCCACCACATGAACCACATCCCATTAAATGAAGACCACTAACTGTTGCAGCCACTCCTCCTGCAGCTGCCTCTCTGAGAAGAATTTCCGTACCAGGTCCAGCAGCACAATAGCAATCGAAAACACTCATTATTTTTGTATTTCTTGATAGCGCTTGTCCAACTATACTTATGGTCCATAATCCTCTTCTATCAGTTCCATTCAAATTTTTCACATTTGTTAGGCTTAAATAATGATAATTTGCATTATAGCATATAACTCCTGCTAAATGTTCAGCCACAGTAACTATAGCAGTGCCCTCGGGTCCACCAGCATAGCCACCAAGAATGGGCGTCATGAGATTTCCTATGAAACAACCATAGCTCATTAGATGTTCCACCAAAGATAAATGTGATAGGCTAGTTTTCAATTCAACCATTTGAGCAACTATTAATCCATCAGTTTTCCTTATACCATTATATGGATCTAAAGCACATATTTTTGCCTCAGGGCTTACTACTGCTATATCATTTATATGCATTCCCGGCCTTCCTGCTTCAATTATAGCTTGTCTCGCCCATCTTGCTAAAGCTCTAGCCGCTCTAAACTCTTGAGGAGTTCCCTTTCTTATTTTAAATCCATCTATAGTTGCTAAAGTTCCAGCTCCAATAGAATCTATAATCCTCTCTTGAGCGTAACTCCTTAAGGTTTTTACGTATATATCTCCTTCACTGCATAATGTTCCCGTTGGACCACTATGAATTATAGGTGGTTTACTATCCTCCACTCTTCTAATATTCATTACTACAGCATCCTTTCCCTCTCCAATAATTATGCCCTCTGGAAGATTCTTCAATTCATATTTTAATTCCCATTCATCAAATTTTATGCATTTTCTTGTGGTTTGACAATAGAACCCCAAATCTAAAAATAATTTCATTCCAGCCTCAAAAACATCATCAGCCATGGAATCATCAGTTGTAATAATTTCATTTGGATTAAATTTTATATCATATTCCTTAACGAGCTCTTTACACTTCTTCATTAATTGAAGATCAAAATCCCGCTCATCCATATATTGTCCTTCAAAGGCCCTTCTTGTTATTTCATCCATTTTATAGCTCAATATTCTCACCATAATCCTATAATTTCACCAATCTCCTCTTTCATTCTTCTATACAGTTCCATCCATTCTGATTTAGGAACGACCTTTCTAACATCATATAATTCAGGAAAGGGTTTTCCTATGTCTGGATTGCTCATTCTATCCTTATACTTCTTTGCAAGATTTACAACAATTTCGTTTGCGTTTCTTCTGTTCAGTTTCGTTGAAGCGATAGCTATTTCTGCCATGAACTTCGTCTCAAGCCCAGAAGCATGAGGATATTTTCCATTAGTAGCTGAAACTCCTAATGGATGTGTTCCAGTTACCACATTAGTTATAGTATTTGCAGCAATTTCATAAAATATCATTTCACTTCCAGCGCCAGCTGAAGTCCAAACATCCCCCATTATTATAAATTTAGCATTTCTCGCCATGGCTTGTCCAACTATATTTAAATTCCACATGCATTCCACTGCGCTTGTGCTTACATAACGAAAATGTATGGGATGACATATATGATACTCTGATTTATAGAGTAATCTTCCAAGTAAGAAGGAAGCTATAAAACAAATAGCCACCCCTTCAGGTCCACCAGCATAGCCGCCAATAATTGGATCAACGAGAGTAACATTATAAGCTCCATATTCTGTGAAGTTAACTGCTTTAGATAATCTATCATAATCTGTTTTAAGCTCATTAAGTAGAGCAACAAGATGAGAATCACAAGTCCTCATATATCTCTCTGAAGCTATAGCTAAATCTCCTAATGCTGATACACTGCTTTCTCCAGCAATTAACCCTATTCCAGGTCTACCAGATCTAGCTGCAGCCTCTCTTAGCATGGAGAGCTCCCTTCTTGTGGCTTGTATTTCAAGTGGAGAATGAGTTCTCACTTTTCTTCCTTCAACAATAGCAATTCCTCCATGGTTTATCATATCAATCAATGGTTCCTTCATATAGGACATGGCCATTGGCACATACCATTCCTCAGGTATGGTGGCTCCAGCTTGTCCTCCACATATTATGGGCCTTCTAGCATCCTCTATACCTCTTGCATATAAAACTCTAGCATCCCTTCCCTCTCCTACTATAACTTCACGAGGAGCAGTTTCCATCCCTTCCTTTATTTCTTCTTCATTAAATTTTATTATACGCTTAGTGCTTATACAATATATACCAGTATCCAAAGCCAATTTCATTCCAGCCTCAAAAACATCATCAGCCATGGAATCATCAGTTGTAATAATTTCACTTGGATTAAATTTAATATCATGTTCCTTAACAAGCTCTTTACATCTCTTAGCCACTATTTTTAAATCAAAATCTCGCTCATCCATATATTGACCAGTCTCAGCTCTATCTAAGACTTCCCAAATGCTCATCATTTACCCCTCACTTTCAAAAGCTCCTTTGCCACTCTTACAGCTTCATCTCCATCCTCTCCATATCCATCAGCTCCTATGGATTTAGCCCACTCCCTTGTCACTGGCCCTCCACCCACCATCACAATGTATTTATCTCTCAAACCTCTTTCCTCTAGCATTTTTATCAAATCTTCCATATATGGCATAGATGTAGATAATAAAGTGGATGCTGCTATTATGTCAGCCTTTACTTCCTCTGCCCTCTTTATAAATTCATCAATTGGTACATCTCTTCCTAAATCATAAACCTCAAATCCATTAGCCTTAAGAAGTAAAGCCACAATATTCTTTCCAATATCATGTATATCTCCTTGAACAGTGCCTATTACAACCTTCCTTCTCTCTTCCATTATTTTCTTCTCAAGAATCTTTGGCTCAAGTATTGAAAGAGCTGCCTTCATAGCCTCTGCTGCCATCATAACCTCTGGAAGATATATTTTCAAGTTACTGAAGTCCTCTCCCACTTGGCGCATACCTTTCATTAATCCATCATTTATTGCCTTTAAAGGATCAAGCCCCATTTCAATTATCCTTTTTGCAATAATTCTTGCTTTTTCTTCGTTGCCATCTATTACACATTGTGCCAATTCATTAAAAATAGATTCACTCATGATTATCTCCATACCAATATCTTAAATTTTTTATTTAAACTATACGATTTGGAAATAGAAAAAGTTAGGCCGGAAACCGGCCGAGTTTATTTCTTCATGGCTAATTTTATCTCTATTGTTGATACATTCCTTGGTGGATTTCCGACAATCTCAGTACCAATTGCTACATCCTTTACAAAGGCCTCATTATTAAGAAATCTCTTTGTAACAACCTCTGCTACATCAACAGCAGCAGAGATGGCCCTTCCTCTTGCCTTTATTGTTATTTCACCACTATCGCGAAGTTGCATCAAAGCTGCCATGGCATAGCTCATTATTGGCTTCTTTCCTACAAGAATAACATCTCGAGGCATGGGTTGTCTTGGTTGTGTTGTTTCAGCCACATTGTTCACCTCCAGTGCAATGTTTTGCTATAATGTATATAATTACACCTTTTTAAGTCTTAGCTATCTATTTATACCTCCATGTATAAATTTCATTCATGAATTGGAACAAAACCTTTGGTGTTCTTGCCATAATCTCATTATATTCTTCAATCTTCATATCAATATATATCTCTCCATGGTTTAATTGGATGAATAATGCATTGAGCGATTTGGGCAATCTCTCATATGGTAGTGCTTCAATATTTAATTTCGGCCTCTTAATATCGGGTTTATTTTTAATTCTCTACTCTATTAAGGTTGTAGCACCTCACGCTCCAAAGACTTCCTATTTTCTAGCTTTTAATGGATTTTGTTTGCAATTAGTGGGGCTATTCTGTGAAAATTATGGGATAATTCACTTCTATGTATCAGTATTACTATTCTCATCCTTAATTTTCTCATCCCTTGCTTACTTCATTGAGAGAAGATGCTATTTGGCTCTTATTGTGCTATTGGAAATTCCAATATGGGCCCTTCATTTTCAAGGCATGCTATTCAAAGGAGTAGCTATACCTGAAATAATCTCCTCCTTCTTAATGTTGCCTTGGCTATTAAAGACGATGATTAATGCTACTTAAGAGCACATATTTTACATAAATTCCTTCTAAATATACCCAATTTTCTTCTTTCCACCATACAATTGGGGCAAATTTTGCGATTACATTCTGGGCAATTATTAATATGAATTCTACATAAATTTACGCCACATAGTTGACATGTTTCTATACACATTTCACATAAGCTCTTTTTACAAATTAAACATTCATATCTATCTTCAATTGCACAAAGCGATCTATTACATGCTGAACAATACCATGTATGAGGATTACAAGCATAATTATTACAATTTGAACATTTTACAACACATTCCTTACAAAATACCTTCTCACATAATTTACAAGATATTTGCTCTAATGTACATAATGGTTTATTACAGTTGGAGCAATTTTTAACATGATAGTGCTTATTACAAAAGATATTTCCACAAACCTTACAAATCCTTGCATGATCTTTACAAAGAGATTCCCTACATTCACCACATGTTAAAACGCAATTATCACATAGCTCCTTACCACATTCATAGCATAAATATTTCTTCTCTTCAATGCAATATATCTTACCACAGCTTGGACAAACTCTTTGATGTTCATTACAAACACCCCTCCAACAATTACTACATAAGATTAAATGATCTTGACAATAAATTTCACCACATTTATAACATATTAAAGGTTCCATCAATTGATCTATGGATGTTCCACATTCTGAACAGCTTCCAAAATTTCCTCTTCCATTAACTCCATTCCATTCAAACCTTAATTCTTTTTTTGAACCATTGAAATATATTCTATAAATGGCCTCAAATATTGGCACCCAAACCACATGCATTGCCTCTATGTTCACTTCATCATGTTTCGGTTGAAACATCATGGTTTGAATTGGGGAGTTCATCATGGCATCTATTTCAGAAGTTGCCCTCTTAATTTCCTCCCTCATTTTATCCTCTAAAATGCCTCTCTCCTTTCTATATGAAGAAATTTTATCACTGAGCTCTGTAAGCTTTTTCTCAAGTCTATTTATTCTCATCTCCCTTGTTCTAATTTGCTCAGATATTTTAAGCAGTGATTTTCCCTCTCTTTCCATTTTCGCCTTTTCCTTCTTAAGGCTCTTAAGTTCCTCCTCTATCTCATTAATAAGTTTCTTCAGACTCTCATATTCCTCTCTTATGGATGATATGGATAAATCCAATTCCTTTATTTTTGATTCATAGAATGATGATATTTCAGTAATTTTATTCCTCTTTATGCTTTCAAGTCTCTCTTTAATTCTATTTTTGAATTCCTCAACACTCTCCCCCAATTTTGAATATTCATTAAGCTCCTTATGATAATATATTTGTTGAGTGAGCTTTGAAATAGCAAAGTTCTTAAAAAGTCCCTTTAAATTTTCCACACCTGAGTATTCCATTATTAAAGAAGAGGGTTGAATATGTTTACCCTCTCTTTGAGGAGTTGATAGAGGATTTGTAACATCCTCTATGGTCAATCCATAGGCTGATTCATATCTCCAATCGAAGGTAGTAATTGAAGAATCCACTGGAATTATTCTTCTAATTCTATCCTTTATTTCAATTGATGGTATTCTTTTGAAAGTGCTTACCATGGCCTCTGCAAATAGAGAGGGCATATATTTTAAATTATGTTTTATTAATTCCACGTGATCCAATGTTCTATTATCCTTAAGCTTGCTTAATATCTTCTCCTCATCTATGGCTATTGGTAAATAGAGGGAGGGAAGAGCAAGAGAGGGGGGCCCTTCTTGTATAGCTTGAATTTTGATTAAACGAGTTTTCATGGAGCTTAATCTCTTTTTCATTCTCTCTCTTTCCTCTGGAGAGACGAAATCCAATGGATTAAACCCTGGAGCTCCATGTCTTGTTTCTCTTCTTCTAATTTTAATATGAAGTGGTATTCTTTCCACAACATCCCCAGTAATTATAGCCTCCCCTGGCTCAAGCCAATTTATTTTATCGCTCCACTCTTTGCTCAATCCTCCACTTTCAATGGCTATTTTAACATCATTTGGATCAGTGAGTTGATGTATTATCCAGGTGGCTGATAGACTTCTAACAGTCATATCAAGCAATTGCGGTCTTTGAGTTAGAACTATTAAATTTGCGCCAAATTTTCTTCCCTCTTGTGCAAATCTTCTAACAACCTCTGAGCATTCCTTAATCAAAGGATCCTTTTGTTTCCCTCTTCCAGCAAATATATGAGCCTCATCCAATACAAGATAAAATGGGGGTATTTGCATTATCATTATAGCCTCTAATAATCTATTGAGAAGCTTACTTACAATGTAATATTGTTCAATCAAGGGCAATCCTCTGAGATTTATTATGGTACATTGCATTTGAGAGACTAAATCCTCAATCCTCATACTTTCTAATGCAGATATATCTATATCTGCGCCAGGATTAAATGTTAGATTGGCAAATTCTATTATGTAATCTGCATAGGATCTTGGTTCTACTTTAAATTCCTCTGAGGGAGATTCTGCTGGAACTTTTAAGCTTGAATATTCTCCATGAGCATCTACAATTACTAATGGAACTCCTTTTTTCATAAGCTCTTCTGCAATTACACCCATGGTATAGGATTTTCCAGCTCCTGGCTTTCCTACAATGAATATTCTAGTTAACTTTCTCACTGGAAGCCAAATCATTAAATCTCTTAATTTCCCTATGTATATTCCATCAGCTTCCTTAGCTGTTAATCCCAATCCCCTTCTTATGGTTTCCTCAGAAGCTAATTTTACTTCTAAACCAGTATTAAATGGAATTTTAGGAGAAGTTCCTATTATTATACAATCTGCTAATAATTTATCTCCAAACCTTCTAATTTCCTTTACAATCAATAAATATTTTCTTCCCTCATGCTCTACTTCAACATAATCCTCCTTTCCTATACAAGGATTGGTTATAACCATGGTGAAGAAATCAGTGGTAGTAACCCCCTCTATTTTTCCTACGATTAGCTCCAAATATTTCGCCTCTCTATAACATTATCAGACTCATGTATATTATTTTTTATTTTTTTACATTTTTCGTTTTACTAATTACTATCTATTAATATGTATTGCAATATATAGTACGATTTCTTAAAGATAAATGGACGAAAATATTTATATTTAAGTTCGATATCCTTTTTTCTAAGTGTTAATCTATGAAAAAAGTATTGATATTGGATACTACCTTGAGAGAGGGGGAGCAAACCCCTGGAGTTTCCTTTACTATAGAGGAGAAGCTTCAAATTGCAAGAAAGCTTGATGAAATAGGAATTAATATGATAGAAGCTGGACATCCTGCAGTCTCAAGGGATGTATATGAGGCTGTTAAGAAAATAGCCTCTGAAAGACTATCCGCAGAAATATTAGCTCACAGTAGAGCTCTGAAGTATGATATAGATGCTGCTATAGAGTGCGATGTGGATAGAGTTGCAATATTCTTAGGAGTAACCAAGGAGAAGCTGAAATCCCTAAAAATTGATGAGGAGAAAGCCATTGATATGGCGGTTTCAAGCATTGAATATGCAAAATCCCATGGATTGAAAATTAGGTTTACTGCTGAGGATGCCACAAGGGCTGATTATGAATTCGTACTAAGAATATGTAGAGCAGCTATGGAAAGTGGAGCAGATAGAATAAGCATACCAGATACCGTGGGTTGTATGACTCCAATGAAAATGAAGGAATTATTTTCTAAGCTTTCATCCAATTTGAAAAATGCAGAGCT
>JANXER010000002.1 GCA_025057955.1 Candidatus Methanomethylicaceae archaeon | reverse complement strand
TCCTCCTTCTCTTCCTTAGTAGCCCCCGTTAGATCGGATACAATAATGGGCGCTGTAGTTGCTGGGTCATTAACATTTAGAGGTATTGCAATGGTCTGGAATTGGTGTGATCTATCTCCTTTTGCCAACGTAACAGGTTCATGGGAGAGATGTATAAAAAGTGTCATTGGAGGTCTTACATATTTAGCTGACTTTAATACAAATATAACTAATAATGTGCAATCACTTATCGACGATGCAACTGTTCTGAATAAAGTAGAAGAAAGTCAGTTTAAGTTGATTATTACTGATCCGCCTTATTATGATGATGTTCCTTATGCTGAGCTTAGCGATTTCTATTATGTTTGGCTTAAACGGGCTTTAAGTGATGTTGAAAACGGAAGGCTTGTCCCGCGTTTTCTACCAGAGGCCTTCTTTGAGAGGGTTGGCGACAGTTGGGTTGAAATTTCAACCCAATGGGAGAAGTTTGCCCTTAGCGAAGTCAGCCTTAACCCGCCTAGGCTTGGCGCAAACGCTAATTACGAGGATGGTGCCAAGTATTTCCAAAACCTTCTCAGCTCTTCGTTTATAACCATGGCTTCTCGTCTTGAAGATAATGGTTTACTGGTCACATATTATGCCCACACAGATCCTGATGCATGGAAAGCTCTACTTGAGGCTGGTTGGAAGGCTGCCGGCCTTATGGTTACAAACGCTTTTCCAATAACAACGGAGTCAGCTCAAAGCATAGTTAAGCGCGGAAAACTCTCCATGGATGCAAGCATAGTTGTTGTCTGGAGAAAGGGCAGTCAAGGCTCAATTGAGGCCTCGGAGCTCTACAATCAAATGGTTGAGGAATCAGCCAAAAGAGCCAGAGAGCTCATGGATATTGGTACAATTGGCAGAGACCTAGTCATTGGAACATTAGCTGCTTCTTTGGCCAAAGCCACAAAATACCGCGAAATAAAAGTTATAGGAAAAATAGACACTGAAACGCTGATAAAGAATTACGTTTATCCTGCTACTTATCTGGGCTTGGCAAAAGCCCTAGCGATAAAAGCTGAATTAAAAGAAGGCGTAAGATATCCCGATGCAATGTTCTATCTACTTATAAAGTCCATTCTGCCTGGAGTAAAGAAAAAGATTCTTGAGAGCACAGACTTAAGGTTGTTCTCAATTGGTACATCGCTAGATCTTAATACAGCAATCAAAACATGGAAAATTTTGAAGGGTGAAGCTGAGCCAGGAGCCAAAGTGGCAAAAGCTAGAACATACACCTTAATAGAACCTTCCTCAATGGAGCGTTCAAGCTTAGCTGAAATCCTAGAAATCAGGGGCATAAATCCAGAAAACCCAAAAATAAGATGCTCAGTAGATGCCCTTCACACATTAGAATATTATGCAGCAACCTTCTCAAGAGTAGAGTTCAAACGAAAACTCGAAGAGTTGAAAAACGATTATCCTGCATATGTGGAAGAGGCGTTAACATTGGCTAAAATTATGGCGAAGATTATCTCAAAGGAAGATCCTGAATGGGCTCTATGTAAGCGCATAATGGATTACTTATCTCCAGGACAGAGGCCCCTCTTTCCTGAAGAAGGTGAATAAAAATGGGAATATTAAGTCATATAAAAAATGGCTTAATGGAAGTATGGGACGACATATATGATGCAAGATTGGATGATAAAGCAGCACCAGATTTAGGCGATCTACTGAGGGGCGAAGAAGAGCCCATGTATACAAATCCAAAGGAATTCTTCGCTAGAACATATCTAACAAAATCCATGGAAAACCTCATGGAAGATATAGCTGAAACCTTAAAAAATGAAAGAAGTGGAGCCATATACCTTTTAACCTCACTATTTGGCGGAGGAAAAACTCACACTCAAATTGCATTATATCATGCCTTCAGTAATCCCGATGCTCTAAGAGAAATAAGCCCACAGTTAGCTGCAAAAATAGCTGAGGTGGGCAAACCAACAATAATTGTCATGGATGGAAGTAGAGCCGATCTTGTTCCTCATCCAAAGGAACCATACAAGGCTGAGGGCTTCACCATAAAAACAATATGGGGCATGCTCGCCTACAAGCTTGGCGCCTATAGTAAAGTAAAACAAATTGATAGTGAAAAAGATCCTGCACCAGAGGTAACACTTTTAAAGAGCATACTGTCAGAAACAAGGGAGCCCATCCTAATCCTAATGGATGAAATAGTACACTATGTCTTCAACATGGATAAATCCCAAGATCTAAGGGATTATGCAAAAAAAGTTCTTCTATTTCTTGATTACCTCTCTAGAGCCATAGAAGATACCCCAAGGACAGTCCTAGTCATCTCCATACAAGCTGAATATCGAAAAGTGGAAGGACAGAAGAAACTTCTAGAAGAAGAAATATTCGCAGGCTATGCAAGTAAAGTCCTAAGGAACTTAAGCCGAGAGTCCACGAAAATAATTACTCCAGTTTCGCCAGATGATGTTGCAAAAGTGCTACAGAGAAGAATATTCAAAAAAATCCCAGAGGAACAAGCTTGTAAAGCAAGAGATGAACTTTATAAGAAATATTATGAATACAAAGAGCTCTTTGGTGTAGAATCCGACTGGCAATACTGCACAGAAACTGGAAAAGTAGCTACGCCAAAAGACACATATCCCTTTCACCCAAAGTACATAGAAGTACTACAAGAATTTGTAACAAGAAATAGAGATCTTCAAAAAACAAGAGATGCCATAAGGATAACAAGAAAAGTTGTTCGAAGGCTATTGCGCCTAAGGAGAGAGACCACCTTTATAATGCCATGGCATATTGATTTGAAAGATGGCGATATAAGAACTAGAATTCTAACAGAAAGCCGCAGAGAGTTCAGAGATGTTGTTTCCAGAGATATAGTTACAGAAGAGGGACGCCTAGGCTCAGTAGTAGAATGCTCAAAAAGCGAACTAGCCTATAAAATTGCCACTGCAATCTTCCTAAAAACCTATACTTATGAAACCTTCAAAGAGCCCTTAAAGATCTTCCCAGATATGAAAGAAGTTGCCCTCATGGTTTATGATCCTGAAACCTTCACAATTGAAGGATTTTCACCTCTTGACATAAAGGATATATTGGCTGAAATGGTAAGTAGATTGCCGCACTTCACCTCAGAGAATGGACGCTATTGGTTTACACCATATCCATCTGTAATAGAATACGTAGAAAAAAAGGCTGCAGAAAAATTACGCGAACCAAGGTTGGAGCTCCATAGAACCATAACAGAATGCGTCAAAAAAATACTAACTAGAGAGGAGAGGAGAGGTATAGAAGAGAAAGGAGAAATCTTCGATAAAGAGGACACTAAAGTAATAGGCTATGGAGAACTCCTCGAAGAAGTAACAATAGATGATAAACCAAAACCTCAATTAGTAGTTTTAGTTAAGCCAGAAATAATCGAAGATGAAGTAAGAGACTTAATTCTCATGAGGGGTAAAGAAGGAAGAAGAACTTATAGAAACACAATAGTTGTATTGTGTCCACATCAACAAGCCAACTTTAACACCCTTCTAACCTTTGCTGCAAAAATAAAATCAGCAGAAGAAGTTATGGAAAGTCTAACAGAATATTACACAGATAAAGACATAAGAAGCTTACAGGAAAGAAAGCTGAAAGACTATATACAAGATAACCTCAGACTTTTAAACGAACATCTTCTTTCAGCATTAACAAGAATTGCCTATCCAGTAAGGGAAGCTGGAAGAGATGAAATAAAATGGACTATAACATCCGCAGCCTCAGCAATAATCCCACAAGTTGAAGCTGGATTGAAAAATCCAGCCACAGGCCCAAAACTAAGATTAGACATAAGCTTCAAGGATTTAGCAGAATTCCTAAAGATTAATCAAAACTGGGACTTAATCGAAGGAACAAATAGATATGCTTTTAGAAATATACTTGAGACATTTTATGCAGTAACATCCGCTCCATTAACTACACGCCATGCTATTGAGTATGCAATAAAAAAAGGTGTAGAAAATTTTGACATTGGAATATTGATGGATGGAAAACTCTACTGGAAACAAATAGGCCCACAGAACGGCTCAGAAACACCCTCAAAAATCAAAGATGAGGCAGAAATCCTCCCCTATAGAATTGCTGCAATAGACCTAAAAGATAGGCTATTGGCGGAAAGCGGACTCAAAAAAATAGGAAGGGAAACATATAAGATAAGATATGAAGTTGAAATTCAAAATAAAAGAATAAGCCTTGAAGATCTCATCAATTTAAAAGATTGGGAGAAAATACTAAAAGTTGGCTTAATAATCAAAGAAGAGCAAAAAATTGAAACAGGCTTCATGCTAAACCTAAAACCAAGCTCATTAATAATAAAAACAGGTGAAGAGGTCAAAGTTACAGCTTCAATAACACCTATAGATTCATATGATTTTCCAATAAGCATACAAGCTGAAAAAGGAAAAGTAACGCCTGATAAGGGCAAGGCACCCTTCGAAATAACGTGGGATCTAGGAGTTATTGAAAAAGTGGGAGAACATAAATTTAGGATTAAGGCTATAGGTGAGGATGGAAAGGAATTTACATCCATCCTAACAGTCATAGTAGAGAGCCTCGAGGAAGAAATCAACGTTGAAAGGCTTGATTTAACTCATGTAGGTGCAAAATTAATCCAAATAATCCCCAATAACCTCACTGCGCTACAAATGGCAGTGGATACACTATCTAAGCTTAATCAAGAGGCTGTAGTCTCGCAACTAATCTTAAAATTCGGAGAGAATATAACATTCATGTGTAAGGAAGTGGACTCAAAGCTTGTGGGTTACTTTGCTCAAAAATTCAGAGATATTGAAAGGGCGTTAAATCTAGAAGAAACCCAGTTTGAAGGAGCTTTAAAGCTTAAGCAACCAATAATCCTCGATAGCTCAAAAATAACAGCCTTTAACTCATTATCAGGAAGAGCGCTCTTTAAACTTTGGATGATGAAAAAATGAAAAAGTCAGAATTATTGAAAATAAAATATCAAATCAAGCTTGCTAAAAACACAGCTACTTTCATATGGAGTTCAACTCCTCAAAACCCACTGAGGGGCTCAATCGATTTAAGAACGAAAATAAATCCAAGAGAACTCCTCATACTTGCAAAGAAATTTCACATCCCTTTTGAAGAAGACAAAATATTTGTTCAAGATCTTGAAGTATACAATAGGCTTCTAATATATGCTTGTGTTAGGCCCTTTCTGAGGAAGAATCTTGAAAACATTCATAAGCTTGAAAAGCAAATATTCAACATGACAAGCTGGGATGCCCACTATTGGGCATCAGCCTTCAGAGAATCATGGTGGAAATATGGAAAGCTCGCAAAACTTAAAAACATTGTTAGAGCGTTCAAACTCTTCTTTGAAATTTAAACTCTTCTTTGAAATAGGTGAATAAACATGAACTTGAGAGAGGGCGTATTAACTTTTATGACAAATGTTTTGAACCATTTAAGCTATCATCCATTGTTTTCTCCATATCTGAAAACTTCAACTGAAAATCCACCGCAACATTACTTGCATCAATGCGAAGTTATTGCTAGATTGGCCCTTAGAAAACCCATCAGAGTATTAATAGGAGATGAAATAGGCTTGGGAAAAACCATAACAGCTCTAGCAATAGCCAAATACCTAGAAAACACTGGAAGAGTAAAAAGAACCTTAATAGTTGTTCCCAGAGTTTTAGTTTTACAATGGCGTAGAGAACTCATTCGAATGGGCATTCCAACATCAAAGATAAAACACTTAGAGCGTGAAAATATGGAATTTTACAAAATGCAAAACTTTCCAGAGGGCTACTATATTGCCTCAATGGATCTCCTTAAGAGAGAGGAGAGATTTTCCCAAATAGTGAATGTGGAATGGGATCTCATTATAGTGGATGAAGTTCACAAGTTTGGTTATAAAACAAAAAGATTTTGGAATATTGGAAAAATGCTTATTGAGAAAAAGCCCTCTCGAAATGTAATATTTTTATCTGCCACTCCTCATAGAGGCAATCCTGAGGATTATATACAACGCCTACAGCTGCTTGATCCTTATCTTGTTAAGGATTGGAAAAATCTTGACAAAAGATTGTTTTATGAAGTTACCCATGGCTCCATACTCTTCAGAAGAACAAAAGAAGATGTTAATACTATTTATGAAGAAAAGAAGATTTTCACGGATGCTAAGTTTTATGCAGCTCTTATAGCTGGAAGAGAGGATGAAAAAAATTTTGTAAAAGAGCTTGTATCTTTCCTAAGGACAAAGTTGATAGATTTTGCATATAAGGAGGGTATAATCAACCAGAGGGTAATCCCCCTCTTAACAGTCTTAATATTTAAAAGAGCTACATCAAGCCCTTATTCAGCATGGACAACACTTCAGAGGCTTTTACTTAGAAGAGTAGAGCCAGACTTTCCCAAGGAACTTATAGCAAGTGTTGAAAGCTTCCTGGGCGTAGGATATGAAGACTTTGAGTATGAAAAAGATCCAGAGGAAATTTTCAACGACTTCCTGGATAGAGCTTCATCACTGCTAAGCGACAGCGACATGGAGAAGATAAAAGAACTAAGGGATATGGCGCAATCCATAATGGAAAAGGGGGATACAAAACTTAATGCTATAATATCTCTTCTTGAGGATATAATAGCTGACTCCAAAGTTATAGTATTCACAGAATATAAGGATACTCTTGACTATATAGTTAACAATTTAAAGAAAAAACATCCAGAATGGAGTCAAAGCATATTAAGCTTAAGCTCAGAGGAAACACGGGATGAAAAACTCTTCAACAAAGTGCGCATGGCCTTCGAAAAAGATCCTAAGGCAAGAATCTTAATTGCCACAGATGTCATCGCAGAAGGGGTAAACCTTCAAGTGGCAAACATAATAGTTAACTATGAAGTCCCATGGAGTCTAATAAAACTTGAACAGCGAATCGGTAGAGTTTGGCGATTGGGTCAGAAAAAAGATGTCGAAGTTTATACTCTCTTCATGGACAATATAGCAGATAAAACGGCTTTAAACTCTATGTATCAAAAATTATTCAACTTAAAAAGGGCAGAGCTTCAACCCAGACCCATAATAGGCCAAGAAGTACTATTCTATTATGCTGAAACAAAGGATATAAAGGAGCTTGATCCTTCTGTGGCATTAACCAAGAAAAAGAAATTTGTAAAAGTAACTGAGGCCAAATCCATAAGAACCTATTTAGAAAAGGATGAGGCTGGCCTCCAAGAGTTGGTTCAAAGGATTATAGCAGCTAAGCGAGAAATAGAAAAGGAGCTTTCATCCAAAGGAGTTCTATACAAACCTCGGTCGAGAAAAGAGGTGGAAGAAACCATCAAAATAATCGGATTTGAAAGTTATAAGGAAATTTTTAATGTGTTAACTAAACTTCTCAGAGCCTCAGCATCAATAATTGATCTAAATTTTTCTGAAGAAGGTGAAAGCATAAAAGTTTGGAGAGAACAAGAAATGCCAACTTACATTAACACATTGGATGGTTTTTACGCCTATTTAACTGGAAGTAGTAGCACAAATGAATCAATTTGCATAGCTGCTAAAGGAGAAAATGAGGCTTTGATAAGCATGATACCTGTTTCTATAAAAGATCGAAGGGATGGAACCCTTTTATATGCTGATTTAGTGGGTGTTGATTTAACTAATGGAAAAATCCTCAGAGGATCCTCTCTTCTACATATGATTTCTCAAGCAATTGCGAATTGTATAGGGATAGAAGTACTAGAAAATAAGGAAATACCCATTGTGGTTTATTCAGAAATTATTAATGAAATAAAGGGAATAACTGAAATTCTAAATGTCATCAATATTTACAAATCTAGGCTCGAAGATTATAACTTAAGAGATTCAGAGAAAACTTGGATTAAGAACTCAGATCTTGAAATAGTCACTTCTAATGCAGTGGGATATATACATTTCATAAAACATTCACCAAAACCATCTGAGGATATTCCGGAGGAAGTCAAAAAGGAAATAGAAAAGAAAGCCATTGAAAAAGTATTAGCTGATGAAAGAGCTGAAGGTCGCATACCTTATGTGGTACCAGAGTCGGAGCATTATGATGTAAAAAGCATAAACCCATCTACTGGTGAAATAAGATTAATAGAAGTGAAGGGGCATAAAGGGTTAGAAATTTATGCAGAGCTCACTGAGGATGAATTCAAAATTGCCAAAGAACAGAAAAAGCGTTATTGGCTTTATATAGTTTATAATATAGGAAGTGGACATCCAATGGTGTTGAAATTTCAAGATCCCTTGGAGACCATGGAATTACAAGTCTTTGAAAGAAAACAAAAAAGATACATCCTTCAGCCCAAAACTGGAGAAAAATCACAATGAATATAAAAATTCTCAGTGGCTCATTGAGCATTGGAGGAAACTTCATTAGAATAGAGGATGACGATAAGATAATCATTTTCGATCAAGGAATAAGGTTCGATCTAATGAGCAAATATTATTCTGGTTTTATTACTCCACGTGGTGTAAAAGAGCTCAGAGATATAGGAGTTATTCCAAAGCCAGATTGGTATGAAGGAGCAAATGCAATTTATATCTCCCACATGCACTTAGATCATCTTGGTGCTTTATCTAATATACCGCATGAGATGAAGGTCAAACTTCCAAACATGGCAATCTATGAATATATGGAAGAGAAGTGGGGGATTTCTCCAAATTGGCTCTCCTTAATACCAAGAAAATACTATGTGGAATTAGAGGAGCTACAACCTCTTCAGACTGATGAAAACAACATTATGGCAATACCTATTTCCCACAGTGCATATCCTGCATATGCCTTTATATACTTTGGAAAGAATGAGACCATGCTTTATACTGGAGACTTCAGAATCGAGAGCTTTCTTGATGAGGAGACATTCAATGAGTTTAACCGAGGTTGTAACCTATTTACCTTTATAGAGGAAAATAGGGACATAGGGATAGATACTTTAATCATAGAAGGAACAAACATAGGATCAGATAGAATTCCAATAACTCCAACTGAAGCAATAAAAATAATAGAAAAACTAGCTAAAGATAGAAAACAGCTACTAGCCACTCTACACTCGTTTGATATTGAATATGCTTATGCACTAATGTTAATAGCTGAAAAAATGAAAATGCAGATTGTAATAGCATCCTCCCCCTTGGTAAAACTCTTAGAAAAAATTCCAAACCTACAAAAGCCCCAGGTTGTAGATGAATATTTAGATGATCTCACTTCATTCAAGAGAATACCTATTGAAAGCATAGAAGAGAAGTCCTTAATCCTAGTTTCTTACAGAGAAATTGTGGATTTAATAAAAGATCTCAATCTAACTGGAATTCTTTCAAAAGATTGTTTAGCAATAATCTCAGAGCCTGAGCCTCAAATTGAGGAAGGCTCAGAATACAATGTCATAGCAAACTGGTTTTCAATAATGGGAGTAGAGTCCTATAGAATAAGAGCATCTGGGCATTATTATCAATATCAACTCAAGACAATCCTTGAGAAGATTAAACCTAAAAAGAGCATAAAAATAATTCATACCGAAAAACCAAGATTATTTCTAGATATATTGAGAAAAATGAGTCAAATATCAATCGAGTAACCAAGATAAAAATGCAAGGCATTGAATTGAAGAATGAAAGGTTAGTATTTTAATTTTGTACAAAAGCATGAAGTTATATCCCTTAAGCTATTTAATGATTGTACCTTCGATTTCATCTTCTATCAAACTAACGATGAGAGTTTTCTGAGAAGGATAATAAACGAATAGATGACTTCTGATAAGGTAATATACAAATCCAATTTTTCAGATAATAAACTAAAACGGTGATAAAATGTCTCTATTGAAGAATATTGTTGATGGTTATATGCAGAAGGTTTATGGATTGAAGGAGCATTGCGATAGATGCCTTAGAACTGAGAGATGGGGAGGAAGCGTAGTTTTAATGGTTGTTGATGCAGCCTTTACTTCAATAGGCTTAAACTATTTCACAGCAGTTGTTCCAAAGGTTGAGGAATTTAATGAAAAATTTGTGAAAAGTGGAAAAATTAAGAATCTTAAAGATCTCGCTAAAGCTGATATTGATGAACTAAGGACAGTATGGAAAAACAAGAGATCATGGATTATCGCTAAGGAAATTGCCTCTTATTTATCAACTCTAAGCGATGATGATAAAATGGCCCTTAGAAATTGGGCTAAAAATGCTAAACTTGAAAAATGGAAAGAAGATCCCATTGGAAGAATTAAAGGAATTGGACTAATTACATTCCAATATCTTAGGATGATGGGTGGTGTTGATACTATTATGCCTGATAAAATAGTTAAGAGGGTAATAAATGAGATTTTAGTTAAAGCAAACTTAGAACCTGTAAATGATGATATAGAGTTTATTAAGAAAGTTGAGGAAATAGCTTTAACCTGTGGTTATAAACCAATAGAGCTTTGCTGGATGACTTGGCTTATTCAGCCTGAGGGAAAAATGATGAGGATGGAGAAGTATTCAAGCATACTTTCAAAGATTTAGATTAAGAATGCAAATACATTATTCAAAAAAATTTACATGAGGCGCGAGTCTGCCCATTTATTATTACAAAAGTTTTTATCTCATTTCATTAATAAACGATATTTATTGATTTCCTATAATAATGGGCGTCATTACAATTATTTTTACAAGTATATTGTAAATTCCAGACTTAAGTATTTTCAAAATCCTACTCATAAAAAACCATCCAAGGTTAATTATTTATGGAAAAATTAGCTAGGGAAAAAAGTTCAATATAACATTATAAAACCAAGAATTAACGCTATTACCCAAAAAACCAACGTAAAACGCATTTCAACCTTTTTACGGTAGCAATTCTGTAGGGAAGAACTAAAATGCCATGTAATAACAATCCATAACCCTAAAAGCCAAGCTAAAAGCCCAGAAACACCATGAGCTATAGATATCAATGAAATGGGGTTTAAGGGATTTTAAAAATGTAAGAAATTAAACCAATCAAGAAAGAGGGCAGCATCACCACCAAAAGTGTAATTGCGTGAAGAATTACTGCTATAAACATTACAATTCCATGTAATCGAAGCTTTCTTTGAGCCCTCAATCCTATGACAACAACGATTAAAAGAAAGCCAGAATCTAGGCTAAATAAGGATGAAAATTCCATAATCATCACTATAATTTTGATTATTTATTAAATATAAAATTCTTTTTAACAATAAAGTTCACAACTAAAAAAAAGAAATTTTTAATGTAACTTATTTGGTTATGTTAGAGTTTTAAGTCTATCAATTAACTCCTTCTTCATTTTTTCGTCTGCCTGTATCTGCTTCAGAGCTTTTTTCCATTGTGTTGAACAGCGACCATAACTAGCTTGTTCACCGATGTATTTGTGAATAACCTCCTCAATTTTATCTTTGTTACTTTCTGTTATTTTCAATCCTGCTTCCTTTATTAGGCTATCAAACCACTTCCAACAAGTCAATATAATCGCCTAACCAATATATATCTAAATCAATATATATCTAAAACATCTTATATAAAGTT
Organism: Candidatus Methanomethylicaceae archaeon; assembly: GCA_025057955.1. Lineage (GTDB taxonomy): Archaea > Thermoproteota > Methanomethylicia > Methanomethylicales > Methanomethylicaceae > JANXER01. The sequence goes on along the minus strand of JANXER010000002.1, from coordinate 88,444 downwards.
TAATGAGTTAATTGAATTGGAAATGGAAGGCATAAAATATTTGTAATATTTTTGATGAAAATTGTGTCATAGAAGAATATAATTGTTGATTTCATTATGATTATTTTAAATTTAATAATCCAAAAATAGTTCTATTGCAGAGATTACCATTAGAGCTTGAGAAATCATATTAAATCTATCCCATCAAAAATTTCTTTGTATTCAGCAGACTCATAAAAGGCTTATTAGTCATGGAAGAGAATTGTGAAAAGGATATACCAAATTAGACATATTGTAAACCTTCCCAATTAAAGAACATTTATCCCTTTTTATAGTAGCGCCTCCTAACTTTTTCAGCCTTCGTAAGCTCTTTGGTAATTTCTTATATTGGAATTGTTTGTTAAGTTTTTCATAAACCATTTCATGGCTTTATTGTTTGATGTTAAGAGCTTTGTTTATTAAAGCTTTTTGTGTTTGTGGCTGATAGTCCATTAGGGTTTACTATGAATTATTTGACATGAACATCATCTGATAATCCTTGTAAAAATTATTACTAGTCCCTTCATGGATGAGTTTGCTTCTTGCTGTTTTTCCTCAAAGCGAATTTCCTAAGCCTAGAAAGATCACTTAAGACATTTCATTACTTATAATTATTTATAATTTTTGAAAATATCAAAAATTTTATATGAAGAGTAGACTAAAAAATAGATAAAATGAAAATTGAGTTAAAAATATTCTCAAAAGAAAGTGAAGTCATAGCAACTTCAAAAAACTCAAATTGTTGAGGTGTCATACCATTAAGCTCTATATTTGTTTACAACCATTTTGGAGGCATATTATGCTAAAGGGAGATAAAGCCATTGGTCTTAGCTTAGGCTTTTGGCACTTAAGTTTGAACGAATTATTTAGCCTCATCAAAAATATAACCAAGGAGAGATTAAAGCTTGAGTGAGTTTGACATAGCTGATGTTCTCAAAAAAGTTAATGAGGCCCTTGCCAAGCTGGAAGAGTTTAAACGTTCAATTGAAGTTTTGCAGGCTCAAATACGTAGTGATTTTGAACGAAAAATTGAGCTTTTTCGCTTCAGCCAAGTGAAAAAGGAGTTTTTGGAGGCCTTCTTTGAAGAGCCCTACTTGATTATTCCCAAAAGGGCTAATGAATGGTATGTCATCGCTCCTAAGTGGCTTAATTTCAGCATAGGCTGGCTCGAACGCTCAACGAAAAGCTACAACATCTTCGTTGTAAACCGTTATGTTAAATGGTTCAGTGAAATTCCACCAAGCTTGAAAGAAAAGTTCAAATTTGCCGAGCCCATGCCATTCAAAGTTTTTAATGGAATATTATTAACAGGTAAGGAACTGCGAGAAGAAGCCATGCGTCGATACAAGCATTTTATTACAAGGTGTGAAGGCGAAGATAGGCTTAGAATAAAGAAGGGCTATGAGTTTAAACTAATAGCCCAAATGATTGAGGATGGCACATTGCCCTTTATGCCTATTCCAGTTAGAGAGGAGGATCTACGTCCTTGGGATGGTATAAAACTGAGAAGCTATCAGCAGCATGCTTGGAATGAATTCCTCAACAAAGGTGCCATTGGAGTGTTCTGGCCTTTTGGAAGTGGAAAAAGCCTTTTTGGAATTTATGTCCTAGCTAGGGTTAAGGGCAGAAAACTTGTTGTTGTGCCAACTTTAACGCTAAAGGAGCAGTGGCTTGAACGCATAAACAAATATATTCCAAAATATGGCCATGAAATTGAAGTAGTTACATACCACGCTTATGATAAAGTAAAAAACAATGAATATGTCCTGATTATTTTTGATGAATGTCAGCATCTTCCAGCCAATACGTTTGTGCGACTAGCAACCTTAAGGACTAAATACCGAATGGGCTTCAGTGGATCACCATATAGAGAGGATGGACGCGAAAACTACATTATAGCTCTAACAGGCTTTCCAATTGGTATGAGTTGGGAAGAGCTAATTAGGCTTCAGGTTGTACGAGAGCCAACTTTTCGAGTTTATATTTTGAGCGATAATCGAGAAAAGATGCGCAAACTAAGTGAGTTGTTATTGACACCTGTTAAAACTTTGATTTTCTGTGATTGGCTTAATTTAGGCGAGAAAATAGCCAAAACTTTCAACATACCATTCATCTATGGAGAAACAAAAGATAGGTTGGATATTATAAGGGGAAGCCAAGTATGTGTTGTCAGCCGTGTGGGTGACGAGGGCTTGAGCCTTCCAGGAATAGAACGTGTAATAGAGGTGGCATTCCTCCATGGTAGTAGAATGCAAGAAAGTCAAAGGTTTGGACGTTTAATGCATTCTACAAAAGAGGAACCTGAGCACATAATTCTCATGACTGAGGAAGAATTTGAGAAATATCAAAAAAGACTTTACCCCATAATTGAGCGAGGCTTTAGGATCGAGTTTATCAGATAATTACTCTTAAGTTGTTATATCTGATTATCATAAATCAAAGATTCCTCAAGAATTTTATAATTGGGTTTTCAGCTCAAGTCTTCTAGAAACACGTTAATTCTCGATCCTAAATTCCGAACGAGTGATGCTCCCTGTTTAGTCCTTTCTTCGGGAAAAAATAAATTCGGAAATCAACGCCTTAGGATTCATCTCTTAGATATAACATAAACATTTTAAATTAAACAAATAAGCATTTTAATTATTAAATGAAGGCATGGTTCCTTATGAATTCACTTAAGTGGACCGGGCGGGATTTGAACCCGCGTCCTCCCGCGTGCGAGGCGGGCGATCTACCACTGATCTACCGGCCCTACTATGATTAGCCATATGAATTAATTTAAACTTATAGGACAAAAAGCATAAATCGAAAAATTGTTTTCATAAAAATTAGGGCTCGTAGCTCAGCCTGGTTAGAGCACTCGACTGATAATCGAGTGGTCGAGGGTTCAAATCCCTCCGGGCCCACCATCATTCAATTTTATGAGAAAAATTAAATTATTTAATTAAAAATTCAAGAGAATAGAATTATCAATTTAATTTATTTATATAAAAGAGATTTTCTTGTGGTACAATGGTATAGAGATAATTCCAAGGCGTAATAAATATATTTTAGAAAATCAAATAAGACATTGGCACGAACTGGATATAACTTCAGCCGCAGCTTCCGGCGGCGTTGATCGCTACCTCATGGGCATAGCCCTAGGAATGAGCGATCGCCCTCCAGCTGCGGCAATATTATGGAGACTTGAATAATCCCGATGAGAAACACCATCGGGAGATTCAAGTCTTACATAGGCTTGATACCCAATCATGAAATATGGTTGGGGTTATAACAGCCTTGCGACCGTAATCCCGGTTGATCCTGCCGGACCCGACTGCTATCGGGGTGGGGCTAAGCCATGCGAGTTAGCGCCCCTAGCCATGTTGGGGTGCGGCGCACGGCTCAGTAACATGTGGCTAACCTACCCTCAGGACGGGGATAACCTCGGGAAACTGAGGCTAATCCCCGATAGATGAGGGATCCTGGAATGGTTCCTCATCCAAAGGGCATGTACAGCATGCTGTACATGCCGCCTGAGGATGGGGCCACATCCCATCAGGTAGTTGGTGGGGTAATGGCCCACCAAGCCTATAACGGGTACGGGCCCTGAGAGGGGGAGCCCGGAGATGGGCACTGAGACAAGGGCCCAGGCCCTACGGGGTGCAGCAGGCGCGAAACCTCCGCAATGCGCGAAAGCGCGACGGGGTCACCCCGAGTGCCACCCGCTGAGGGTGGCTTTTCCCCAGTGTAAGGAGCTGGGGGAATAAGCGGGGGGCAAGTCTGGTGTCAGCCGCCGCGGTAATACCAGCCCCGCGAGACTGGGGTGAGCCCAGCGCGAATGGTCGGGACGATTATTGGGCCTAAAGCGTCCGTAGCCGGCCTAATAAGTCTCTGGTTAAATCTCAGGGCTTAACCCTGAGGTGGCCGGAGATACTGTTAGGCTAGGGGGCGGGAGAGGCCGAGGGTACTTCCGGGGTAGGGGCGAAATCCTATAATCCCGGAAGGACCACCGGTGGCGAAGGCGCTCGGCTGGAACGCGCCCGACGGTGAGGGACGAAAGCTGGGGGAGCAAAGGGGATTAGATACCCCCGTAGTCCCAGCCGTAAACGATGCGGGCTAGGTGTTGGGTTGGCCTCGAGCCAGCCCAGTGCCGCAGCGAAGGCGATAAGCCCGCCGCCTGGGGAGTACGGCCGCAAGGCTGAAACTTAAAGGAATTGGCGGGGGAGCACCACAAGGGGTGAAGCCTGCGGTTTAATTGGAGTCAACGCCGGGAATATTACCGGGGGAGACAGCAGGATGAAGGCCAAGCTGACGACTTTGCTAGACGAGCTGAGAGGAGGTGCATGGCCGTCGCCAGTTCGTGCCGTGAGGTGTCCGGTTAAGTCCGGCAACGAACGAGACCCCCGCCCTATGTTGCTAATCTTCCTCTGCGGAGGAAGATGCACACATAGGGGACTGCCGGCGTTAAGCCGGAGGAAGGAGGGGGCCACGGCAGGTCAGCATGCCCCGAATCCCCCGGGCCACACGCGGGCTGCAATGGCGAGGACAGCGGGTTCCGACCCCGAAAGGGGAAGGTAATCCCTTAAACCTCGCCGTAGTTGGGATTGAGGGCTGCAACTCGCCCTCATGAACCTGGAATCCCTAGTAACCGCACGTCACCATCGTGCGGTGAATACGTCCCTGCTCCTTGCACACACCGCCCGTCGCTCCACCCGAGTTAAGCTTGGATGAGGTATGGGCATGTTGCCTGTATCGAGTCCAAGCTTGACAAGGGGGGAGAAGTCGTAACAAGGTGGCCGTAGGGGAACCTGCGGCCGGATCACCTCCTAAGAAAGACTGTTATAGCCCCAACCATACATGAAAAATGGGTATCAAGCCTATCAATTGATGCAACTGGGAAGGATATCCTTCTCAGTGAAGGGCGTAGTAAGGCCTTCTGCCTTACGATGAACGCCGTGCATAGGTCTCTGACACTAATCAGATTTGGGGTTGCCGGGCCTGACACGCCGACGCCAGTTGGTGGATGGCTCGGCTCGGGCGCCGAAGAAGGGCGCGGCAAGCGGCGAAATGCTCCGGGTAGGCGCATGCAGCCCTTGATCCGGAGATCCCCGAATGGGACTTCCTGCTAAAGGTTAATAGCCTTTAGCGTTCCGTAAGGAACGGGAACCCCCCGAACGGAAACATCCAAGTAGGGGGAGGAAAAGAAACCAAATGGGATTCCCTTAGTAGGGGCGACCGAAAGGGGAAGAGCCCAAACCGAACCCCTCGCGAAAGCGAAGGGGGATGTAGAGTTTTGGACCCTCCCTTAAGCCTTACCCAAGGAAGTTGAAGTGGCCTGGAATGGCCCGCCGTAGAGGGTGATAGCCCCGTAGACGTAACTTGGGTTGGCTGGGAGGTGTTCCAGAGTACCACGCCTTGGTTGTGGCGTGGGAAGATGGGAGTCACTGACTTCCAAGGCTAAATACGTCCCGAGTCCGATAGCGAACTAGTACCGTGAGGGAAAGCTGAAAAGCACCCCGAGAGGGGGGTGAAAAGAGCCTGAAACCAACTGGCTACGGAGTGACGTGGCATGAAAGGAGTGATTCCTACCAAAGGAAACCTCCGAGAGGGGGGAGTACGAGGTAGGATGACTAGTGTCACGTCTTCCGTTTCGGAGCACGGCCCAGGGAGTTCACTGGGGTGGCGAGCTTAAGGGGTTCACCCCCGTAGGCGTAGGGAAACCAACAGCCCGCATCCGCTCTATTGAGCGGAGAGGGGCGGGGTCCGACGAGGGCCTGAATAGTCACCCCGGTGATAACCCGATACCGAGCGATCTAGGCCTGGGCAGGGTGAAGCCAGGCGAAAGCCTGGTGGAGGCCCGCAAGGGTTCTGACGTGCAATTCGTTCCTCTGACCTGGGCCTAGGGGCAAAAGACCAATCAAGCTCGGTGGTAGCTGGTTCCTCCCGAAGTGGGTCCCAGCCCAGTCTGCCCGGAGGTTGCTGGCGGGGTAGAGCTACCAATTGGGGATGTGTGGGTCGAAAGACCCAGCTCTCCTTTTGAACTCCGAACCTGCCAGCTCCGTAGATGGGCGGAGACGGATTCCACGGGAAAAGCCTGTGGGTCGAGAGGGGAACAACCCGGACCTGGGTTAATGCCCCTAAATGCTGGCTTAGTGTGAAGGTAAAAGGGCGTCCTGGGTCTAAGACAGCTGGGAGGTAGGCTTAGAAGCAGTCAACCTTTAAAGAGTGCGTAACAGCTCACCAGCCGAGACCCAGGGCCCCGAAGATTTTCGGGGCTAAGCCAGCTGCAGAGACCCAGGGGTGCATCCGAATAGGATGCATCGGTAGGGAGGCGCTCCGGTTGGGCAGAAGCTGGGTCGAGAGATCCAGTGGACCGACCGGAGGTGCGAATCCTGGGGGTAGTAACAGCAAAGCGGGGTGGGAATCCCCGCCGCCGTAAGGGCCAGGGTTCCTCGGCAACGGTCGTCGGCCGAGGGTCAGCCGGTCCCTAAGGCAGCACATAACTTGTAGCTGCCGAAGGGGAAACTGGTTAATATTCCAGTGCCTTGGAGGTAATATGCGCCAACCCCTTAGCTTCGGGATAGGCCGAGCAGGGCCGCCGCCCTGTCTAACCTGCTTAAGCCTGGGGAGAACCGTAATGGTGAGAACTAGGCGAAGGCAGGGATGGGCCAACCGTAAGGTTGGTTCGGCTGAATCCTGGAGCCCATGAAAAGGGGGTTGGTTAGATGCCTCCAAGACCGTACCGAGATCCGACACAGGTGCCCTGGATGAGCAGTCTAAGGCGTGTCGGGATCACCCCAGGTCAGGGAACTCGGCAAATTAGCCCCGTACCTTCGGTAGAAGGGGTGCCTGGGCCTTTGGGCGAAAGCCTGGGGGCCTAGGTCGCAGTGACAAGGGGGAGGCGACTGTTTAATAAAAACATAGGTCCCCGCAAGCCCGTAAGGGTGTGTACGGGGGCTGAATCCTGGCCACTGGCGGTCCGTGAAACCCGGGTACAACCGGGCGAAGCGCCGCCGAAGGCCGGGAGTAACTCTGACTCTCTTAAGGTAGCCAAATGCCTTGTCGGGTAAGTTCCGACGTGCATGAATGGATCAACGACCTCCCCACTGTCCCGACCTGGGGCCCGGTGAACCTACCTCTTGGTGAAAAGGCCAAGTACCTCCAACGTGGGGAGAAGACCCCGTGGAGCTTTACTGCAGCCTGCTGCTGGGATACGGCTACGATTGCAGAGCGTAGGTGGGAGTTGATGACGCCAAGCCCTCCGGGGTTTGGAAGAGACGCCAATGTAACACCACCCTTTCGTGGCTGTATCTCTTACCGAGGCGTATGCCTTGGGACAACGGCAGGTGGGCAGTTCGGCTGGGGCGGCACGCCCTTGAAAAGATATCAAGGGCGCCCAAAGGTCGGCTCAGGCGGGACAGAACTCCGCCGTAGAGGGCAAGGCCAAAAGCCGGCCTGATTGGATCCTTAACAGTAAGGGATCCAAAGGCGAAAGCCTGGCCTAGCGACCGCTCGTGACCCCCTCAGTGGGGGCCGGGCATGACAGAAAAGCTACCCCGGGGATAACAGAGCCGTCGCGGGCGAGAGTCCCCATCGACCCCGCGGTTTGCTACCCAGATGTCGGCTCTTCCCATCCTGGGAGTGCAGCAGCTCCCAAGGGTGGGGCTGCCCGCCCATTAAAGGGGAACGTGAGTTGGGTTTAGACCGTCGTGAGACAGGTCGGACTCTCCCTGTTGGAGGTGTTGGTCGCTTGAGGGGAAGGTGCGCCCAGTACGAGAGGAACGGCGCACCGCGGCCTCTAGTTTACCGGTTGTCCGGTCGGGCATCGCCGGGCAGCCACGCCGCAAGGGTTAACCGCTGAAAGCATCTAAGCGGGAAACCCTCCCCGAAACCAAGCGGCCATTCCGCCATTAGGCGGACGAAGGCTCCCATAGAACATGGGGTTGATGGGACGGGGGTGTAAGCACCAAGGCTTCGGCCAAGGTGTTCAGCCCGCCGTTCCCAATCGCCTGAGGTGCAGGCCTGGTCCCAAATCTGAGTGAAATCAGAAGACCTATGCACGGCTTTATTAATTAGTTCTCTAAACTTTTACTAGGGTGGCGAGTTGGTGGGCAGCCCACGGGTTCCTAAAGGAACCTGAGGAAACTCCACCCTCCGCGTAGGACCGCGGCGCCGTAAGGCGCAGGGGGAGACCCCTGCTCTTGGCACAGAAACGAGACGTCCGATGGTGGATGTCTATGAGGCGAGGGCACTCGCTGAGAATACCTTCGGTTACGTTGAAACGGCCAATCCGCGGGGAGAAAGGGCAAATAGGAGCCCATGAGGCCTACGGGAGGCTCGGGTAGCCCGAATAGTCGAATGCTGCCTAAAACAGAAGGTGGGTTACGGCCAACACGCCACCCATTGAATTTATTTCAAAGCTTTTTATAATATTAAAAAGATTTTGAGGTTAATATTAAACCTAAAAAAATAAAAATTCATAAGTATTTCCAGAAATTATGAAAAAAGCATTATTACTATTAGTGTTAATTCTTATTCCTCAAATTCTTACATCTCAAATAACCTCACAATCAGCAAATATAATCATCTATAGGGATGGAGTTGTTCATGTTAAGATATTTATTGAATTGAGTGAGGATTTATATTATATTAAACTACCATTGCTAAGTAGAAATGTAAGTAATGTGGTAGTATATGATGAGAATAGAGAATTATTAAATTATGAAATTAATGATGATGAAATTGAAATTTACTCATTAGAATCAAAGCTAATTACTCTTGAGTATGATACAAATGCGCTTACTTTTAAATCGAAAGAGCTTTGGACCTTTAAGCTGGATGCTCCATTTGAAATTGAAGTTACATTCCCTGATGGAGCAGTAATAATGGGCATTAGCGCTATTCCTAAACAAATAGCCATAGAGAATGGTAAAGTCAAAATGGTTCTAAATCCTGGATATTATGAAATTGATTATATAATTCCAATTAGCTATACAGAGCCAATGAGTATAAATCCATTAATTTTCACCATAGTAGTTATTCCAGCCATGATTTGTATTCTTTTATTGAGGAGGAGAAAAGTAGGGGAAAAAATAGAAGGAGGAGATGAGGAAAAAATTTTGAATTTTATAAGGAAAAATAAGGGAAGAGCATTAGAAGCTGAAATTAGAGCGGCTTTTCCTGAAATTCCTAGAACAACGCTATGGAGGATGTTAAAAAGATTAGAAAAAAGAGGAATTATAAAAATTAAAAAAGTGGGATTGCAAAATTTGGTAGAGCTTACTTAACTATAAACTCCATGTTTGTAACTATTTGATTATTCATCCCTTCAGTCCATGCTTTAACAACAACTCTATAAGTTCCTGGCATAATATGAATTGGAATCTTAATGCTTACAGTCTTTCCTGGCTCTAATGGTGTAATTACTTGTGCAGCTATTGGAGCATGAAAGAGCATCCATACATTGCCTACTTTTCTCTCTATTATAATTCCATATGCTGAATTTGGAAATAGTAATGTGGAATTTCCAATATTAGAAATTTTAATATTTAAGCCGTTTCTTGATGCATTTACATCAAGTGAAATAAAGTTGCTAATTATTGATGATTTCTTTTGAAGGGATTTCAACGAATTTATGGCTTCTTTTAAATTCTTCTTCTCCATATGTTTAAGCATATTTCTAAAGGCTTCAGAATTAGCAATTGAGGAATTTGTTGCATTTATTTTATTAGTAAACTCATGAAGCTTTAGCATGAATCTCTCTTGGGCTCTATTTTTGATGGCTAAATTTATTTTTGCCATGATTAAATTAATTTCACCTAGTTTATTGGCTGCACCACTTACATTTCCTTGAGAGAGTAAAAGCATTGCTTCATTCAATAGAGATTTTGCTTCATTAATTAAATCATCAATATAATCCAATCTTTCAGATAGACCCTTTAGAGTGGCATTTAGTGCTTCAATTCTTATCGCTGTATTATTAATTGCTTCCATTAACCCCATAGCTCTTGGAGGTAATTCATATGATAGCTCATAAAGTTTAATGAAACAATAGTGAAGCAATTTCATGGCTTCATAAAGCTTATTCATTGCTTCATTATATTCTCCATTATTAAGCGCATTAATTGACTCATTAATTAAGTTATTTGCTTTATTAATCATTTCGCTACAATTATCAACTATTGGCTTGGCAATATTCATTAAAGAGCTGTTTGCAGTGATTTTTCCCAATAATGCTTCTACTCGCTCCTTTGCCATCTCTGTTATTTTTAACATATTTCTTGCATTAATCTGCTCTTGAGTTCGCTCCTGAGGAATGGAGTAGACTGGAATTATTGAAGCAGCCATTAAGACGAATATTATTCCAAGAGCAATTTTCTTCATTTTTCCACCTCAAGAGAAAATTGATTTAAGAATAAATAAGGGATCTCTTGAAACGCGGCGTTTCAAGTAGTTAATCCATATAACCTTCTATATTCTTCATCAATTTTAGCAATTTCCTCATGGGTTTCTGCAGAGGAATATCTAAGAAGAGCTTCTTCATTTAAAGAAATAAAGGTTCTTCCCCATTTAACTTTGGAAATTAGAAGGAGGGCTTGTTCATAAAAGCCAGTTATATATAATGCTGCAGTAAAAGCTTCTAAGCTGCTCAATTTATATGGTATAGAGTAGTTTATGGGATTAGCAGCTAATAGAAATGGAAGACGTCTAATTGGCGATCTTATTCTCCTAGGGGAAATTTTATTCCATGAACAATCTACAACTCCTAAGCCAAAGGATTCCACAATTCCTCTATCCTTCTTGGATATAAACTTCTCACAGAATGGGTAGAGAATTATTACTTCCTTTGGAATTTGTTTAATATTATATACTAATTTTGCAAGATTAAGACGCTTTAATTTTAATCCAGTACATTTTTTTGGATCACATTCCTTTATATGATATACATAAAGATTCATAGGTGTGAAAACTATAGAGAATTTTGATATAAATATATTGGGGAGATGCATGACGCTCTATCATTTAGGCATTGATGATACAGATTCCTTAAAATTTGGCTGTACAACTTATGTAGCAGCGCTATTGATAGAAGAGCTTATAAAGTATTCTAAGTTTATAGACTATCCTAATTTAATAAGATTAAATCCAAATATTCCATGGAAGTCCAGAGGAAATGGTGCTGTTTGTCTTAGATTTCATTCTGATATGAGTGAAAAAGAGATTTTAGATATAGCAATGAATTACGTAGAGGAATATAGAGACCATAAGGATGAGAAAAATCAGCCAGGAATTGTTCTATTGAAGGGGGAGGTTCCAAAATGTGTAAGGGATTTTGGAAATAGAGGATTATATGAAGTATTAACTTTGGATGAGGCTATAATGCTTATGGAAAGAATGGGAATTCATTATAGAAGAATAAACAATGGAAGAGGTATTATAGGTGCTCTAGCAGCCATAGGAAATTTACTCGATGGAGATTATACATTTGAGCTCATAGTCTATAGGCGAAGAGAACTTTGGGATGAAAAGAGATTTGTGGATTTAAATAGTGTAATAAATTTTGATAGAGAGAACAAACCATATACTTTCAATAATATAGACTATGAGGAAGAAAGATTATTAATTACCCCACATGGAAGCGATCCAGTTCTATTTGGAGTGAGGGGGGAGAGTCCTCATATTGTGAGAATGGCTTTAGATTATATAAAGTTCAGAGGAGGAGAGAGATGGGTAGTATATAGAACAAATCAAGGAACTGATGCACATTTGATAAGAAAATATACCATAAATGAATTAAAACCTTATCATGCTGTAGTCATAGAAGGAAGGGTTTCAAAAAAGCCCACTATAATATCTGGAGGGCATGTAATATTTTCAATTAGTGATGGAACTGGAGAAATTGACGTAGCAGCTTATGAGCCCACGGGAGATTTGAGAATGATTGTTATTAGGCTAATGCCAGGGGATAGAGTAAGGATTGGAGGTGGTGTAAGATTATTAGACAATGGGAAAATAACATTAAATTTAGAGAGGCTAGAGGTTTTGAATTTATTAAAAGAAATTAGCGTGAATCCAATATGTCCAAAATGTAATAAATCTATGAAATCTGAGGGGAAAAATAAGGGCTATCAATGTAAAAAATGCGGTAGAAAAACCAGAGAGAGAATGGTGATAAAAATCAAAAGAGAAATTAGTGAAGGAATTTATCTACCTCCAGCTAGATCCATGAGACATTTGACAAAACCAATTCAAAGATATGGGCTTGAAAAAAATGGTTGGAATGAAGAAGTTGGAGAATTCTATGGAATATTATTAAATACCTAATACACTTTTTATGTCCTCGGGATCGGTGTCTAATGGAGGTATTATTATATCTGCATTTTTTAAAATGCTCACTGGCTTACCAATTTTTTTAACATATTCATGTAGATTTCTCAAAGCTAATGAAAATTCCTCAAATTTATTTTCACTTAATAGAGAAAAAAGTCGACAGCCCTCCTTTATGATAAAATCTGTAAGCTCATCTTCTATGAAAAATTTTCCATATCCCGATAGAAGAACAATCAAAACCAACACCCTTATTATTAACTAATAACTGAAAATTTATAAGGTTCTCACTTTTTTTGTATATGGAGAAAAGCGGGGTGGGGTAGTCAGGTTATCCCGCGGGGCTCATATGCCTCAGCTGGGAAACCCCGAGATCGGTGGTTCAAATCCACCCCCCGCTACCAAATCAATATAAGATTATATCTTGTGAAATTATTCTTTCAGTAATTACAATGCCTCCATGCTCCTTTATATTTTTGAAAAAAAGCCAGAATAAAGTCGTTGATATGACGTATAGAGTTGAAGCAATAAAGAATGGGCTTGATAATTTACCAATTTCAAGCAGCCAAGCGCCCAGACTTATGCTTATAGAATATGGCAAATACCAAACTAAGGAGTTTATTCCCGATACTGTTCCTCTTTCCTCTTCACTCACTAAGCTCATTATCATAGCTTGCTGTATTGGTACAGTGATATTCATTAAAAAACTTCTAATGAAATATAAAGTACTAGCAATTAAGAAAGTAGGACTAAATGGAAGAAGAAATAGAAATAGAATAGAAGAATACTGGGATAATATTATGGAACTAATTAAGCCAATTCTCCAAACTAAAAAGGAGCGAAAAGATTAGAAAAACCTATTAATGAATTTGTAAGTCCTATGATTGGTCCACTTATGGTATCTGTAATATTATACATTAAATAAAACCATCTTGTCATTAATGGGACGAACATTCCTGCTCCAAATCCAATTAATGAGTTTGTTATTGTATATTTAATAACTATTCTTCTTGATTTATATGTTAGTAAATTTTTCAAATTTTTTTCTTTTTTGAATACTTTAGACTCTGAAATTTTTAGTATTAAAATAGAAGAAGATAATGCTAGTAAAGAAGATATTATGTATAATAATTCATGAGCTGTAGTCTCATTCATGCCTATGCTTTCAAATATTAATGAAAGAGAGATTGCAAATCCCCCAAGTCCAAATGAAATTCCATTAATGAATCCACTAAAGGAGAAAGCAAATGTTCTCATTTCATCTCCTGATTTTTCTGCTAATAGAGCGGAACTAGAAGACTAGAAGATCCAATCATGCCTTCGGTAATGCCCAATAGAAATGAGCTTATAATCAACAATATAACATTATTTGTTACAGCAAATACTATAATGGATAAACTTGCAATTATATTTCCAATCAATAAAATTTTTCTCTTACCAAATCTATCAGAAAGCATACCAGTCGGAATACTAAATATTAACACAGAGATTCCCATCAAAGTATATAATAGGCCCATGAAGGTATCTGAAAAGCCACGAATGTTAGTTAAGAAATAAGCAGCATCAATGAAGAAAATTCCATAAGCTAAGGATGGAAAGAAACTAGCATAAATTAAATATTTCGATTCTTTATTCAACTTAGTGAATTCCCTTAAGAATTTCAAACTTTCACCTTCATAGTTTATTAATTAATTCATTAAAATCCTTAGCTAATTTTCTTAATTCCTCCTTTGTCCATGACCTCTTTACTTCAACTAATTCTTCTAATATCTTTGCCATAATTGAATCATTAGGATAATGATCTGAGTATAAATAGCGATATATGGTTGGCCTTGAAATCTTCGTTTTTTTCGATAATTTGTAAATGGAGCCATGTATCTCCAAAAGTTCCTTTAAGAATTTGACTCTATATTTAACTGGAATATATTGAGCTAGTAAATGAAATATTGTTATATTTTCATCATTCATATTAATCATAATTTTTCATGAGCTGGACCCCTATATTTCTATTGGATTATATTCAGTTTAAAGATAGTTAAGTATTTAGAGTTTTAAAGTAGAATAACTAAAAAAATAGACTGAAAGCTATATATAAAAAATTCAATATATAACAATTGTACTATTTTTTCAATATTAGATGAAAAGAACAAGAGGTATATTTTCTCCTAAGGAAATAAAGGGGTAGTGGTGGATTATTATAAAATTTATTATAAAATGAAACATTCCTAATGATTATGAAAATTGATTATGAAAATTAAATAGAAAAATTCAAATTTATGTAAAATTTTTTTTACATAAATTGAACGTAGAAATATTTTCATTTTCATAATAAGGATTTTCATCATTTCAAGTATTTATGTAAAGATTTTTTTACATAAATACATAATTCCCCCCTTTAAAATAGTTTATTATTTATAGTACTATTTTTTTACTCACAAAACTACATGAATTCTTATATTTAAATATTTCTAACTTAAATAGCATTTTTCATGTTGATTTTCCTCCTTCTATGTAATTTTGACATAATTAGGTTTTATTATCTCTACATTTAGAGTTGTAGATACTTATTTCTTCATACTTTGATAGTGATATTAATTTAGTTCATATTAATATGAATCAACATGGGATTATTAATTCTTACTCTACATCTTACTCTGTGACTATATTTTGTGAAATATCACAGAAAAAATAGAACTACAAATTCACCCCTTCACTTCCACTGCAAATAAATAAAAACTAAATTTTAATGAAAAATGTTGAGAAAAAGTAAAATTTTTAATGTAAACTATTTGTGAAATTGTGGAATTTTTTTCCATAATAATTTTATCTTCTTGGAAAAATCCCCTGATTTTCTTCATAATGTAAAAGGCATCATTCTCATATATTTGAAGGAATAAGTAAATTCTGACTCGGTGGTTCGATGCGTAAATTGAAAATTGAATTTTGTGATGGAAGTGGTAACAAAATTACAGTAGTATGTAATGGGGGGATTGAAAAAGAACGTATTGTCAAACTTCTTGAGATTTTCGAAATTAAGAAACAAGAGAGAACCACTTCGCGAAGAACCATTAGAGATAATATATTGGAAATAATCTTTAATGATTTAAAGGATGTTTGGTTTACTAGTAAAGATGTTGCAATGATTTACTTCAGGAAATTTAATGAAAATATAAAACCAAGTACAGTATCCACTTATTTATCTCGCCTATATGATGAAGGTTATTTTGAGAGAATTGGAAATAGAAATTGTTGGCAATATAGATTGATTCCTAAGACCTCTACTAAGAGCATTGAGGAATATCTAAAAGAGTTTTATAATAAAAGTGACTAATCACATCACAAGTTTTTTTGTTTCTTCAGGAACAATATAGGTATATGGCCAGGTATTTTCATCACGTATTATTATTTTTTCATCAGCCAACTTCTTAAGAGTTCTTGCAACATGCTCCCTGGCCTTTCCTATACTTTGTGCTATTGGTGTAGCGCTCTTTGTGCCAGGGTTTTCAATTAAGTATTTTATTATTGCTATTTCTGTTTGATTTAGCGTAGTTCTTTTATTAGATGGAGTAGTTTTTATTATCTCTGCTTTTTTCTCCGAGATCTTTTTCACAATGGGCTCAATTTTTTGTAATTTATACTTCTGTTCTTCTTCACTAAAAATTTCCCTAAGCTTTTCATCAATCCTTTGAATTTCAAGCCTTAATCTACCAACATCTGAATCGATAAAACTAATATACTCCTCAATACGTCTAAGCCTCTCTATTATATCACGTCTAATTGCTATTAGTCCTAGCTTAATCTCCTCTAATACTTCTCTATCATTTGACATTCTTTTTCAATAATTATTCCTCTCTATAATGTTTTAAGGTTTTTGGTTGTGATAAAGAAATTTCATATATTACGTGATAAAGTCATGTAATCATTGTGATAATTGATTGCTTTGCAATCAAATCTATTTTAGTTATTATTCCTGTAATTTTTCCATTATTGCTTATTAAAACAGCTGGATTTCCTGACATTAAAAGTTTAGCAACTTCTTCTATACTTGTATTTTCATTCACTACTGGAAACGGCTCCTCCTTTAAACAATATACTTTCTTCTTTAATAATTCCAATACATTTCCATCCTTTATTTTACTTAATATTGTATCTTCTCTAATGCTTCCAATAAGTTTTCCTCTATGGAAAATTGGAAGTTGAGAAATACCATGTTTCCACATTAATTCAATTGCTTTTTCCACAGTTTCCTCTGCTTCCACAAATATTACTGGACTACTCATTATTGATTTAGCAGTAATTTTACTTTTTCCAATAGCCTCATTTAATACTTTAATTATTTTCCTTAAGGTTGATATTCTTGGATCAACTGTTCCTGCCTCTATTCTAGCTACTAATGATTGACTAATTCCTGCCCTTCTAGCCAATTCCTTTTGTGTAAGTTTTGCTCTCTTTCTTAAACTTCTTAATTCTTGAGGAGAAGGTAAATATGCAACCATTATATTACCTAAAAATGATCTGAGGGAATTAATATTTAAGGTGTCTGGATGAAAAAATATGCTAGAATATATGTCCATGGTCTTGTTCAAGGAGTGGGCTTTCGTCCATTTGTTTATAGAATTGCAAAAAAGCATGGATTAAGAGGCCAAGTATCTAATCTGGGCGATGCTAGTGTAGAAATAATTGTGGAAGGCGAGGAGTTAAATATAGAAAACTTCTTAAATGATTTGAAAAAGAATAAACCAGAAATTGCAAGAATTGATAGCATTGAAGTAATATGGGAAAATACTATTGGTACTTTTGAGGATTTTAAAATTGCAAAAAGTAATGGAAAAAGACTTAGTTTGACATCTGTGATTCCAGTCGATCTAGGTATATGTGATTTATGTATAGCAGATATCTATAATCACACTCGCTGGCATTGCTATCCTTTCACATGTTGTACACATTGTGGACCTAGATTCACCATCTTATATCGATTACCATATGATAGAGAGAATACCTCCATGATAGACTTTCCATTTTGTTCAGAATGTAAAGCAGAATATGAAGATCCTTTCAATAGAAGATATGATGCTCAAGGCACTACATGTCCAAAATGTGGACCAAAACTCTATCTCATTGATAAACATGGTGAAACTATTGATGGAAATCCACTAAAATTAGCTGCTGATTTCCTAAGAGAGGGAAAGATTATTGCTGTAAAAGGCATTGGAGGTTTTCATATTGCAGTAGATGCTACTAATGAGAATGCAGTTTTAGAATTGAGAAGGAGAAGAAAGCGTCCTAATAAGCCATTTGCTGTAATGTCTAGATGTATAGATCAAATAAAAAAATATGCTATGATATCTAAAGAGGAAGAAGAGCTTTTGAAATCTCCATATAGACCAATAGTATTACTTAGAAAAAGTCCTAACTATTGCCTTGCAGAAGCTATTGCTCCTGGCTTGGAGAATATTGGAGTAATGCTTCCATATACTGGTATACACATGTTATTATTGGATTTTTTTGGAAAAGAGGCATTGGTGATGACAAGTGGAAATTATCCAGGAAAACCTATTGCTATTGATAATAATCAAGCTTTAAAGGAGCTAAAGGACATTGTAGATTTATTTTTAATGCACAATAGAACTATTGTGAATAGATGTGATGATTCTGTAATAAAATTTGTAGAGAAGATTCCCACTTTTCTTAGAAGATCGCGAGGTTATGCTCCAACATATATTACACTTCCCTGGCATAGTAAAGATATTATTATTTCTTTAGGCGGAGAGCTTAATGTAACTGCCTCTTTATTATTGAAAAATCGTATAATTACTACACAACATATTGGAGATATAGAAAATTTAGAAACATTTGATTATTTAATTAATTCACTAAATTTTTTATTAAAAATTTATAATTATAATTATTCAAAAATTGCGCATGATCTTAATCCAGCCTTTCTTACAAGTAGATATGCTAAGGAGCTGGCTCATGAGAAAAATCTACAGACCATACCAATACAACATCATCATGCTCATATGGCCTCACTTATGGCAGAACATAACATCCCTCCTAATGAGGAGATTGTTTGCATAGTAATAGATGGATTTGGCTATGGAGTAGATGGAATGGCTTGGGGGGGTGAAATTTTAATAGGAGGATATTCAAAATTCGAAAGGATTGCACACCTAAAGTATCAACCAATGCCAGGAGGAGATTTATGCACCTACTATCCTGCTAGATTCTTAGCTGCTATCTTGTCCACTTTTATGAGTGAATCAGAAATCTTAGAGTTTTTTAGGAAGAAATATGTGAATTATCTACGATATGGAATGAATGAATTGGAAGTTCTATTAAAGCAGGCGAGAAGAAGTGATGTTATGCTCTCTTCAAGCCTTGGTAGGCTTCTTGATGCTATTTCTGTTTTACTAGATGTTTGTTATTATAGAAGTTATGAAGGAGAGCCTCCAATGAAGTTAGAAGCTATTGCTAGTTTTGGCAAATCAATAAATGCTAACTTAAGATTACCTATAAGAGAGAAAGATGGAGTATATGTAATAGATTCCTCTGAATTTATAAGTTCTATAATTGAAAATCTTGAAAGATATTCTAAAAGCGATTTAGCATATGAAATACATAAAACAATTGGTTCTACTTTTGGAAAATTAGCATGTGAAATAAGTAATAATTTTAACTGTAAAATTATAGGAGTTTCTGGTGGATCTTCAGTAAATAGTATAATTTTAAAGTATATAAAAGAAGAATCAATTAAACATGGAAAAAGATTTTTACAACATATAATTTTACCACCAGGAGATGGTTGTATCTCCACAGGTCAATGTGCTGTTGCATCACAATGTGACTAAGTCACAGATTTTGTATTTTCAATACTTTATTGAATTAAATGAATTCTACTTTAGATGACATTATTCTATGGTGATCCTTTCCAACCTACTATTATGTGATTATTGTAAAGACTAGAAAATCAATCCTATGATAAGACCTAATATGGTTATCAATATGGAGGCTATACATCCTCCTCTTTTTGCTCTCTTTATACTAACATCGGTCACGAACCACAGCCTTTCCATCCCTTCATAGCCCAAAAAGTGTAATTTTTCTAAAGTTATTTTAGAAAAATTAATAGAACACTCTTCTTTTTTTGAGTCAGCCTCCTTTATTAACTCTATAGTCTTATTTACTATGGTTTCACTATCTACATTCTTACCTATCGGTGTATACCCCTCTTTAGCTCTCCAGCCAACAACCACATGTGTATCCGTCGTAGCAACCTCTGAGACTTCAAATCCCTCCCTCTTCACTGCATTGATTATTTTCTCCCTTAAACCACTTATCATATTATTTCCATCAAATACTATATAAGCTGTCTTTTGTCCATTCACTTCAACTACCATTACCATTATTCCTCCATCACCAAAGCCCTGCTTTACTGTATATCCCTCAAGCTTAGAATTTGCAAAGCCTATAAGAGGTCTAGCTCCAGAATCCTTCTTTAATTCATCAAGGCAGAAATTTAAAGCCTCTAATAAGTCTGCTTTATCATTCTCTCCAAATTCAAAATGATTGCCGTCCATTGCGTTATGTGCATCCACTATAATTCCATCAGAGAAGCCTTTTTCCAATAATTTTTTCAAACAGAGCTCATTAATTTCACTTGGTAAATCTTCTGTAGGAATTGGCGCTCTACTTATCACAATTAATGGTGTTCCATTAAATGCTTGACAAGTTACAGTGATTCTTCCTCTCTTGACATTTACAGATTTAGTTGCAAGAGCTTTACCTTCTTTTATTTCTAATGAAAGAATGGTTTTCACAACCATTTCACATTCTTTAGAAAGTATTAAATCTCTTTCATGATTCGATGGTACATGAAAAATTAATGGATTTATCCCTCTTTCTCTAAATCTTTCAGCTAATATCGTTGGTAAGCTACTACTTCCTACATTTTTAAATGGTCCAGAGTGAATTTCCGGTGCTACCATGCGCCCTAGTATATTATTTCCTTTAAAATCTAAGATTCTAATAATGGCATTATCTACAGTTGCAATCATTTTTAGAACTTTTTCCAATAACCCAGTTCTATCTATCATCATTGCCTCTATAAAAGCCTTCAATAATGCTATGCTCCCATAACCAAGTATTTCTCTTCCAACTCTTTCAATATACATCAAATATTGTTTAGTAATGAAAAATGATATTCCACTCATTAATAGAAATATTAGTAAATTATATGATAAATTACTAAACATCATAAAAAAACTTAAAAAAGAAATTATTATTAATGGATGTATAATGCTTAATATTAAAAGTTTTTTTGTATTTATGTTAGTAATAGATCCAATTACAATAGCATAAAGCGCTGTTAATGCTCCTGCAGTTATAGCATAGGTTTTTTCTAGAATTAAATAATTGTTAAAAATTCTTGATAATAGTGCTCCTATTATCTCTATAATCCCAAAAATCAACATCCCGAATAGCAACAAGCCCATCAATCTTCTTCTATTTAAAAAAGCATCATTCATTATGGTATCTATTATATATGCACCTATTATTGGCGAAGTTGTGAAAATAATAATAATCTTTAAGACGTATGATAAAGGATCTATGCCATAGGGAAAAATTCCATAAATGAAAATTCCAAAAAATAATCCTGAAATAAATATGGTGAAAATTATCAAACTACTCTTTGGTAGACTAAATGTATATTTATACTTCTCAATAAGTTTGTCAGTGAATGACAAGAATACCCCCTGCTTTATTATACAATGCTAAATTACTTTTTATAAGCTTAATTATGATATATCTTTTATATTGGAGCTTTATCTAGCTAAAAAAGTGATCGAGGGAAAGGAGATTGCTAAAAGCTTCTTGGAATAATGGAATATCAATAAAAACAGACAATATTGAGCTAATTCTTGATCCTATTAAAGAAAGTGAACTTCCTTCCTTTGTTTCTCATGCTCATAGAGATCATATATGTGGACTTAGAAGCGATTATTGTATTAAAATTTCCACCATACCGACAATTTCCATAGGCGAGTTAATATTGAAAAAGAAAATAAAAAATGCAATACCATGCAATTATGGTGAGCCTATAGATTTTCATGAATTGGAACTTCAACTCATAAATTCTGGACATGTATTTGGATCAGCATCATTAATTCTCAAAGATAGAGATGTGACACTTCTCTATACAGGGGATTTAAATTTCACCGATAGTTTGATACAAAAGGCAATATCTCCACATGAATGTGATATTCTAATAATTGAAACAACATATGGAAGGCCTGGTATAGTTTTTCCTCCTCGAGAGCAAATTTACTTGGATATAATTCAATGGGCTGCAAAGACTATTACAGAAAAACACCTGCCCATTTTACTAGTATATCCATTGGGAAAAGCTCAAGAGATTACAAAATTATTCAATCTTTATACTTCAATACCTGTGGTCTCTCATCCTAGCATCTCAAGAATCAACTTCATTTTTAGAGAATTTGGTAATGATTTAATATATTACGATATTTTGAATTATGGTGATGAAATTATTAAAAGTGGTGATTGTGTATGTTTATTTCCCTCAAATTACAATATTAGTTTATTAAAATCAAAATATCCAAATTCCAAAATTGCAATAGTCACTGGATGGGCAGCAGTTTATAAATTCATCAATTTTGATGCATGTTTTCCATTAAGTTCTCATGCTGACTATCCTCAACTCATTGATTTTACTTTAAGCTGTCGACCAAAAAAAGTATTTACAATTCATGGATATGCTAGGGAATTTGCATCAAGATTGACCAAGATGGGAATTGAAGCCCATCCCATATAAGCTTATATTCCTGTTAACAAGTGTGCTAATATTACACTTAAAATTAACATCAGACTAGCTATAACTACATAAACTGGCTTTACTTTTATTCCATGAATCTCTTCTTCAAAGAATCGAATTAACCCAGCGCCACTTAATGGCATTGGTGCTCTTCTCTTCTCCTTCTTTGGCATAATATCAAATTATTTGCGATTCATTTATTAACTTTTTCTATTTTGATAATATTGGGGTTAAACATGTCCATTAAAAGTCTAAATGCTAGAGAGGCCTATGAAGCCATTCTTAGGAGTTTAGAGAAGCATCATGAAATGATGAGATTTTCTCTACCCATGATTGCAAGTGAAAATATTCCAAGTCCTGCTGTAAGAGAAGCTTTAGCAAGCGATTTTGGAAATAGATATGCTGAAGGTTGGGTTGGAGAAAGATTATATGCTGGTTGCCAATATATTGATGAGGTTGAATCAATTGCAATCGAGCTTGGGAAAAAGCTATTTCATGCTGAATTTGTGGATGTTAGACCAATTTCTGGAGTGGTTGCAAATTTAGCTGCTTTCACAGCATTCACCAAGCCTGGAGATGTGGTTTTTTCATGCTCTGTGCCCACAGGCGGTCATATTAGTCATGCTAAAAAAACTATTGGTGGAACTGCAGGAGCAATAAGGGAATTGGATGTCTACAACTATCCATTTGATGAAAAGAACTTCAATATAGACGTAGATAAAACAGAAGCAATGATCAAAGAGATGGATTCCTCAGGGAAAAAACCGAAAATGTTCATATTAGGTGCTAGTGTGTTTTTATTTCCACATCCAGTTAAGGAAATAGCAGATTTAGCAAAAAACTATGATGCTAAGATAGTTTATGATGGAGCTCATGTAGCTGGATTGATTGCAGGTGGAATATTTCAAGATCCATTGGTTGAGGGTGCTGATATTTTCACATTAAGCACTCATAAAACATTAGCAGGACCACAACATGGTGCAATAGTTTCTTGGTCGAAATACGCAGAATCAATAAAGCGCATAGTATTTCCTGGCCTTACAAGCAATCATCATCTTCATGCAGTAGCTGGAGTTGCTATAGCTTTTGCTGAAGCATTAGAGTTCTATAAGGATTATGCAAAAGCTATAGTAACTAATGCAAAGACTCTTGGTCAAGCTCTATATGAAAGAGGCTTTAATGTACTATATGATAATAGAGGATTTACAGAATCACATATGATCTTAATTGATGTATCAGCCTATGGTAATGGATTTGAGGTTGAGAAGAAATTAGAAGAATGTAATATACTTGTGAATAGAAATCTACTACCATATGATAAGCGCATGGGAAGAGACTATAGGGCTCCAGGTGGAATTAGAATAGGTGTACAAGAACTCACTAGGTTGGGAATGGGAAAATCTGAAATGATTGAAATTGCTGATATAATGAAAAAAGCAATAATAGATAGAACACCTTCAAAAGAGATTAAGGAGAAAGTTATAGAATTACGCAAGAGCTTTCAAAAGGTAAATTATTGCTTCTCCTCCATTAATGATGCATATGAATATATAAAAATAAGATAAAATTATATTATTATGTATGGATTTGAAGGATGTACAGGATCTTATGATGAAACTTTATGGAAGGCGGGATATAAAGCGAGGAGTAGAAGGCACATTTATTTGGTTGGTGGAAGAAATAGGAGAACTCTCTGAGGCTATAAGGAAGAGGGATGAGAAAAAAACTAGGGAAGAGATGGCTGATGTATTAGCTTGGCTCTTTTCACTTGCAAATGTATTGAATATAGATTTATCAAAATGCTTTTTTGAAAAGTATTACATCTGTCCAAGATGTAAGAATATTCCTTGTATATGTATAGAGTGATAGTATAGAGTGATAGATTATGCTTGTTAAGGATGTTATGAATTCTAATGTTGTATATGTAGAAGCCCCTGGAAATAGAGAGCAAATATTGAAAAAATTTTATGAAAAAAAAGTATCTGGTTTTCCTGTAGTAAAAAAGGGAACAAGGCAAGTTATTGGAATTATAACGAGAGAGGATTTCTTAAAGCATATTGATGAAGAACAAATTGCCCTTATAATGAATTCAAATGTTGTTACTATTACACCTGATGATGAATTATCTAATTGTATAAAAATAATGCTTAATAAAGGATATAGAAGATTGCCTGTTGTTGTAAATAAGGAGCTTGTTGGAATAATTACAATTGGAGATATAGTGCATAAAGTAGTTTCTAGGTCATCATCTAATATTAAAGTTAAAGATTTAATGTGCCCAAGCATTATAGCATGTTGGCATAATACTCCACTCAATATCGCTGGAAGAATAATGATTTTGACGAGATCTAATGTTATAATAGCACTTAATGATGATG
This sequence comes from Candidatus Methanomethylicaceae archaeon, assembly GCA_025057955.1. Taxonomy (GTDB): domain Archaea; phylum Thermoproteota; class Methanomethylicia; order Methanomethylicales; family Methanomethylicaceae; genus JANXER01. Next base: position 63,907 of record JANXER010000002.1, on the reverse strand, counting down.
AACAGATAGTTGGAATTCTTTCGCTTACCGATTTAATGAAATATGTTGAGATAAAGATTGAGGAGAAGAAGGCGGTTTTAAAATCAGGTTCTGAAGGACAAGAATGGGATTGGAATACTACTTCCTTCTTATTTATTACTAAGGATAGAATAATTTTGCCCAAGATACCACTACATCAAGCGATGGTTACTCCCTGTATTACCATCAGAGAGAATGCTAGTATTAATGAGTGCGCCATCAAAATGAAAAAACATGATGTTGATCAGCTTATTGTAGTTAATGCAAAAAATGAAGTCCAAGGAATAATTTTTGATATAGATCTTCTCAAGTCACTGTGATGTGAAAAATCTATCTAATGAAGTATCTCCCTTATTTGTGATATTAATTAACTCCTTAAGTCCTCTTTCGATAAGCTTAATCTGTTGTTGTATTAATGGATCTACTTGAAAATCTCTTGCCAATATATATATTGCATCCAAATATTTACTTATATTCCCCTCATGAACTGTTAGTACTATGTTATTATTACATTTTCTACATTTACCACTTAATGGAATTCTTCTATACTTTGTACCACACTTTGTACATCTGAATTGTTGAGTTAAAAATGCCCTCATATTACCAGCTAAATCTGGTATGAAATGATGTTTCAACAATCTTTCTGCTACATCCTTTGCATTTACAGAGCGTATTTTTTTTGCTAATTCTAATTGCTTTTTCACTTTATCCATCATTGTCTTTATTCTATCATATTCAGTCATTAGAGGTCCTTTAACAATATTTTCCGTTGGTATGGAAAAGTTTATGTTTATATATTGATCTTGGGCTCCTAGCTTGTTTTTAACAATTTTAATTACCTTCAATGCTTCTTTTGGCTCATTATATTTCTCACAGAGCATATAAAATTCTAGAGGAAGCCTTTCCTCAATTTCCATATTATGGCATTCATCATCCACCTCAGATGGATCTATTATCGTTGTAAGAACAAGTGGAGCATCCATTAATCCACCTATTTTTTCTGGTAAGTAATGCTTTGAAAAATCTAAAAAAGCTTGTAAAGCCAGCATAATTGCATCTTCATCTCCATCACAATTTCTTCTCTTTGCTGCATGCCAAAAGGGATGAGCATAACAAACTGATGCCTTTGTAAAACCAATAATTCTTCCTATAACTCCAGCAGATGTATGAGGTGCTAGGCCGATAACTAAATGACCTATGAGATCTTCAGGGGATTTTAAATTGTAATAAGGCTCCATATTATATACATCTTTTAATAAATCATCCACATAATTTGCCACTCTGAATAAGTACTTAGCACAATCCTCTGGTATTATTATATCTTGTACCTTTAGCTCTAATAATTGATCTGAGGAAGTGAGCTCCGCTCCCTTATAATCTCTCCTATAACCTAGCTCCTTTAGTTTTTCTATGCTTGTACCTATCTCTAGTGGTTTAAAGTGAGTTAGAGGAGCATTTGTAATATCATATCTTATCGTTCCATCCTTATAAACGAAGACTTTATGTTTACATCTTAAGATTCCCTTTTCTAATGGCTCCGGTATTCTCTTTGGATTGGATAATCCTCTTACTCCTTTTATTATGCTATTTTTACTTAGACCAAATTTAGTAAGCCTTTTCCAGAAATTATTAATAGAAATTAGTCTACTCTTATATGGAAGAGTTTTTGTATTACACTTTCTACAAAATTCTTGATTGTTATAATAGGAATTACAATTTGGGCAATGAAATATTTGAATGGTTCTAGAATTACAAGAACCACAAAGGTTTTCATAAGTTATATTATTACAATTTGGACATAGTTTAAGAACTAAACTTGCTTCAAAACCTTCATATTGTGCAGCCTTAACAATGTTTCTTTGTGATCCTCCTACAAGTCCAACGGGAAATAGTACATGAACTGGAGGCTTCATTAATCTTTCCTTTGCTTTTTCAGGTCTTCCCATTCTAGCACCTATGAATGTTCTCCCTTTATGGCGCATCCTTATTCCTGAGCATTCTGATAAGAACTTTAAACTATCATTAGTTTCACTGGATGGTTTTTTATTTGAAAAAAGCGCTTTTATTATTTTTTTATCTTCGAATATTATTATGTTTTTATCTTTTATGAATCTATGTGGAATACATGCTTTTTCCAATATTTTCTTAAGGGCAATATTTGGAAGAAATACTTCTTCCATTCTGCTTTCCTTGTTCAACCATTCCTGTAGTATTTCTATTTCTTTAATACTAATATTCTCCCAGAAGTAAGTATAATATGGATGAAGTGGAACTTTTAATTTTTCTGAAATTATTAAAGCCTCATCTTCATTTGGTCTAAAGGCTAAGGGCTCTTTAATAAATTTCTCCAATCTTTCTATGGGTATTCCAGTTATTCTTGAAATTTCCTCAAAATTTTCATTTATGGCTCTTTTTAACTCCTCTGACCAGAATTCTTCACAATATCCCGCTGGCATTAATCTATGATTATTTTCTAGAAATTCACCAAAGGCAATTAGCATATCTCCTAAGAATAAAATTTCCTCAATTTCTTTTTCAATTGATTTCGCAGTTTCTTCATCTTCCACTCTTATAACGCTACCTGATTTTAGTTTAACTATTGGACCTTCTATACCATCCACAGGAGTTATTGTAGCACTCTTTCCTGGTCGCTCAATTCTTAACTGAGTTCCTATTGCAATGAAGCTCTCCAATATAATCATTGTAGCTGGATGAATTCCAACAGCTGCAAGTCCAGTATTTCTCGCACGACCATATCTTAATCTGAATCCACCAAATACTGATGGATAGGAAAAAATTGGCCTTCCACCTACTACATCTACTAAATATTTATAATCTGGAAGAATTTTATCACTAGAATTTTCCTCAGCCTTATGTTTTATATTAAGCCAACCCCAATCAAGTCCAATTTTCTCAGTTATTTTTCTCAATTTTTCAGCTTTTCCATATATTCCATCATTTATTACCCTTAAAGCTCCTCCTCTTACATAATTTGTCTCTATTCTCTCCAAGTTTCTATACACTGAAACTTGATATTTATCCGTAGGAGGTCCTGTGACTTCTACGGGTATATAGTGAAGAATCCTTCTTAATTCCTCATCTGATGGGTGATATTGAAATCTTGCAACTTTTCTTTCATACAATCTAAGCTCCTCAATGAATCTTCCAACTTCTTCCTCAGTTATTTTATAGCGATCTAAATGCAATAAAATTCTTATATAATCTCCAAAGGCAACTGTAAGCGCTTGTTCTGTTCCCCCCGCTGATCTAATAGGTCCAGCATAGTATATGGCCAAGTATTTACTTCCATCAGGATTCTTCTTAATTTCCACTTTTTCAATTCCTTGTAATGGTGCAGCAGTTATGCCCTCAGTCATTATCGCTAGAGCTGCTCTTATTGCCTTATCTGCTGCGCTCCTTTCATCATATTTTCCAAATCTTCCATTTATTATATCCTCAATTATTTTAAATGCTATCTCCTCTCTTGAAATCTTATCTTTAAATTCTCTTATTCTTTCAGCTATTCCCTTTATACCAATTAACCCTTCAACCCTGGCTGCTAAGTCCTTTGCTTTATAAATTTCTACAAAATCCTCAGGATCTATTCCCATCCTTCTAGCAGTATTGGCTATTTCATAGATTCTATCTATATGTTTATTCAATTCTTTGAAGTAAATTTCAGTTTCAAAATCACAAATCATAATATCGCCTCTAGAAGTTCATACATTAAGCTCATTCCAAATGGAAGCACAAAATTATCATCAAATCTAAAATCTATAAGATCCAATATTGAAAAACAAACTCCAAGCATTATAGAAATAATTAGATTTTTGGTAAGGGGAAATGAAATTACAATTACAGTAATCATTCCTGTTAAATTACCTTCTATGGTCTTATTTCTTATGTTATGCTTTCCAATAATTCTCCCTAGAATAGCTGCCATGGCATCTCCTACTAGAGCTGTTGTTAATCCAATAATAACTGCCTCCATTGAGAATAGAAAAGTTACTACTAATGCTGCCATAAAAAAATAAACATAGGAAGCTAATGCAGTTTTTTCATACTTTCTTGAGATGCCTTCTATGACTTTATTTATTGGAAATAGAATTGGAGCTCTTATTCTCAATAGCTCTATAAATATTGAAGAAATAATTAATAATGATATATAAAGAATTGTGAAATCTCTTTCAAAAAACAAATAGACCATGGGGATTGAAATACCTATAATATGTAGAGATTTCCTAAGAAGTTCCCTCTTAAGATCTTCTCTCATCAACCCCTTCCTCTATACCTTCTAATATATTCTTCATACGCTCTTCATAATTTTCATTCTCCAGAAGTGTGCCCGTTACAATGATTTCTGCGCCAGCTCTTGCAATTTCTCTAGCTTGTTCTTTACTTTTAATCCCTCCTCCAACTATTAAGTGGCTTTCATCTAATATGCTTCTTACTTTTTCCACCATTTTTACAGGGACGGGCTCATTACTACCTGAACCTCTTTCAAGATAAATAAACCTCATTCCCATGTATTGAGCTGCAAGCGCATACATAGCTGCAATTTCAGGTTTATCTGGTGGAACTACATTTGCTTGGCTTACAAAACCAGCAGCTCCTCCTGGGCTAATTATTATGTAGCCTAGAGGGATGGCCTCCAAATTACATGATTTTATTATTGGGGCGCTTAATGCTTGTGCCCCCGTTATATAATATGGATTGGATGAATTTAGCACTGATAGAAACCATATTGCATCAGCATGTTTAGAAATACTAGCAATATTCCCAGGAAATATTATAATTGGAAGATTAGATCCAGATTTTAATTCTATTATTAAATCATCAAATGAAAATTTTCCAGTACATGTCGATCCTCCAACCATTATAGCTGATGAGCCAATGCTTTCTATGGTTCTTGCAACTTCTTTTGCTCTTTCAATTTTAATTTTATCAGGATCCAATAATGATAAGTGAATACAACCCTTTTCCTTGATTTTTGATAATAGATAATTTTCAACTTTTTTCCTCAATCTTAACCCCTCCATAATATCTATCTATAAACTTTCCATATGCATCCACAATATCCTCAATGCTTACAACTTCAACACTATCTGAGATGCTACATCTACCACACTTTATAACTGCAATCTTATTTTCTTTATCTATAGTTACGCTTAAGCTCTTCTCTCCACAATTTGGACATGCGAAAATCTTTGGAATTGTCTTTTTCATTCGCTTTACTACTTTCTTCCTCTTTCTTCCTCCCAAAACAAGCACCAATTTTTATGAATTTATTATTTATTATTTAACTCTTATCTTACTCCATTTATTCACAATAATTTCCAATCCATTTGGACCAGCCCTTGAACGGCATCCATCTATGAATAAATAATCTCCTCTTTTCAGATTTTTTATGAATTCTACTTTTTCATTCCAAAATATTACAGGAATAATTACATCACCTTCTCTTAAGATTATTTTTGCAAATTTGCTACCGCTTTGAGCAGTTCCAAATTCAGGTTCACTTTCTATAATGCCTTCTATGGCAAAATCTTTCATATTTGGCTCAATTTCATTAAATCTCTTCACATTATTATTAATTGATATAATATCCTGTGAAGTTACTCTAATATGAGACTCTTTTTTGATATAAATCTCCTTCTCCCTAATTTGCCCTTCAATAATTTCAACTTCCATTCCTTCAATTAATTTTTTCAAGAATTCCTCTGAAGGATTCCATAGAAATGCCCTCTTTTCATCTTCCTCTCCTTTAATTAAGAAGCATAGTAATCTTACTTTACTTCCATCATCTCTTATATATTCCAAAGGATCATAAATTTTCAAAATTCTACCTTTCACTCCTCCTTCTCTTACAATTTCTATCTCACTTCTCTCTCCAACATGAATTTCCAATGAGCCATCCATTCCCTCTCTAGTGTATCCTTGTTTTATAACAATTTGTGCTCCGGACTTGAGCTTATGTAGAACCTCTGCTTTATCATTCCAGAGTACTAAAAAAGCTGATCCAGTATCATCCTTTACCAATCCTCTGCCAAACTTTCCTTTACTTCCATCTTTCCTATCAAATTCTCTCACACCAAAATTTTTCTCCAAAGTCACATTCAAAGTCACACTTCGCATGTTTGGTACAAGATCTTTTATCTTCACTTCAGTAAGGAATATGCCTTCATGAATTAATATTCCCAAATCTCTAGCTATTAAACGAAGGGCTACATCCTCATCTATTAAATATCCCAAGCTCCTTCTTTTCTCCTCTATAAGATGTTCTATTTCCTCCTCACTAATTCCCAATTTTTTAATTGCTAATAGCAAATCTTCCATTATGATTCACTCTTCTCCAAAATGAATGCCAGAAATATTAATACTAATATTAGATATGCCATTCCAATTGATATGTAAAATAATATATCCCAAATGTTCATTAATCTTCTACCTCCTCCCTTTTCCATTCAGTATTAAGTCTTATAAAATCACTGTCTGATACTTTATATGTTTCATATTTTCCAATTCTCTCTGCTATGGCTTGAGCTAATATATGATAGCAAAGATCGCTCTTTCTCTTTATTACTACATTTATATAAAATTCATTACATTGACAATAAATCCTTGGTATAACAAAATATTCTCTCTTCTTTCCTACTACTATCCAAACTACTCTATTGCTAGGTAAGAACACATATTTTTTAACAGAAAAGGACTCCAAAGCTTCCATTGCCTTAATATATTTTGCTCCATAATGCTCCTCTAATCTCTTTTTTATAAATTCATCCAATCCATTTTTCTCTATATACATTAAGATTTCTTCAATAAGCATTTAATTAAAATCTATGCGAAAGAAAAATAAATACTTCTGTAGTATTAATTCAATTTTTGTGGGGTAGTATAATTGAAATATTATGATGTTGTTATAGTTGGTGCAGGACCGGCTGGAATGTTTGCAGCATATGAAATTATAAACAAGAGCAATCTATCTGTTTTAATAATAGATCAAGGATATGATGTAGATAAGAGAGTATGTCCAGTACAAAATTACAAGATGTGCACTAGATGTCGAGTATGTAGCATTATGTGTGGTGTAGGTGGCGCTGGCACTCTATCAAGTGGTCTTTTGAATTTAAGGCCTGATATTGGTGGAAATTTAACAGAATTTATCAAAGATGAAAATAAGGCAAGGGAATTGGTTAATTATGTTGACTCAATATTTCTAAAATATGGTGCTCCAAATGAAATCTATAGTGGAAATACTGAGGAAGCTCTAGAGCTTCAGAGAAAGGCTGCATCTGTAGGAATAAAGTTCATTCCAATAACTCAACGTCATATAGGCACTGATAGAGCACCAATGGTTATTAATAATTTTAAAAAAGATTTAGAGATGAAGGGTGTAAGTTTTCTATTGGGAACCAAAGTAGAAGATGTAAGGAAGAATCAAGTAATAATTGAAGGTAATAGTATAGTTTTAGCAAAATATATTCTTTTAGCCCCTGGTAGAGTTGGCGTGGATTGGGCAAAAAAGATAGCTCAAAGACTTAATATTCCCACGAAACCAGAGCCAATTGACATAGGTGTAAGAGTTGAAGTACCAGCATTTGTAATGGATCCAATAATTGCAGTTAATAGAGATCCAAAGTTTCACATATATACTGATACATATGATGATTTTGTAAGAACCTTTTGTGTTAATCATCGTGGCTTTGTGGTTAAGGAAGTCTATGATGGATTTGTGGGGGTAAATGGACATTCTATGTCAGATCGACTTTCTGAAAATACTAATTTTGCCTTTCTTGTACGTGTTGAGCTTACAGAACCAGCTGAAGATACTACTGCATATGGTATGTCTGTGGTTCAACAAACTACTATACTTGGTGGTGGAGAGCCATTAATACAAAGATTGGGGGATTTGAGAATGGGTAGAAGATCTACTTGGAACAGAATATCTCATAGTCATGTTGTTCCAACGCTTAGATCAGCCACCCCTGGAGATATAGCAATGGCTATGCCTCATAGAATTGTTTCCGATATACTTGAGGCTTTGGAGAAATTAGATGAAATAATACCCGGTGTGGCCTCTTCGTCTACACTTCTCTATGCTCCTGAGGTTAAGTTTTCAGCTAATAGATTTCAAATAAATGAAAACTTTGAAACTCCTATTGAGGGAATATTCGTGGCTGGAGATGGTGTTGGATTATCAAGAGGATTGGTAACTGCTGCAGCAACTGGTGTACTCGCTGGTAGAGGCATTCTAAAGAAGGAAGGGATTTCATAAAGATTTAAAATATTTTACCATGAAAAAGCTTTTAATTTTCACCTTAATAGCTCTAATTATAATTTCCATTAACTTATTTGAAAAAAGTTCAAATTCAATTTTTATTGCAACTACAACAAGTGTATATAATTCTGGAATTTTTGATTATTTATTATCAAATTTTGAATCAAAATATGGTATTAAGGTATATGTCATTCCTGTTGGAACTGGAAGGGCTATGGAGATGGCAAAAAGAGGAGCTGTGGATTTAATATTAGTACATTCAAAGGAACTTGAATTCGATTTTTTGAATTCATCCTATGGAGTTCATAGAATAGGAATAATGTATAATGATTTTATAATTGTCGGTCCAATTAATGATCCAGCAAATATAAGCGATCTTAATAATGCCACTGAGGCCTTTAGAAGAATTGCACTAGAGGGCTCCAAGGGTGGCGCAATTTTCATCTCAAGGGCTGATAGATCAGGTACACATATTTTAGAGTTAAAACTATGGAAGAAATTGGGAATAAATCCATCAAATAGTACATGGTATTTTGAAACTGGAGCAGATATGGGAACAGTCCTAAGAATGGCGGATAATAAGCATGCTTATACGCTTACTGATAGAGCAACTTGGTTATCATTTGAATTTAAGAACTTGAGAGTTCTTGTTGAGAGGGACAAAGATCTCATAAATCCATACTCTTGCATTCTTGTAAATCCAGAGGTTTATCCAAATAGAAATTTCAAAGGCGCAGTAATGTTAGTCAAATGGTTGATTTCAGATGAAGGGCAAAGCCTTATAGCATCCTTTAAAAAATTTAATCAATCCTTATTTATTCCCTTTGCTAGAGACTTAGATTTAGCTCGAAAATTGGGCTATCCAAATCAAGAGGAAGAAATAATTTGGTATGAAATGGAGGCTGAATGATGGAGGAAATTCTTAATATAACTTTTCTATCCTTAAGGGTCTCTGGAACTTCCGTTATTATAGGATCGCTAATAGGAATACCAATAGGTGCCTTTCTAGGCCTTAAACAATTCAGAGGTAAAATGACATTGATTCGCCTTATTGATGTTATGATAAAGAGCATAGTAAATACATTTATGGGGCTGCCCCCTGTTATTGTTGGTTTAGTTGTATATTTACTATTAGCGCCTACTGGTCCATTAGGTTGGCTCAATTTATTATATACTCCAAGCGCTATGATATTAACACAATTAATTGAAGTAATTCCAATTATAATTGGAATTACAATGTCATCAGTCAGTAGTATTGAAAAAACGATAAGGGAGAGAGCGCTTTCTCTTGGAGCCACTCAATGGCAAACATTATTTCTAGTATTAAGAGAGGCTAAAATAGGCATATTAACTTCTATAATAACCGCATTTGGTGCAGCAATATCTGAAGTTGGTGGAATAATTATAACTGGAGGAAATATAAGATGGCTCACTCGCACATTAACTACAGCAATAATTGTAGAGACGGAATTAGGAAACTTCAGCATGGCGCTCACATTAGGAGCAATCTTATTAACAATAGCTTTTGTAATAAACCTATCCCTTACAATAGTTCAACTTAAATGGGTGAGAAGATAATTTGATAAGTATTGAAGTAAGGGAGTTATCAAAGGAATACTCAGGATTATTAGTACTTGATAAAGTTAGTTTTAAGATTGGAAAAAGTGAGTTTTTTGCTATAGTTGGACCGAGTGGAGCTGGAAAAACCACCCTCCTAAGAATAATTGGATTAATTGAATCTCCAACAAGTGGTTTAGTTATATTCAATGATGAAATCATAGACTATGGAAGGGATAACCTCAATTTGAGAAGAAAAATCGGACTAGTTTTTCAGCAGCCCATACTCTTTAATATGAGTGTATTTAATAATATTGCTTATCCATTAAAAGTAAGAGGCTATGATAGAAATCTTATTAGAAATAAAGTGGAAGAAGTTATGAAACTTTTAAAAATAGAAAATTTAGGAGAAAAGAATGCGCTTGGGCTGTCTGGTGGTGAGGCTCAAAGAGTCGCCTTGGCTCAATCATTAGTTTATGAGCCAAATTTATTATTATTGGATGAACCTACATCAAATCTCGATCCAAGGAATGCATCCATAATTGAGGAAGTGTTATTAAGAATTAATGATGAGAGAAATACTACAATCATAATGTCCACCCATAATATCTCTCAAGTAGAGAAGCTTGCTGATAGAATTGCTGTATTAAATATGGGTAAAATTGAAAGAATTGGTAGTTTTAATGAAATTTTTAATAAATCAAATATTCCTATTTTTAGTAGAGGGGAAAATGTTTTTCATGGGATATCTAGAATTTCACCATATGGAACTTCTATAATAGACATAGGTGGATTACAAATAGAAGCAACCTTCAAGAAAGAGGGATATGTTACAATTTTCATTCCTCCTGAGGATATAATATTATCTCTAAATCCAATAATTTCAAGTGCAAGAAATTCATTAGAGGGAAGAATTGTACAAATAATAGATATGGGATCATTGGTTAGAATTAAAGTAAATTCAATAAGAGATTTTTATGTTCAAATAACAAGAAAATCTCTTGAAGATATGAATTTGAAAGTAGGAGAGAGAATATTCTTAGCCTTTAAAGCCTCATCTGTTCAATTACTTGAGTGATTACTCTATTTTAGGTAGGGTTTTTTATTATAATATTTTCAGAGATTGAACATTAATAGATTGAACATTAATATTTCGCTCTCATGTTATTATAATGTAGATATAACCGATATATGAGGAGATAGCACGTAGGGTTATCTACAAACCAAATTAGAACTAATGTTCAGTGGCAAGCTTTGTCATAGTAATTCTATTTTCTCTATAGCACGCTATATAGTACACGCTATATTCACTATATTTGGCTATGCTAAAATGAAGAGACTTATTTAATGATAGATCATTGCTTGAGCAATTTGTATACTTTTCCATTATATATTTCATACAATCCTCGAGATTCAAATAATTTCTTTCCATGAATTTATGCCCCTCTTTGATGGGGCTGCCCGGATTTGAACCGGGGTCACGAGGGCCCGAGCCTCGCAGTCTAGACCAAGCTAGCCTACAGCCCCACTTTTAAATATGGAGATTTTTAATATTCTTACTTGAAGATCGAAATAGCGAGGTTAAATATTTTTGGAGTCCGTTAAGGATTATATAATGAAAAGAATTGTTGGGGAGATAATTCTGTCAGATTCTCCAGGGCATACTATGCGTCGATGGAGAGAAATTTTTGAAGTAACTCAATTAGAATTAGCAGAAAAGCTTGGTATATCTCCTTCAGTAATAAGTGATTATGAAGGAGGAAGGCGCAAATCTCCTGGTGCTATATTCATAAAGCGTTTTGTTAAAGCTCTTTTGGAATTGGATGAAGAAAAAGGAGCTAAAATAATCAAGCGTTTCTCACCCTTCTCTAGATCTTATTCAGAAGCAGTATTGGATTTAAGAGAATTCCCCATACCAATTACATTGAAGGAACTTATTGATGCTTTAGATGGTGAGCTAATAACTTGTAAGCATGCTTCATCAAAGCTAATATTTGGATATACCATCATAGATAGCATAAAAGCAATAATCTCCATGTCTGGCTCAGAATTTTTACAACTTATTGGCTCAACAAGCGAAAGAGCTTTAATATTTACTAATACCACCACTGGAAGATCACCGATGGTTGCTATAAGAGTTACTCCACTAAAACCAGCTGCAGTTGTACTTCATGGTGTAAAGAATTTGGATAGACTTGCTATTGATCTTGCTAATTTGGAAAAAATACCTTTAATTATTTCAAGGAAAGAGAGCTTAGAGAATTTAATCAAATCTCTTCATAACTTTGTTAAAACTTGATTTTTCGTTTTTTGTCGTTTAAAAAATAGTCAAAAAACGAAAAATTAAAATAGATAGCCGATTAAAAAGTGATTTTAATGAGGCCAATAATTGATGTTGTAATATCTGGTTGGGGCTCTTATATTCCTATTTATAGATTACCAGTGGAAGAAATTGCTAGAGTTTGGGGAGCTTCCTCAGATCATTTCAAGAGAGATCTTCTAATTGATGAAAAAGCAGTAGCAGGATTGGATGAAGATGTGGCTACAATTTCAGTGGAGGCTGCTAAAAATGCTCTACTTAGAGCTAAAATAAATCCTGAGGAAATTGGAGCTATATTTGTTGGAACAGAATCTAAGCCCTATGCTGTTAAGCCAACTGGAACGATTGTTGCAGAGGCTATTGGTGCTTCTAAGAAAATATTAGCTGCGGATTTTGAATTTGCATGTAAAGCTGGTACGGAATGTCTTCAATGTTGTATAGCTCTTGTTGGCTCAAATATGATAAAATATGGAATGGCTATTGGAGCTGATATTGCTGAAGGAGCTCCATCAGATCCATTGGAATATTCTGCAGGCAGCGGTGGAACAGCAATAATAGTTGCAAGTAGAAATCAAGAGAGAGAACCCGTGGCTCTTCTTGAAGGATCCACTTCCTTTGTAAGCGATACTCCTGATTTTTGGAGAAGGCCGAAAAAGGACTATCCTAGCCATGCAGAAGCATTTACAGGAGATCCTGCATACTTTAGACATGTAATTTCAGCCACAAAATTATTAATGGAAGAGCTCTCATTAAGACCATCGGATTTTAAGTATGTGGTATTTCATCAACCTAATGGAAAATTTCCAATAAGAGCCGCTAGAATTTTAGGTTTTAAGAAAGAGCAAATTGAGCCAGGTTTAATTGTACCCTATGTTGGAAATTTATATTCTGGTTCTTCACTTACTGGCTTTTCTGCTATATTGGATTTAGCAATGCCAGGAGATAGAATATTGCTCACAAGCTATGGCTCTGGTGCTGGAAGTGATGCCTTCAGCTTTATTGTGGAAAATGGAATATTAGCAAAGCGAGATAATGCTCCTAAAGTATTCGACTATATAAAACATAAGAAGATTATCGATTATGCCCTCTATTGTAAATTAAGAAGGAAAATTTGAGGTGAATCTCTTGAAAAGAGTGGCTATAATAAGCTATGGAATGACAAAGGTGGATAAACATTGGGATAAATCTTTAAGGCGCTTATTTGGAGAAGCTGCTTTAATGGCTATGAATAAAGTAAATATTCCAAAGATAGATGCTATTATTGTTAGCAATATGTGTGCCTCCGATTTATCAGATCAAAATAATATTGGAACAATTGTAGCAGATGAGCTTGGATTAACGCCAATTACTGCATATAGAGTTGAAGCTGCTTGTGGATCAGGTGGAGCAGCACTACTCACTGGCTTTTCCTTGGTTTCATCTGGAATGTTTGAAGTAGTTATGGTGGGAGGAGTTGAGAAATTAACAGACAATATAGGAAAAATGGCAACATTCTCCCTTGGCAAGGCTGCTGATGCAGAATATGAATTATTCTATGGAGCAACATTTGCAAGTTTAAATGCATTGCTTATGAATAGATATATGCATGTTTATGGTACTCCAAGGGAGGCTTTTGCAGATTTCGCAGTATTAATGCATAGGAATGGCTCGAAAAATCCTTACGCTCAATTACCATTTGAAATAAATAGAGAAATTGCGCTTAATTCTGAGTTTATAGCTGATCCAATAAGACTATACGATTGTGCTCCTATTGGTGATGGTGCAGCTGTTGTTATCTTATGTCCTTTGGAAGTAGCTTCAAAATATAGTGATAGTTTTGTTGAAATCATGGGAATTGCTGGTGCTAGTGATACAATTAACTTAGGTTCAAGGGATGATTTACTCTCCTTAAGAGCTACTATTACTGCAGCAAATAATGCCTATAAAATGGCTAGGATAACTCCAGCAGATGTTGATATAGTAGAAATACATGATACATTTACTATTACTGCAGCAATTTCATTAGAGGATCTTGGATTTTGTGAAAGGGGAAAATTTGATAAATTGCTCAATGAAGGGGCATTTGAACCAGGAGGAATTGTAGCAGTTAATCCAAGTGGTGGATTGAAATCAAGAGGACATCCAGTTGGTGCCACTGGGGTATATCAAGCTGCAGAAATAACCATGCAATTGCTTGAAGAAGCTGGTAAAATGCAAGTGCCTAATTCAGAAATAGGATTAACCCATAATATGGGTGGAGTAGGATCGAATGTGTATGTTAGTATAATGAGGAGGGCAAGATAATGTCAGTTCCAAGATATTGGAGGGAAATGCCATATAGAATAAGACTTGAGGCAAGGAAATGTAAGCTATGTAATTATGTAAATTATCCTCCAAGAACTAAATGTTATAAATGTGGGGCCTCGGAATTTGAAAAATACTATTTACCGCAAAGAGGAATACTTCTATCCTTTAGCATAATTAGAAATCCTCCAACCGGCTTTGAGAAAACAACACCCTATGTTATTGGTTTAGTGGAACTTGAGGATGGAACAAAACTATTAACTCAAATAACTGATGTAGATATTGATGAAATAAAAATTGGCATGGAACTTGAACAAACATTCAGAAGAATTTCTGAAGATGGAGACTCTGGAATAATACAATATGGAATTAAATTTAGACCAAAATATCTAAAATTTTAGTCCTCTAATTTGTTTTTGGTGTGAGAATTGAAATTTGAAGGATCATTAGAGTTTATACTATCATCAATCTCAAATGAGATAAGAGTAGAAGTTCTTAAATTGATAAATAGAGAGGGCCCTCTTTCATTTACTGAGATAATGGAAAAGCTTCAAATGGATCCAAAAGTACATGCTGGAAAATTTGGCTATCATTTAAGAATGTTGATTGAAGCTGATTTAGTGAAATCAGATGAAACCACGGGAAAATATTATTTAACTCCACTAGGGCAGGAGGTCTCTAATCTAGTATATAGCATTGAAGATATTATGAGAAGAAAAAAGAATGAAATGCTTGTAAGGACTTCTAGACTCACTATAGAGCCCTTTGATAGAAGAAAAATAGTTGAAGCATTAGTTCGTGAGGCAAATATGCCAAGAAGACTGGCTGATGTAATATCAAAGGAGGCGGAGGAACGATTAAAGAAATCTCAAATTCACTATCTTACTGCGGCTCTTATTAGAGAATTTGTTAATGCCATACTTCTTGAGAGGGGTTTGGAGGAATATAGACATGTACTTACTAGGCTTGGTCAACCAGTATATGATGTTACTCAAACAATAAAAAATGCAGCCCTTCATGGAAATCCATCACCAGAGGCTGTACATTCAACAGCTGGAGATGCTGTATTTGAGGAATATATGCTCTTGAAAGTAATTCCAAGAACTATTGCAGATGCACACCTAAGTGGAGCCATTCATATAAATAATGCAAATTATTGGGTTCTAAGACCAGCAAATATTTTCCATGATATAAGGCCCTTCATTAATGGAAAGATTTATCCAGATGGAAGTGGCTTAATACTTCCCTATCCAAGGCCTTCCACAAGCTTAAAAGGAGCCCTTCTCATTATAACTTCTCTATTGAAGAATTCGCTCAATTATATTTCTACTTCTCAATCAATCCCTCTTTTTAATGTTTTTCTTGCGCCATTTATCAAAGGTTTACAAAAAGAGGAAGTTGTTAAAACTATTAAAGAATTTATATTCTATCTTAATTTATTGTTGAATGGCTCTCATAGATATCGCGTGGCATTGGATTTAGAGCTTGGAGTACCAAACTTTCTTGAAAATATGAAATTCATTGGGCCAGATGGAAATAAATATGTTTATGGAGATTTCTTTAAAGAGTCTTTAATAATACTTGAAGCATTAGTTGAAGCACTAATGGAAACTGATGGAATTTCAAAACCATTACTCAATCCTGCACTCTTTATAAAGATTAGGAAAAAGGGTTTGATATTAAGTGAAACACAAGAATGCTTAATGAAAATTTATAGTCTATTGAGGAAATTTGGAAATATCTATTTTATAAATCAAGAAGCACAATGGCAAACTGATAATGCAGTATATAATCTGGATTTATCTAGAATTGAAACAAATTCAAAGGATTGGGAACGTAGTACGCTTAGGGTTAGCATTTTGGATAATATAACTATAAACTTGCCTAGAGTAGTCTATGAAGCTAAGGGAGATGATGATAAGCTGAAGGAGAGACTTTCTGAGCTTATTGAACTATCAATTGAAGCTTTAAATATTAAAAGGCAAGTAATGGAAGAGCGTATATTTTCTAACAATTTAGCTCCTCTATTTAGAGAGAAAGTTGATGGTAGTAGCTATCTTAGATTAAATGAATCATTGGGAATTATAAGCTATATAGGTTTACCAGAGGCAATAAAATATCACACTGGCAATGATATATGGGAAAATAATGATTCATTAAATTTAGCAAAAAGTATTATGAATTTAATTAATCAATATTCCAATAAAATAAAAATGAAAATATTTCCTTCAAGTATAACATTTGAACCTGTTTCAAAGAGATTGACTGATTTGGATATTAAGAGCGGTTATATTAAGTCTAGGGAATTTAAATATTATACTGAATATTCAAATCTACCACTAAATATTGCAATAGAGCTCAAAAAGAGGTTAAAAATAGAGGAGGAATTTCAAAAATTAACAAGAGGAGGACATCTATTCGACTTCAGATTGGAGGAACCAGCTCCTACGGAAGAAGTATTTGCAAATTATGTTAAAAGAATTATTGAAACCTTAGAAATTGGATTGTTTACTTTTACGAGGAATTATGTTTATTGTCCTAGATGTAGGCAAATATCATATGGCTTCTATTCTAAATGCCCATCATGTGAATATGATGGAGAAAAATTAATGTTGTATACCAAGGTTTTTGGAAAGATTAAACCTTCAATCTTTTGGACCACTGAGGAAAGAGATTTTGCTACTTCAGCGATTCACTATATTCTTTAAGAGCTTTTTGAAGTTAATAGAATTATGGCTTGTGCCAAATCTCCCTTTGTAGCTTCAAGTGCTCTTCTTGCTTCTTCCATGCTTACCCCTGTTTGTGATGCTACTAATTGAACATCCTCCTCGGGTATTTCCATCTTTATTTCCATCTTTACTTGTTCCTCCTTCTCCTCTCCAGTAATTTGATAGACCTTTTGTCCTCCTATCTTCATTACCATTATCTGTGGACTTTGAATTACTATATTTTTTCCACTCATTATTATGACTACTTTCTCCACCCCTTGCATCTCTTCAAGCTCCATTCCCATTCTTTGCATTAATCTTCTAATTTCCCTAGGACTCATTTTCTTCATCTATACCACTCCTAATTTTAACTGCTATTCCATTCATGAACCTTCCCATTTCCTTTCCATTTAATATTGCTTTGCCTACTGCTATAACATTTCCTCTACAATCCATTACTATAACTTCCTCTCCTGGTCTTATTTCTTTATCACAACTTATTACATGTTTAGAGAAAAGATTTCTTCCTTTTTTTACGAATTCCACAGCCTCATCCTTTACAATAACTTTGTATTTATCATTTGGAAGAAAAGAGGCAAGCCTTCTAGCTCCTTCTAAGCTGAGGGCAAGAAATCCATCCCTTGGCCTTAAAGTTGCAATCAATTTTCCATTATGATATATATTTTTGACTTTCCCAGTCCTTTTAGATCTAGTAACCATAAGTTCATCCTCCGGAAATAGCACCTTTCCACAGCCTCTTCCAAATTGAATGTTTGCAACTGCTCTGATTCTTATCAATTCCTCCTTTGTTATTAACTCATAAATAGGTTCCACTTTGTACAATTTTAATTCCTCCTTTTTTCAAGATTTTATCTATTGATTTAATGAAATCTTCTCTAACAACATAGTCTCTTCCCTCTCTAATAGCGAACATACCTGCCTCCGTACATATGGCCTTTATTTGTGCTCCAGTAGCTCCTTCTGTAATTCTTGCAAGTTCGCTTAAATTAACCTCCTTTAAATTCATCTTAGATGTATGTATTCGGAAAATTTCCTCTCTTCCTTGCATATTTGGAGCTGGAACTTCTATGATTCTATCAAATCTCCCCGGTCTAAGGAGCGCAGGATCTAGAAGATCTATTCTATTAGTTGCTCCAATAATTTTAACATCTCCTCTTGGATTGAATCCATCCATTTCGCTTAATAATTGAAGCATTGTTCTATAAACCTCTCTCTCACCACTAACACCTAAATCGATTCTTCTTCCTCCTATGGCATCTATTTCATCAATGAAAATTATTGATGGCGCTTTTGATTTTGCAAATTGAAATAATTCTCTAACAAGTCTTGCTCCTTCTCCTATATATTTTTGAACTAGTTCAGAGGCTACAACTTTTATAAAAGTTGCTCTAGTCTGACTAGCAACAGCCTTTGCAAGTAGCGTTTTTCCACAGCCAGGAGGACCATAGAGAAGAACTCCTTTTGGTGGATCTATTCCTACTTTTTCAAATAAATCTGGTCTAAGTAGGGGTATTTCTATTAGCTCTCTTAACTCCTTTATCTGCTCATGAAGTCCTCCAATCTCTTCATAGCTTACTTTTGGAGCTTCTAAAACTTCCATAGCTTTTATATAAGTATCGGTTATGTCTGGCAAAAGCTCTACTATGGCAAAATTTCTCTGACTTAATGCCACCCTCTTTCCTGGTACTAGCTTACTAATATCTACATTCCTAGAAATACTTACTATAAGAGATGGACCTGTTGAGCTCTTTACTATTGCTCTTCCATCCTCTAATATATCTGTAACATAACCCTCAATATATGGTGGACTAATTAATCTCTCTATTTCCTCTCTTAAGAACTGTATCTCTCTAAGCAATCTATCCCTTTCAAAATGCCATTCCCTTCTTTCATTTTCCAAAGTGGATATTCTCTCCTCAAGCTTCTTCAATAGTATATTATCCTCAGCGCTCATAATCTCCTTCCCATAATTACATATATTTCTCTTAAGAATAGAATATTAATAGGTGCTTTTATGAATTGTGAAATATGCGGACAAAAAATTTCTAAGCTAGTAAAAATTGAGATTGATAAATCCATATTAACAGTTTGTTCTAAATGTTCACGTTTTGGTACAATTGTAAGAAAAGAGAAAGCTGTTAAAAGCTTGAAAATACCAAAGCCTCCTAGAATTCAAGATGAAGAAGAGGAGCTTATAGAAAATTTTGGTGAAATAATCAAGAAAAGGAGAGAAGAGCTTGGAATATCAAGAGAAGAATTTGCTAAAAAATTAGGGGAAAAGGAATCTGTTATTAGGAGAATAGAAAGTGAGGAGATGTATCCTTCACGAGATTTATTATTGAAAATTGAGCGTCTATTGAAAATCTCTTTAAGGATGAAGGTAGAAAAAGTTATTGAGGAAAAAATACCAAATTTCAATCTCACCCTGGGTGATGTTGCAATAGTTAAGGAGGGCAAGCAAAATAAATAGCAATGTAGTACTTATTGAAGTAAAAAATAGAAAGCAATCATCAAAATTACATGAACTTATATCATTATCTGAGGCTGCCGGTTATAAAGTAATAAAAACTTTTCAACAAAATAGGCCTATTGATTCATCCTTTTGTATGGGTAAAGGAAAGGCTAGAGAGGTTGCTAAGGTAATAAAAGAACTAAATCCCATTAAAGTTATATTTTACAATCAGCTTAAGCCAATACAAAGATATAATTTAACTAAGCTGTTTGGTATAGAAGTTATAGATAGATTTCAATTAATTTTAGAAATTTTCACAAAAAGAGCGGGAACTTTAGAGGCAAAGTATCAAATAGAACTTGCAAAACTTCAATATGAACTGCCTATGATAAGAGAGAATATAAGATTAGCTAAACTTGGTGAACTTCCTGGTTTTCATGGGCTTGGAAAATATGCTTTAGATGTATATGAATCCATGATAAAGAGAAGAATATCTTATTTAAGAAAGAAGCTTGAGGAGATTAGAATAAGAAAATCCATGCATCGTAGAAGCAGATATCCTCTCTTTAGTATTGCTCTAACTGGTTATACTTTTGCTGGAAAAACTGCTCTATTCAATCGTCTTACAAAGGAGAATCTTCAGGTTGGAAGTTTGTTATTTACAACTCTATCTACAACAACTAGAGCAATGTTAATTTCTGGAAGGAAGGTATTAATCTCTGATACTGTGGGATTTTTAGACGATCTCCCACCAATGTTAATTGAGGCCTTCTATTCAACTTTAGAAGAGGTAACTTTAGCTGATTTAGTTTTGCTAATATTAGATGCCTCAGATTCAAGAGATGAATTCCTTAGAAAATTACATACATCCATATCCATACTTAATTCCATAGGCATATTTAATGGTTCCATATTACCAGTAATGAATAAAATAGATGTTGCAAATAGCAGCTTGGAAGAGTATGAAAAAATTGTCAATCATACTATTGGAATTAAGCCAATAAAAATTTCAGCTCTTACTGGTGAAGGGATAAATGAATTAATCAATGCTATTTCTTTGAGACTTCCAAACTATAGAAAAATCAAGATATTTGTACCAAAATCTAGCGATCTATCATCTATATTAAGATTAATTAATAATAGATTCGATATAGCCTCTATTAAATATGATAATGATGGAACCTATATAGAAGTAATCGCCCATCCAGATTATTTAAATGCTATCAAACCTCTCTCTCATAAGGAGGTTGTTATACGAGAAGAATTGCTGTCCTAAGACTGGGACATAGGCCTGAAAGGGATAAGAGAATAACTACTCATGTTTGTTTAGTTGCTAGAGCTTTTGGTGCAGAGGGCATATATGTATCTGGCGTGAGGGATGAAAGAATTTTAAAAACCATTAGTAAGATTTGTGAAATTTGGGGAGGGGATTTTTGGATAGAATTTATCGAAAGCCCTTTAGCTTTGATGAGGAATTGGAAGAAAAGGGGAGCTATTATAGTTCATTTGACTATGTATGGCATTCCAATAAATCAAGCTTTACGTAATATTAACTTAGAAAAGGATGTTTTAATAATTGTAGGAGGGGAAAAAGTACCCATAGAGTATTATTATGAATCTGATTATAATATAGCTATTGGAAATCAGCCTCACTCCGAAGTAGCTGCACTTGCCATATTTCTTGATAGAATAACGAATGGAACTTGGGAATACTTAAAATTTCAAAATGCTAAATTAGTAATTATACCATCAGAGAAGGGTAAAAAAGTGCTTCAAATAAATGGGTGAACACTTATGTCCAGCGAGGCTCTAGTTAATATAGTTGAAGCCTTGCTAGGCGAGGAGGCCGCTAAGATTATGAAAATATTGATGGAAAAGAATGAAGTATCTGATGATGAATTAATTCAAAAGACTGGAATGAAACTAAATAACCTTAGAAAGGTATTATATCAGCTCTTTGATAATCAATTCATTTCATACAGAAGAGTTAGAGATAAGGATGTGGGATGGTATAAATATTATTGGAGGATTAATCCAACAGCCATAAATGTTTTATTAAATTTGAGGAAGAAGAAGGTCTTATTAAAACTAAAAGAGCGCCTTGAATATGAAATGAGCAATATCTTCTTTTCATGTTCTGAACATAACAAAGTTAAATATACTTTTGAAGAAGCTATGGAATTAAATTTTCAATGTCCAGAGTGTGGTAAAAGACTTGAGAATGTTAAGAATGAATATATTATTGAGACGCTTAAAATTAAAATTGAAGAAATAGAGAGAAATCTGATGGGTGCGCAAAATCTTTAAGCTTGTTAGATATAGAATCTTCTGGGCCGATGGTCTAGCCCGGTAGGATACCGCCCTTACACGGCGGGGGTCGCCGGTTCAAGTCCGGCTCGGCCCACCATTAGAAATCATTTATAAAGTGCTCATGAAATTCTAATCAGAATTATCAAGCAATAAAATATTTTACAATCTCATTGTATCTTTAAATCAATCAATTCAAATCTCTAACAAAGAGCACATTAAATGCTCTTAGTTTTACTCTTCAATAAAGTTACTTAATTTAAATTGGAATGCGCTTGATATCCGCATTATTGGGCAAGAGATTGATTACTACTATGAAGCCATATCCTATCTTCCTTACTATAGTAGAACTATAGCAGAATCATTATAGGTGAGGTATTTTACAATATTGTCCATAGCAACTTAGAATGGTACAAACATGAAAACATAAAATAAATCCATTACTCATAATCTGAGAACAATCCAATAAAATTATTTAGATAATGATATAACTAATGATATAACTGTTCTAACCATCATAAACTCTTTTCATTCTAACCGCGATAAAGGATATGCTAGAAATATGGTGAAAAAAACATCAAAATTCTATTTAATAAAAATTCCTTGGGCTAATAATGATATTATTTATCAGACTCTCACATATTAATGTTATTGCCTCTTATATTGATGATATTGTTATAGATCTCAATAGGCCAATAGTTATAACATTTTACTATTTTTCTCTAAAATCAATGCTACAAGCATTCTACAATACTTGAAGAATCCTCTCTTTCAAGAATCCTCTAGCATATTTTAGGTAATATTTTAGACAATACTAATACTTTGTCCTTATGAGTCCTCTGTGGATTATAAATAGTGGTGGATACTATTTATAATTATTAAATGAATGATTTTGACTCCACTTTATAAAGCTTCAAATTTAATGCACAGATTATTTTAAATTCCATCATAAATTTTTCTTTTAAATTTTTCGTAATTGATCTCCTTCTAATTGGGATTTTATGAGATCAATTCCATAATTCTTAATTCTTCAAGAGAAACCTCATTAATTTGGTGTTTATAATTGCGCTATAAGGTTATAATAGGATTTATGGTGGCTTTTCTCTTAACAATATACTCAGGCGCTTATTCAGCGGAGATTAGAAAATCAGAGATTGTGCACTTTTGGGTAGCTGTACCTGCTGGAAATATAACACATGAGAAGATTATTCGTGACGCAGGCCCTCCAATAAGGGTGACTCCTTTGATAATTGACTTAGATGGAAGAGGATTTCTCAAGAAATTGCTTCAGCCCAATATAGAGGCAATATCCACACATTGGATTTATAATGTAGGTAAAAGGCCTATAAATATTCGCTTGGAACTCATTGAAAGTGATATTCCTATAGTATGGGAAGTAAAAGCAAATTGGCCATATAATTCATCTACGCGTACTTTTACAGCACCAATACCCCCGGGTGGAAGAATTGATCTTCTTAGTATTGACTGGTACTTCATTATTCCTGAATATTACATGGATGAAAAAATTATATATGATGGTGGACTATTAATTTATGATGCAAACTCTAATGAACTTTTGACTTTTATTCCAATAATGATCATAAGAAGTTACCATTCGTATATAGGAGGTGAATGTTGTTGAGATTAATAAATGCTTTTAAGAAATTATCAATTAACAAATGGAGGTATATTTTCTGGATTATTGGCCTCATAATGTTTGTTGCTCCTTTCGCCCTTTTAACTAGATTGATTTACTTTACAATTGGCAATATTTATCCACCAGATTTACATGGAATATGCTTTAGAATGCCATTCGAATGGATATTTTCAGGTCGAATCTTCTATTTATTTCAATATCCGATAATGTTTGGTACAGTGATTCTTGCTCTAATAATAGCCTTTGTGCTTGGTCCAATATTCTGTGGATGGTTATGCCCAGTGGGAGCAGTGAGTGAAGCATTAAGTAGAATTATACCGTTTCCTTATAGATTGAGAATAAAGGATACTAGCATCACCAGAAGTTTGAGATATGGTTTCCTTGCTGGTTGGATAGTAATATCGTTATTGATTGGGCTTGGTTATATTGGTATAAGTAGTATTTGCTGTAGATATTGTGCATCTTCAGTTCTTCAAAGCTTAGTAGATGCAATCTCCTCTTCAACCGTGCTATATTGGCACAGTGGATCAATAATAGTGTTAATTTTTTGGCTTATTATAGGAGGAGTTTTCACAGTGGGTGGAAGGGCATGGTGTATAATGTTCTGCCCATTAGGAGCTATGTCAGGTCTATTTCATAGTCTTGGTGCAAAGCTTGGCTTCTATAGAACCATTAGAAGAAACAACGTAAAATGCAATAACTGTGATATATGTATGAAGGTTTGTCCAATGTGGGCAATAGATTCCAATAAGTCAATAGATAGAACGTTATGTATAAACTGCAAAGAGTGTGTTAAAAGATGTCCAAATAATGCATTTACAATGGTATGGCGAGAAATCAACTAGGGATCAAAATGCTTAAAAAGCTTAGAATTATGTTGACTTTTATCTTAGCAGCATCCTATGCTCCAATGAACTATCTTATCTATTGCAATCTTACATGCCTTTCATGTCCTCTAGGGGGTTTTTGTCCTTATCCAATAATTATTTTTTTAGTTATGATTATCAAGTTTGGAAGAAAAATAAGATCCATAATCTCGAAAATATTATGGAAAAAAGATATTTTTATCTAGAAGCTAAATTAACAATTAATATTTTTTAGCAAGAAGGAAAGCTATGCCTCTCTGCCCATTCACAGACTTTCTCAATATGATTAAACAAATTCTTAATTTTTTTCCTATTAGTCATAATCCACCCTTTAAATTTATCTTTAACGTATAGAAATATTTTTCTATAATTTTTTTTTAATTAAATATAATATGAAATTTTATGGAATATTTATCTTAATTATTATGAGTATATTATGTTATATCATTGGCTTAAGCATTGGAACAACACAAGGATTTCAGACAGGCTATTATGCTGGACTTAAGGATGGGAATTCATCAGGATATATTCATGGTTTTAATATTGGAAATGAAACTGGATACATCTTGGGATTTAATCATGGAAGAGGAATTGGCTATAATGATGGTTATTCATCAGGATATAATGATGGTTATACCTCTGGATATTTAAAGGGAGTTAAAGATGGTGCTGGAAGAGGCTATACAATTCGCGATCCCACATATCAAGAGATGCTTAGTTTCATAGCCATGGATCAAACTGATAAAAATCAATACATCAGAGGAAAATATGAATGTGTTCACTTTGCCTCAGATGTTAAGAATAATGCTTTTAATAGAGGTTATAGATGTGGATTCGTTTTGATATACTTTCCAAATGGGGGGCATGCTATTGTTTGCTTCAATACCACGGATAGAGGCCTTATATTTATAGAGCCTCAGGATGATAGCATTGTTGAGATAAGTATTGGAAGATTATTTTTCGATAGATCGAGATATCATATTGACTTTAATGATACTGTTGTTAATTATTTGATAATATGGTGAAAGTTATGTGTTTTTTTAATAATAAAGTTTATAATAATTAAAGTAGAATAAACTTTTAATGAACGAAGTTAACGATTTGGCAATGGCTATTAATGATATATTGCTTGGCCTTTCTCTATCTATTCCACTTGAGATCTCTGGAGCTATTATATTAAATGCCCCTCATATGATAGGATATTGGTCAGCGTATGATCCTTCTATTATTGTTCTTTGCAAGTTAATAATCCTAATTGGAGCAATTGCCATAATAGAACTAATGAAACATTGGGGGCTAATGTATGCAATAGGCTATTTAATAGGATCGATAATAATGGGAATTTTTTTTGGTTTTGATTTATTTAATTTGGCTATTATTTTTATGGTAATTTTTTCTACATTCTTAATTACTATTTTTAGAATGAGATGGAGAAGATAGTTTTATGGTATAATCTCTGTTGAATTATTAAAATTAGGATAAATGACTTTTTCAAAATTTTTTATATACTTAATGTTTTCTTTAATTAGATTAATAGTAAATATTGTAACATCACAAACTTTTTTAATTTTATCTCTCCATAATCCCTCTCTATTCACATATAGGCATCTCCCTCCACAGATTTCGAAGTATTTACAATTGTTACAGAATCCGCCTATTTCCACTTTCTTAATATTCGAAGGGGAGTTATTTTCTAAATCTCCAACGATCGCCCATTTTACATTATAAGCTATTGGACATGCTAATATTTTACCATTGGGTAGAACTGTAAAAGACTCGATTCCTGCACCACATGGAGGCTTTGGCCCATTGTAAAGTAATCTCTTAATTATGCCAAGGAATGGAACAATTCCTAATACCGATTCATTCTTAAGATCTTCTATCCATAATTTTACAAGAGCTCTTAATCCCGGCTTATAATTGTATTCACACCAATTATCGAAATTTTTCCATAAATCGCTCCAACCCACATCCAATTGCCAGTGTATATGATCGAAAATCTTGAGATTAAGCAAATGAACAACATCCTTATAGATATCAGTTCTTTCTGATGCAGTCATCCTTGCTATTAGATCACCTCTGTAATCATTCTTTCTTAACCATAGTGCTGCCTTAATTACTTTATTATAAACTCCCATCCCTCTATAATAATCAGTAACCTCCCTCCTTCCATCTATGGAGAGCAAAACTGCATCGAATTTTTGCCAATAATCCATGCTGAGCTTTTCATAGAGAAGACCATTGGTTTGAATTACAAATTTTTTTGCTTCAACTTTATCCATAACATTTTTTATAAATTGATAGTTTAGAAGGGGTTCTCCTCCATAAAATGCTATTACAGCATCCTTATCTTGTTCAATGAAATCTCTTAATCGATTTAGTTCATATTTTATTCTATATGGAACGTATTTTTCAGGAAAACTCCCTCCACAATATTTACAATTTAAATTACACATTCCTGTGGTGATGATAAAGAAAAGCAAGCTTTCACCACAAAAAGTTTTAAATTTATTCCTACATAATTCTTATGGCTGATCTTATGAGCTATTTAGAAGTTGAACCAAAAAGGGAATTCATATGCAAACTTCCCTACGACTCTGATCTACTGCTAGCGCTGAAGGATTTAGCAAAAAAGCTCAATGTGAAAACTGCAGTATTTACATTGTTGGGTGGACTTAAGAATGCATCCCTATTCTACTATATTCAGAGTGAGAAAAGATATGTGAAAATTACATTTGATTTTCCTGTTGAAATTGTATCTGGTATTGGCAATATTGCCATGCTAAATGAAGAGATAATGGTGCATGCTCATTTAGTACTTTCAGATAGAGAAGGAAGATGTTATGGAGGTCATTTAACTGAAGGATCTAAAGTTTTTGCGTGTGAGGTTCATCTCAAGGAGATTTCTCCAGTGCTAAATAGAAAATATGATCCAATTACCGGTCTAAACCTTCTTGATATTTAGGAAGATATTTAAAATTTTTTACTTAGACTGGTTATTCCTATTTTTTAAGAAAGATCTCTTTATTTCTCTGATAATTTTTCCCGTAATTTTTCCTCCCTTATTTAAAATCTCAAAGAGATTCTCCTCAAGGTTCAACTCTGTAAAAACACCTCTCTCATTAAGCTTATGTTTAGCTTCTTCAATACTTGTAACATTTAATAGTTCTGGTACTAATGGATTTAATTCTGAAATAATCTTAGCTTTGAAAAAGAAAGTTAATGTATTGAGTGGAGTTACGAAAGTCCTTCTGGAGTTATTTCTTAAATTTAAATATCCATAATATCCTCTAAATGCAAGAAGCGCCACTTTACTAGCTTCACTTTCCACATACGTTAAAATTTTCTCTAAAACCTCAGCATCCTCCTTCATCATTCCCCTGGCTCCTAATAATCCCCCTCTCTCTGCTATAAGTGCAATTCTTCTTAAGAGATAACTTTGTGAAAGTTCTCCATCGCTTCCAATAGAGTGGACGTAGATTATACCATCCAATTTAGATATTGCCGCTAAACTTATGAAATCAGCCAAAGGACTCCACAAATCTTTTTCAAATCCATTCGAAAGTATATCCCCTCCTACATCCACTCCTATAATTGTATCACATCCAAAGAATTCAGCAAGTTCTTTTATGCCTTTTTCCATACCAATTGTTCCTCTAGTAATATCTACAATACCAATTTTCTCTCCAATGGCTCTTGAAACATTTGCAGATTGAAATGATATTTCTCTTCCTCCTCTTAATGCTCTTGATTCTTCAGAAACTAACATTGAATAATCTCCTATGCGTATAGCATTTAAGATTTCATTAAATTTCACAGGACCAGGTACTCTATCAATTGAAAATCTTTCCCAAACTATGCTTGCTATGTGAGATTTAAGGCCAATTCTTCTAGCAGCAAGTGCAAGCATAGAGGCTGATGCAACATCTCCTCCTCCCCCCACTGCTATGAAAATTACACTTTTACCAATTTCCATAATCAATATTATCTAAAAGTACTGGTATATATAGAAGAAATGCCTATGGAATATCATCAATAGAGGTGTTTGAATGAAATTTCTTAAATTTCTTATTTCCCTATAGAACATACCAAAATCCTTTAAGCATAAGCTGATAATTTGATCATTAAAGCTTGAATTCCATTCCTTTTAAGCAAAAAGCTAATGAATCGGAAAATTAAGTCGGAAAATTAAGAATGAAAGAGTTATGAAATTCTTAGAATTCCCCATTTTTCAAGCGCTCTTCTTAACTCCTTATGCTGCGTAGCATAATCCTTCAGAGGAATGCCCTTAGTTATTGCTTCCACTGCTTGTCTAACTGCAGCTGCTCCATCCCTAGGGCCATCTGGATGTCCTAATACTCCACCGCCAACTTGAATCACTAAATCAACTCCAAGCGATTTAATAACCTCAGGCAAGGTTCCAGGATGCAAGCCTCCAGAGGATGTTGGTAAAACTGGCTTTATATGATACCACGGTTGTTCCATGCGATTTACTTCATTTGACCTATAAATGCTTTCTCTTAAAACTTTTGCATATTCTATAACTTCTTCGGTTTTCGCCTCTAATTTACCAACTTCAGGAGTGCCAATATGAAGTTGATCGACCCCCATTAATCTGAGGAGCTTTGATAGAGCGAACATAGACATTCCATGATCTCTATTCCTTGTAAATGCAGCATGAAATGCCCTATGGGCATGTATTCCTAGATTATACTCTTCTGCGAGATCTCTTATATAATTAAGTGAGGACCAACCAATTATTACTACATCTATCATAATAAATGGATTTCCATAATCTGCTATTAGTTTAAGCCTTCTCTCCATTTCCTTTACATCAGCTGTTATATTAGCAAGCCAAACTTTTCTCTCTCCACTTTCCTTCTCAGCTTTATCTATTGCTCTCATAATTCCCTTAGCTCTCTCTTCAAAACGACAGAAGGGAGGAGAGGCTAAATTTTCATCATCCTTAATATAATCCATTCCTCCCGAAAGAATATCATAGGATATTTTTTCAAGCTCCTCTGGAGTATATCCTACTTTAGGCTTTGGAACAGTTCCTAAAATTGGCCTTCCATATATCTTATAGATATTTCTTACACCATCTATTCCTTTCAATGGTCCCTTGAAGAATTTCATGAAAGAATAAGGGAAGTATACATCTTCAATCCTTAAGCTTTTCACTCTTCTCATTCCAAATATGTTTCCGGCAATTGATGCAAGAAACGCAGGCATATTTCCTTCTTCAAATAATTCAATGGGATAAGCTATCTTTGCTATTAGAGAGTTTCCTTCTAACTTTATTATTTCATAAGCCTTCCCCATGAGTTTCCAAATTCTATCGGGTAATATGGATAATGTTGTCCATGTGCCTACGCTGCTCTCCGATGCTACTGCTCCAACTACATCTTCAATTTTAAAACCTTCAGATGGTGTTACTTTAAATATAACTACTACATCATTCTCTAAATCTGGTTTATAGTCCCTCTTTACAAAAACATCATACCATTCAAATTTTTCAATCATATCAATCAAATTATTTTTTATGGTTAAATACTTGACGGAATGAATTAAGAGATCCTTCTATCCTTTGGAACAAAATTTATTAATTTTCCATTTAAAGCCTTTCCACATCCTAAAAAGTATTCCATCCATTTTATTATATAATAGCCTTTCAATTCTTTATTAACTTCTAAATTCTCCCCTTTTAACCATTTGATTGCATCTTCATCACTCAATTCTATAATATTCTTCTTTGCAACCTTACCGACTATAAAGCTCCCTTCTATGGAAAGCCTTAGTCCATCCTCTTCCAAAGTACCAAAATGAATTCCCATTCTTACAAAATTCAATTCTAAATTACACCCTTTGAAAGCATAAACTCTTCTACTAGTTATATAAAATTCTAAATCTACATCAGCATAAAATTGAGTTTTCAATAACTCTCTAATTTTCTCAGTTTGGCGATGAAGAATGCCTCGGTGTCGTTGTTCTGTGGATGTATTCTCAAGCATTTTCTCACCTCTTCGCTATATTTTTTTCCCTCAAACTCTAATATTGCTCCACTAGTTTTTATCGGCAATCCTTCCACTTTTTCAATTTTTACTTCGAAATTACTCAAGGCATAATCAACTACTTCCTCATTCTCTATAGGATCTACGGTGCATGTGGAATATACGATCACCCCTCCTGGCTTTGCAGCATAAATTCCAGAGGCCAATAAATCCTTTTGAAGCTTTGAAAGAGAGTATACACTTTTTAGCCTCCAAAGCTTAGCATGTTTATAACTCTTCCTAATCATCCCAATATTGCTGCATTGAGCATCCACAAGCACTGAGTCAAATTTATTTCTCAATTTCCTAAAGAATCTCCCATCCTTCACTGTTACTGCTGCTATAATAACTCCACATCTCTGTATATTGGATATTAAAATATTTGCTCTAATAGGATTTATATCATTTGCAATTATACAACCATTATTTTCCATATATTGCGCTATTTGAGTGGTCTTAGCTCCAGGAGCGGCTGCTATATCTAATACAGTCATACCTGGTTGCAATTCCATAATTAGTGGAGGAATCATGGAAGCCGCCTCTTGCGAAAATATAATTCCAAGTTTATATTCAGGCAAACCTCCAAATTCGCTTATGGAAAAATAGAAGCCTTCTTTACACCATGGTACTCTTCCTATTATATAATTGCGCAACCTCTCTATAGCATATTCCAACCTCACCTTTAAAGTATTTATTCTAATGGTATTTTTCAATGGCTTTACTAAGAATTCAAAGAATTCATCAGTATCATCAATCTTTCTTAATCTTTCATAGAGTTCGTTATTTATTTCTGCAAGCAACCTTCTAGCACTCATATCAATGTTAAAATTTTAAATCCTAGCTTTTCTATTTATAATTTTACTCATGAAAATTAAAAGAATTAAATAAAACCATGAAACCTAAATAATGATAAGCGATCTCTAATCGAAATTTTACATTGCTAATTAATATTAAAAATTTATAAAATTCGAATTAAGCAGTTTATAAAGCAATAAGCGGGCCCGCCGGGATTTGAACCCGGGACCACCGACTTAGAAGGCCGGTGCGCTATCCATGCTGCGCTACGGGCCCCCCATTCAAAAACCTATCAAGTAAATTATAATTTTTTTGTTTCATTTATTTATATCGATATTGTCCACTGATAAACTCTAAATATTTCCGAGGAAATATTTTTTTATGCGGGGGTTCCCAAGCCAGGTCAAAGGGGCAGGCTGCCATTTTGGCATGCCAGACTTAAGATCTGACTAAGAAATCCTGTGGCGTAGGCCTTCGTGGGTTCAAATCCCACCCCCCGCACTAGTACTACTTTTGAGACCTCTTGGCTAAAATTTCCATCAACTTTTCCTCTTCTAATGCATGCCTCTCTTCTTGTGATAGCTCTTTTGGTAACCAATTTGGCTTTTGCCTTTTTTCATAATAGGCTCTTATGGCTCTTCTAAGCGCTCCAACTGCAAGAACACCACAATGATATTTTACTTGAGGAAGTCCACCAAGCTCATCAGATACATCTTTCCAAGAGATCTTCCATGCTTCGCTCAAATTTCTTCCCTTTATCATTTCAGTCAATATGCTTGCTGCAGCTATATTTGCTGCACAACCGTAACTTTCAAATTTAGCATCAATTATTTTATCACTAGTTTCATCCACTTTTAAATAAATTGCAATCATATCTCCACATGCTAAACTTCCTGCAAGCGCTTCAGCATTAGCACCCTCAATTTTACCAACATTTTTTGGATTTTTGAATAATTCAATAACTTTCTTTCCATAAGTGAGAGGAACTCTACTTGACAAATTTCTCACCTATTGGATGGTTTGACTGGGCTTATGGATCTTAATCTATTTACAATTCTTGGTAGAACCTCCAAAACATATTCCATATCTGATTTTGTATGAAAGGGTGTAACTTTCATTAACAAACTTCCATGCGCCTCTTCATATCTTCTACCAATTGCTAATAAAACATGACTAGGCTCTAAAACTCGACTAGTGCAAGCACTTCCGCTGGAAACGTAAATTCCATTCATACTTAGTTCAACAGTTAAAGCTTCCCCCTCACAATATATGAAGCTTATATTTATATTGTCTGGAGAACGCTTATCACCATATGGACCGTTTAGTAAAGTATGATCTATGTTATTAAGTATGCTGTTTATTAACATATCCCTCAGTTCAATCATTTTAGACTTGTATTCAGTGAAATTTGAATATATTGTTTCAACTGCCTTTGAGAAGCCTAGTATGCCAGGAACATTTTCAACTCCTGGCCAAAGCTTTTGCGTACTTAATTGTCCATAAATTATTGGCTCCAGTTTTACACCTTCCTTAATATATAGTGCTCCTACTCCCTTGGGTCCATAGACTTTATGACTGCTAAATGATGCTAAGTCGACATCAAGTTCCTTCATATCCAATTTTATTCTTCCTAAAGCAGCACATGCATCTGTGTGGATTAAGACTTCTTTATTTTTATCTTTAGTAATATCTCTTAATGCTTTTATATCCTGTATAGTTCCTATTTCATGATTTACTATTCCTACACTAATCATTAAAGTCTCATCATCTACATGCTCAGATATAAAATCCAAATCAATGTATCCCTCTTTATCAACTGGTATTTTTATGAGTTTAAAGCCTCTTTCTTCTAATCTCTCAGCTGGAAATATTACGCTTAAGTGTTCAATGCTAGAAACAAATATCTTTCTTCTTCCTTTAGGTGAAATTACTGCAGAACCCAATATTGCTAAATTGTTTGCTTCTGATCCGCTATGAGTATAAACTATTTCCTCAGGATTGCAATTAATTATAGAAGCAAAAATTGAAGTAGCTTTGAACAAGCTCTCATAACTAAGCCAACCTGGCAAATGGGTTATGGATGGATGTCCTCTTCCATTAAACTTATACGCCTCCTCCATAGCCCTTAAAGCCTCTGGAATTATTAAGCCGGAGTTCTCATAATCCAAATATACTTCTCTTTTTGGTATTCCATGAAATTCTATGAGCTCTTTTATTGATTTTGATAAATCGCTATAAATCAAGTTTTAACCTCCAAATATATTTGATAAGTGTCGTCGATTTTTTCAACTTTTATAACTTTATGCCCAACAATAGAAGCCCACTCTTCTACATCTTTTGGAGATGCTGGATCGGTTGATAGAAGCATAACAATCTGTCCTGGAACAGCTTTTCTAATAGCTTCAACTAATGTCATAAGTGGCCCTGGACAGGACTTATGTCTTGCATCAACAATTAAATCTACTTTCAAAAAATCACCTAGGATATGAAAAGAGTAATATTTGAATCCTTTGACCTACTTAGGAAGAATGCTGCACCGACAACATCATCAACATATTCTGCTAAATTCTCAGCTTTTATATTGAAAAGATTCATTGTTGTGGAGCAAGCATAAACCTTCAATTTTCCGGTCTTTTTTCCCTGTTCTAGTATTTCTTTCCAATTTGGCATAGCACCACTACTCATTGCTTTTCTCAAATTATCCTCATAAATTTTATAATCTGTGCTTACCTCTTTTGGCTCATAGTCCTTTTTTAAAGCTAATAATCCCCAAAATGTGAAGAAAATTTCTGCCTCCCAGCCCATCATAGTAGCTGTTGTTGCCAAAGTAACTGCTGGAAATAATTTATCTAATTTTTCAGAAGCCACTATTATAGATATCTTTGATATATCAATCACCATGTTATTAATTATAACCGAGTTATATAAACCTTACTTATATAATTTTAGACTCTTAAAAGGCATTTTATAATTGTATTAAAAAACTAATAAAAAATTAAATCCAGAATAAGTTTCCTATAATGAATGCCATAATTGTAGCTAGAGCAATTGTTGTCATAATATAAACTATAGCCTTCTTTGTTCCGAAGATTCTAGCTATTGCAAGCATATTAGGTAGACTCAATCCAGGTCCCGCTAGAAGCAATCCTAAGGCAGGTCCTTTCCCCATGCCTAATCCCATTAGTGTATGAACGAATGGAGCCTCAGTTAGAGTTGCAAAATAGCTTACGGCTCCTATGAGAGTGGCTAAAAAAGTTGCTAATAATCCACTTCCTCCAAACCATGTGGCTATCCAATCCCTTGGTAGTATTTCTCCTACCATTCCTACAATAAACACACCTGCGAGAAGTAGAGGGAAGATCATTCTAACGAACCATAGAGTTTCATTTAACCAAGCTTTTATTGAATCAATGTCTATTGATTGCCAAGTGTATATTATCGTTATTAACATTAGCATAGAGAATAATGCAACTTTTTCAATGTAAGGTCTATTTGCTAATAGATAATTTGGTAGTAATAGTGTAACAACTAAAAGGATTATTAATATAAATGCATTTTTACTAATGATTTTTGTTTCAGACAATTTTTTATTGGAAGATTGCCTCAATCTCATTATTTCCTCTTTCTTAAATACAAGTACCATTATTAAACCTACTATTAGAGATGTGGAAAGTGCGGCTAGAATTCTCATTATGGCCATGTCTATTCCTATAATAGCTCCAGTGTAGACTAAGGCGAGTATATTCATGGCAGGAGCAGTCCATAACATTATAAAGGCTGGACCAATGCTGCTTCCTTTTCTATATAATCCCGAGGCAATTGGTATTACTGTGCATGAACATACTGCTAATGCCATGCTGGATATTGCAGCTAGTGGAAAGGATATGATTTTCTTAGTTTCAGATCCCAGATACTTGAGGATACTCTCTCTAGAGAGAAATGTAGTTATAGCTCCAGCAAGCAAGAAAGCAGGAATTAAGCAAGTGATTACATGAAATGCTACATAATCTTGAAGTGCTTCAATTCCCCCCATAACTATTTCCAATATGTTCATAATAATCACAAGCTAAATAGAATATAGTAATATTTAAATATTTACATTTTCAAATAATGCTATATGTCTATTTTTAGAAAAAAAGCCAAAATATTTAAAGCCCTTGCTGATCCAGTGAGGCTTAATATATTGGAGCTTTTAAGAGATGGGGAAAAATGTGTTTGTGAGATAACCCCCCAAATAGGTCTTCCTCAACCGATTGTCTCTAAGCATCTTAAACTATTGAAAAACTGTGGTATTTTAAAAGATAGACACGTTGGGAACAAAAGGCTCTATTCTGTAACTGATCAAGCTATATTTAATGTGATCGATGCTATTGATGAAAATTTACTTAATTCACTTATGAAACATGTTATTGAGGCTATTTAAATTATAATGGAAATTAATATTTTAAAAAAGAGCTCAGTATTGGAGTCATACATCATTCATCAGTTCTGCAATGGCACATCATAGCTAATAAATTATTTTCTATCGATATGTTTAAAGTTTTTGTAAGAATATTAATGAAATATTGTATGATTTTGGCGAAGATCTTAATAATCTTGATGAAATATATATTCTTTACATATGCCTTTATATGGCAAATAGTTCCCAAAAGTGCAAATTCTTTGAACGAAGTTCTAAAACTTTTCTATTTAGATTTTTTGAGGGTTGGCATTGATAATTTGAAAGTAATTAGGATTAGTAATGGAGAATTG
Organism: Candidatus Methanomethylicaceae archaeon; assembly: GCA_025057955.1. Taxonomy (GTDB): domain Archaea; phylum Thermoproteota; class Methanomethylicia; order Methanomethylicales; family Methanomethylicaceae; genus JANXER01. Next base: position 27,840 of record JANXER010000002.1, on the reverse strand, counting down.
ATAACTAGATGTAGAAATCCCTGTCCTATACTTTGGCTATCTATTCGCTTAGGGCTGGATACAAGAAATGTTTGCAAAGAGATCTCAGAACCAGTATGTAAATATTTTTTGAAGAAATTAAATCCCAATTTAGTATTTGAGAGAAATTACAATTATATTCGTCCATATAAGGAGAGTTGTGAGGAGAGAATCTACTTAAAAAATAAATTCAAATGATTTAAAAACACTATTTGAAATAGATTAACGAGGCGATGTATTTGAAGAGGGAAAAATCTGCTGGCTTCTTAATATTCAGAAGACAGGGAGATGACATAAAATACCTCTTCTTAATAAACAAGGGCAAATATGATATTCCCAAGGGATTACAGATGCCGGAAGAGGATGAGCTTAAGACTGCATTGAGAGAGCTTGAGGAGGAAACAGGTATAAAGGATGTAAAGATAATACCATTTTTCAGGAAAAAAGCAGAATATCATTATAAATGGGCTGGTGAAAGTATAAAAAAGGAAGTTGTTTATTTCCTTGGAGAGATAGATAGAGAAAATATAATCATATCTGAAGAGCATGATGGATATATATGGATGAACAAGGATGAAGCTCTCTCTAAATTGAAATATGAGAACTTGAAGGATTTAGTAATTAGTGCAGAAAAATTCATTAGAGGAATGAAGAATGAATAGGGAATTGTTTGATATAGTTGTATCTTGGTTGATAATAAGCCTATGCTTCTCCATTTCATCAATATTCTATAATTTCTCACAATTTCCAATGATCTTCCTCATATGTGCTGGAACTGCTGGCATTGGTTTTCTTTTTCATGAAATAGCACATAAAATTTCAGCAGAAAGATCGGGATATAGAGCATATTATAAAATCTGGCCTCTAGGTGTAATAATGGCTTTAGCAATTTCTATTTTGAGTAAAGGAAGCTTTGTATTTGCTGCACTTGGAGCTGTTTATATAATTCCTATTTTTATGCAAGGAGAAAAACAATCCTATGGTAAAATAGCACTTTCCGGACCATTTATGAACTTACTCCTGGCTTTTATCTTTCTCATTATGAGTAATTGGATGAGAATATTATACATTGGCTATGAGATAAACGCTTGGCTTGCTGCCTTCAATTTAATTCCTTTTCATCCATTGGATGGATCAAAAGTATTTGCTTGGTCCAAATTAATTTGGTTGATTTTTGCAGCAATCTCTTGGATTATGGTTTTTCTATCATAGTTTTTCCATCATAAAAAGATTAATATTTAGAGCTTTTACATTCTTGTTTTATGGATTACGAATTATCTATACTCAAGAGACTTGTTGAAATAAATACTGATGTAACTAAAAAATCTGGATATTATGATTGTGCATTGATAATAAAAGAGATTATGGAAAATTTGGGTTTAGAGGTTGATTTTTTTAGTCCAAAATTTCAGGATGGAATACCAAGACCTAGTGTGATAGGAAAAATAGATGCCTCATCTAAATTTACAATAGCCTTTTTTGCTCATTATGATGTTGTACCACCAGGTGAAAATTGGAGTAAATCGCCCTTTAAGCTTACGATTGAAGGAAATAAGGCATTTGGAAGAGGCGCCTCAGATGATAAGGGAGGTATTGCTACAATACTAGGTGCTATGAGATTGGCTAAAAATTCTACTAAATTCAATGTTATGGTGATTATAACTCCTGAGGAGGAAGTAGGAGGAGAGTTAGGACTGGGTTATTTAATGGAAAATTATGATATAAAACCGGACTTTGGTATAATTGTAGATTCCTCCCCTAATATGATTGGCATAGGAGCAAGCGGAATTATAAGAGGGGAAATAAGGGTGAAGGGAAGGCAGGGGCATGCTGGCTATCCACATTTGGCGATTAATCCAATACATGAGCTATCTTTCATAATAAGCAAATTTGAGGAATTTATAAGGTTCAGAGAGAGAAAGCATTCTATAGCAGCTGCTCCACCTGGATCACCAAAGGAGAAGGTATGGGGGAGATTTTCCTTTACAATGATTGGAGGAGGAATAAAGGAAAATATAATACCTGAGGAAGCTTGGACGAAGTTTGATATGCGCTTAATACCAGAAGAAGATCCTGAAGAAGCAAAAAGGGAATTTTTTGAGTTTTTGAATAAAATCAATATCAAAGGAAAAATAATAGCCTCTTTGGATAAACCAGATAGAGGTTATTTAACTAATCCCTCCAATCCATTCGTAAGATTATTTATTGAAGCTACAGCTAAGGTATTTGGATCTCCCCTCCCCCTTTGCGCCTCTTTAGGTGGCAATGATGGAAGATTTCTCACAAGTAAATCAATACCTATAATAAGTTATGGTGTAATTGCCGATGATACTAATTTTCATGGAGCAGATGAATTTGTATATATAAGGGATTTAGAAAACGTTAGGAATGTGTTTGTAGAATTTATGAGAGGTGGAATGAATGCCCCCATATCTTATTATGGCAACAATAAATAGATTATCTAATCTCAAGGTTAATGAATTGATTAAAAATGATGTAAAATTAATAGTGGTGGATGAGGGTGATGAACAAATAAGAAGAGAGAATGAGAATCTACTCAAGGATATAGATAAAAAGTTTTATGGTCCAAGAGAGAGGTTGGATTGGTTTAAAGCAAGATTTGGTTCATCCTATGAAAGATATTCTTCTGTTATACCTGAAAGAGCTCATGCTGAGACCAGCTTTGGCTTTTTAATAGCTTATGAAGAGGATGCTGATTTTATAATAGAATTGGATGATGATGTTTATATTAATGATGGATTTATAGAGGCTCATAGGGCCAATCTCTTTAATGATGATGGGGAGACTGTATACTCTAAACATAAATGGTATAATACTATAGATCTACTCATAATAGATAAAAGATTATTTCCAAGAGGCCATCCATATGCGCCTGAGACAAGATTAGAAGAGTACTCTTGGATAAATAAAGGGGGAAAAACTGTATTAAATATGGGACATTGGATAGGAGATCCGGATTTAGATGCCTTAACCATTCTCTACTATGGGGGGTTTAATGGTAAATGTGATATAAAGGGAAGAGGAATAAGAAAAGAAAAGGTAATAATTGGTGAGGGGACTTATTTTGCCCTTTGTAGCATGAATACTTCCTTTCTTACTAAAATAGTTCCTGCCTTTTATCAACTATATATGAATTTCATGGGAATTGATAGATTTGATGATATATGGTCTGGAATTTTCCTAAAACGCATAGCTGATCACTTAGGAGATAAACTTTCCATAGGAAAGCCCATTGGCTTTCATGATAAGAGGCCGAGAAGTGTATTTAAAGACTTGAAGAAGGAATTGGATGGAATGATAATAAATGAATGGATTTGGAGGGCTGTGGACGAAGGAATCTCCGGAAATAATTACAGCGATGCCTATCTTTCTTTAGCTGATTTGTTGGAGTTAAAACTGAAAGAACTTGATGATCATTTGAAAAAATTTATGGAAATTCAAATTACTAAGATGAGATTATGGATTGAAATTATAGATAAAATCTCATAATATTATTATTGTAGTAATTGTTACTATTACGACTGCAATTGCAACACCTATGAATATTGCAAAAAGGGCTTTTATTAACTTAATGCCAAAAATATGTGCTACAATGCTTCCAGTCCATGCTCCAGTTCCTGGCAGTGGCAAAGCTATGAAAATGATGAGCCCATAAAATCCATATTTTTCTACAACATTACTACTTCTCTTTCTGAGATTATTAATGTACTTTACATAAATTTTTTTAAGATTATTATGTCTCAAGATAATAGCCTCAAGCTTATTCATTAATAATAAAATAAAAGGAACAGGAATAATGTTTCCAAGAAATGATAAAATGGCTACAGTTGTTACATCCATGCCGTTTATTAAACCGTAAGGTATTGCTCCTCTACATTCTGCTATTGGCATTAATGATATTATTATTACATTGATGTAAGGATTCATGGCTAAGTGAAATAATTAAAATACTCTATTCTTTATATTATTTATGGTGAGAGAATGCGAACAATTGTACTAGCTGGAGGTTATGCTAAGAGGTTATGGCCTCTTACTTTGGAAAAACCAAAGCCCTTACTTCCATTAGGAGATGGTTGTATATTGGATTATATAATTCCTAAAATTATGAAAATAGAAAATTTGAGTGAGATTATAATTTCTACAAATAAAAAATTTGAAAAAAACTTCTTGGAATGGATTAAAGAGAGAGGTTATAAAAATTTAACTGTTATAACTGAACCATCCATGAAGGAAGAGGAAAAGCCAGGTCCAATAATTGCTGTATGGAATATTGCTAAAAATGTAAGAGATGATTATTTAATAGTTGCTGGAGATAATGTATTTTCACTTGATCTAAGAGAAATGGCATCATTTTTCTATAAAGTGAAATTACCTGTTGTTGCATTATTTGAGATTGATAAATTAGAATCAGCAAAAAACTATGCATGTGTAATTCTTGATGATAATGGATCAATAATTGAATTTGAAGAAAAGCCAAAGAGTCCAAAGAGTTGTTTAATCTCCACTTGTATCTATATGCTGCCTTGGAGGAGCATGATATTAATGGAAGATTATTTGAAATCTAATCCTCCAGATCCTATAGGTAAATTTATCGAATGGTTAGTAAATCGAGAGAAAGTTTATGGCTTTAAATTCAAGGGATATTGGTATGATATTGGAGATTATGAGATGTATAATTTGGCTAAAGAAGCATTCAAGAAACTTTCATACAAAGATCAAATATAGCGGAATACTTAGAATTAATTTGAGGATGAATAGATTTGAGATATTTCACAAGTCCATATAATTTTGTATATCGAGAGAATAGAAAGGTTAAGATATATGATACTACACTAAGAGATGGTGAACAAACTCCTGGAGTGAAATTCACAAAAGAACAAAAGGTGGAAATTGCCAGGAAATTGGATGAAGTTGGTATTCATGAAATAGAGGCAGGTTTTCCTGTAATCTCTTCCTATGATGAAGAGGCTGTTAAAGCGGTGGTCATGGAGCGACTTAATGCTAGAATACTTGCTCTATGCAGACCTAAGCAGAAGGATATTGATGCTGCATTGAGGGCAGAGGTTGAAGGGGTAATAATATTCTTGGCAGTATCCGATTTACATTTGAAGTATAAATTGAAAATGGACTTGAAGAACGCTATAGATATGGCCTTATGGGCAGTGGAATATGCTAAGGATCATGGTTTATTTGTACAATTGACTGCAGAAGATGCTACAAGAACCACATTAGATTCTTTATTATCTCTTTATAAAGCTGCTATAGATCATGGTGCAGAAAGAATTGGAATAGCTGATACCGCTGGTTGTATAAGACCGAAGGGAATGGCTTACTTAGTTGGACAAATAAGAAGAAACTTTGATATAGAGATGTCTGTTCATTGTCACAATGACTTTGGTCTAGCTGTTGCAAACTCTTTAGCTGCTTATGAAGCAGGAATAGATGCTATATCAGTATCTGTTAATGGTCTTGGAGAAAGATGTGGTAATGCAGCATTGGAAGAAGTTGTCATGTGCTTATATGCATTATATGGAGTAGATTTAAACTTTCGTATTGAAAAACTTCGTGATCTCTCTCTACTAGTTTCAAAATTCTCTGGAATTCCAATACCTGTAAATAAAGCCATTGTAGGAGAAAATGCATTTAGACATGAATCTGGCATACATGTAGCAGCAGTCTTAAAACATCCCTTTACCTATGAACCATACGATCCTCAGTTAGTTGGACAAGAGAGAAAGCTTGTATTTGGAAGACATTCTGGCACAGAAGGCGTTAAAGAAAAACTTCTTTCAAGTGGACTGAATTTAAGTGATGAAGAAATTGCTGAAATTGTTAGAAGGTTAAAGAGCTTACCAATAGGTCATAAGATAATTGAAAATTCTGAGCTTATAGACTTTGCTAAGAAAGTGTTGGAGGAGAAGAAATGATTTACTCTCTTGCAAAAGCGAATAAAGCAATTGTAGCCATTGGAGTTGATTCAGAGAAGCCATCTGCTGATAATATTATAAATTCTGCAATATTTGCTAAGAAGCATGGTTATGCAAATCCAATAATTGTTTGTAATAAGAAAATTACTACAGAAGTTCCTTGTATTGTTTCTAACAATATTGAGGAGAGGCTAATCCATCTACTAGCAAGTGGAGAAGTAGAAGCTGCAATAAGAGGAAATTTGAGCGCAAGATCTCTTCTTCATATTATGAAGTCTATCTTTGGATGTAAAAATCTATATAGAATAACCATGATGGAAATAACAAATAGACCAATAATGCTTGCTCCTGTTGGAATAGATGAAGGAGATACATTGGAAGATCTCATAGAATTTGCACTTAGAGGGAAAAAAATTGCAGAAAAATTTGGACTTGATTATAAAGTAGGAGTGATATCTGGTGGAAGACATGAGGATAAAGGAAGAAGTAAGAAAGTTGATGAAATGTTGGAACAATCAGAAATTCTTACAAAAAAAATAGAAGAAATTGGATTGGAAGTTGAGAACTTTGGAATAGAGATTGAGCGAGCAATAGAATCTTCCAATATAATTATTGCTCCAGATGGAATAATTGGTAATTTAATTTTTAGATCATTAGTGCTTATTGCAAATATTGATAGCTTTGGAGCATATGCATCAGCGCTACCCAAAGTATATATTGATACATCAAGGGCTAGAACTGGTTTTCTTTTACCAATTATATTTGCTAGTGCATTGGCAAAATGATTCCGACAAATAAAAATACTTCAATATAATTTATGATTTTTGGGGTTTATATGGCAACGGCAATTGAAAAAATAATATCCAGCGCTATAGGAAGGAAAGTTTATTCAGGAGACTTTGTAGAAGTACCAGTGGATTTTGCCTACTTCCATGATGGTACTGGACCGCTTATAATTGATGTACTTAAGGAAATGGAAGTGAATCGAGTATTTAGCCCAGAAAAAATAGCTGTAATATTTGATCATGCTGCTCCTCCATATAATGATCAAGCTGCTACATTACAAGCTAAGGTGAGGAAATTCATAAGGGAGCAGAATATTACAAAATTTCATGAAATAGGAGAGGGCATATGTCATCAAGTAGTTCCTGAAAAAGGCTATGTTGCTCCTGGTATGATAGTATGTGGTGCAGACTCACATACATGCACTATTGGAGCCTTTGGTTTAATGGCTCTTGGAATGGGCGCTACGGATATGGCTTATATATTAGCAACTGGAAAAACATGGATTAAAGTTCCAGAGACTATTAGGATAGAATTTAAAGGATTTTTGAAAAAAGGAGTATCTTCAAAGGATTTAATATTGGAAGTAGCAAGAATTCTAGGCACAGATGGTGCTACTTATAAAGTTTTAGAGTTCACTGGAGAAACTGTAAAAAAAATGTCTCAATCATCAAGAATGACTTTAGCCAATATGGCAGTTGAAATGGGCGCAAAGACGGCTTTCATAGAGCCAGATGATAAGACCATGGAATTTCTTGGAAGAGAAGGCAAGATTTATAGTACAGATGATGGTGTGGCTGAGATAATATCCATAGATTCTCAATACATAGATCCAAAAGTAGCCATTCCATATAAAGTCTCTAATGTAAAGTCAGTTACTGAGGTAGAAGGAGAACCAATAGATCAAGCATTCTTAGGATCTTGTACTAATGGAAGATACGAAGATCTTTTGGAGGCTGCTAAAATATTAAAGGGGAGAAAAGTTCGTGCAAGGTTAATTGTAGTTCCTGCATCTAAAACTACATTAGTAAAGGCTATGAAGGATGGAATAATAGATATCCTCATGGATTCTGGGGCGATAATTGGCGTCCCTGGATGTGGTCCATGTTTAGGCGTTCACATGGGCGTTCTTGGTGAGGATGAAGTTTGTATTTCTACTTCTAATAGAAATTTCATTGGAAGAATGGGCGCAAGATCTTCAAAAGTTTATCTTGCTTCACCTCAAACAACTGCAGCCTCTTCCATAGAGGGAAAAATAACCGATCCAAGGAGGTATTTGGATTGATAATAAGCGGAAGAGTTTGGAAATTTGGTGATGATATTGATACTGATGTTATAATACCTGCTAAATACTTGCGATCTGTGGATAAATCAATATGGCCAAAGCATGTTCTTGAAGGGATAGATCCAACATTCAGCTCTAAAGTTAAATCAGGAGATATAATTGTTGCTGGAAAAAATTTTGGCTGTGGATCAAGTAGAGAGCAAGCTGTTCTTGCTATAAAGTGGGCAGGAATAAGTGCTATTGTAGCAGAATCATTTGCTCGTATATTCTTTAGAAATGGAATTAATAATGGATTACTGCTTATAGAGTGTAAGGGAATTTCTAATGCTGTGGATAATGGTGATGTAATTGAAATAAATTTAAACGAAGGCATTATAAAAACTAAAAGAGGAATTTTAAAATACAAACCCTTGCCTCAATTCCTTCAGGAAATACTTAATTCTGGAGGATTAGTAGAATATTATAAGAAGAAGATAAAGGGTAGTGCCCCTTGAACGCTGCAGAAGTAATAATCTCTACATTAGAGAGGCTTGGATTGAATATTGCTTTTGGAATGCCTGGAATGTGGTCACTACCAATATATGAGGCTTTATCCAATTCAAAAATAAAACATATATTAATGCGAAATGAGCAATTTGCTGCTTATGCCTCAGATGGATTCACAAGAGCCTCTGGAAGAATTGGATTATGTATTGGAAGTGCAGGACAAGGGGCTGTTAATCTAGCTGCAGGTCTTGCAGCATCTTTCAAGGATAACTCTTCAATAATCTCCATAATAAGTCAAGTTCCTACATATGAACAAGGAAAGGGATGGATTGAAGATGTTAATTTAACTGCAATATTCTCTCAAGTAACAAAGTTCTGCACTCAAATAAATGATCCATATGAAGCCTATAATATGGTATGTAGAGCTTATTTATCTTGTCTAGAGGGATGTCCTGGACCATCATGTATAATCATCCCCGGGGATATTCAGAAAAAACCATCTATAATGTTAAATTATTCTCCAACTCCAAGCAAAATAATCCCCAATTCTGAATCTATTGAATTAGTATTAAGAGAAATCTTCAATTCTAAATTTCCATTGATATTAGCAGGAAGAGGAGCAGTATTCTCAAATGCATCTGATCTAATGCTTCGTTTTATAGAAACTACAGAAATACCATTGGTTACATCCATGATGGGAAGGGGCATTGTGCCTGAGTCTCATCCCCTCTGTCTAGGTCCAGTGGGAAGAAGAGGTTTCAAAGAGGCTAATGAAGCATTATTAAGCTGTGATTTACTTTTGGTCTTAGGATGTAGACTTTCAAATATGACTATTGGAAAAATGGATTTGAAATGCAAAATCATTCAAGTAGATATAGAACCAAGGAACTTCTCTTCTATCTCTAATATTAAAATAAGAGGAGATGTATCTGCTTTCTTAGAGTTAATCATTAAAAAATTAGGTAAAATTAAAAGCAGAATTGTTGATAAATATACTGATGATATTATGCCCTACGCAAAAGCAATAGCAAAATCAAAGGATGCTATTTTTTCATTAGATATAGGCCAACATGCTATATGGCTTCTAAAGGCTTTGAGGATTGAGCATCCAAGACAATTAATATTCTCCGGTGGAATGTCTTCCATGGGATTTTCCATTCCTGCTGCTATTGGAGCTAAATTTGCTCTTCCAAATAGAAAAGTAATTGTAGCTGTAGGAGATGGTGGTTTTCAAATGAGTTCTTCGGAGTTATCTACCATAAGGGAAAATAATCTAGCAATAGCTGTTTGTCTATTCAACAATAAATCGCTTGGATTGATAAGACAAGTTCAAAGCATTGTATATAAGAAGATTTTTGGAGTGGATTATGAATATCCACCAGATTATTTAAAACTTGCAGAAGCCTATGGAATTAATGCCATATCTGCAAGAAATCCAGAGGATGTAAGTAAAGCACTTGAAGTTATAAAGGAACCGATTTTGATTGAGATTCCAGTTAGCAGAGAGGAAGGAGTGGAACTTACAAAGCCGAGAATTTTAGAGGATTAACATATGTATAAACCTTGGATTTCTCCTCATAATAAAATAGTGGCAATGTTTGATGATAAAAATAATGTAGTGGAGCTTGTAGAAGATCACGCCAGAGGAACATGTATTGGAGGTTCTGCTTGGTCTTTATATCACTATACTAAGAATAGTCCCTGTATTTTTTGGTCCAAAAGGGAAGGAACTCGCATTTTTTATAAAATAAAACCATCAATTTTTCAATCCACAACTTTAAAACCAAGCTATAGCCCTGCTTCCATAGATTTTGTAATTGTTGAAAATGATAAAATTAAGGTAAGTTATTCTGGTTTGGCTGGAGCTGGAGTAGCTGCTCTAGGGAGAACTATGGCAAAGGGGGTTGAAAATGTAGAAATAATAGAACGAGGAGGAGGAGAAAGACTAGGAAGAGTAATAATAACACTTCCAAAAAAGGAAAAAATTATAATTGGTGTGGATGATACTGATAGAAAGGATGAAGGAGCTACATGGTCCTTAGTTAATGAAATTTCCTATAGAATTTCTCTTGAAATGGATGTGGATTATTTGGAACATTCCATAGTTCAACTCTATCCTCGTAATCCATATAAAACTCAAAATTGTGTAGCCATATCAGTTTCATTTGCAGCATCCCCGAATAAAAAAGCTAAATTAATAAATAATTTCGAAGAGATGTTGAGAGATTTCTCATTATCGGATTATACGGGAATGGCTATATTCGAAGGAATAATTTTCAATGAAAGACTTATGAATTATGCTAAGAAAGCTAAAACTTCTATGATAGAAATTCAAGAAACCTATGAAGTAGCATCACAATGTGATGTAAAATTACTAAAAGTAAAAGGTGAAAGAGGATTAATAGGTGCACTTGCTGCTATACCATATGTGGAGAATCCAGATGAAGCAGTTAGATTAAGTGATGAAAGATGTTTATAGTAGTAGGTTCTGGGGCTAGTGGAGCTACTATTGCAAAGGAGCTAGCATCGTTAGGAAAGGAAGTTCTAATATTGGAATGTGGAAGTATTGTGGATGTTAAAAAGGCTGCAACAACATATAGAACTATAACTTCTCATGATATAGAAATCCTTCAAAATATATGCATTGGTGGATCAACAGTTACAACATTAGGAAATTCTTTAAGGTTGGATAATGAGCTTAAGGATTATTATTTGGAGGCTGAGAAGGAACTAGGAGTAAATGAACCTCCTGATTCACATATTGGAAATGGCACTAGATTACTACTAGAAACATCTTCAGAGTGGAAAAAAATGCCAAAATCCATTGATTTCTCTAAATGCAGATCCTGCGGAAAATGTGCATTTGGCTGTCCTTATGATGCAAAATGGACTGCTATTCACTATATAAATTATGCTATTTCAAAGGGTGCTAAGCTATTGCCAGAATCTCCTGTGGATAAAGTAATAATCAAAGGAGAAAAGGCCATAGGTGTAAGACTTATAAATGGCAGAGAAATAATGGGTGATGCAGTAATCCTCTGTGCAGGAGCTATTGATACCCCTAGAATATTAATTAAATCTGGAATAGAGGACGTTGGAAGTGGGTTTTTCGTGGATATTTTTATAACTGTAGGTGGAATAGTTGAAAATAAGAAATTATGCTTCGATAGAGAATTGAATATGGCCATCTTCATAAATAGAGAGGGGTATTTATTATCTCCACATTATTCTATATTCCTTCTTCCTAAGATCCTAAGTAAAGGCATAAGGGCAAATAAAGAGGAAATCTTAGGAATAATGGTTAAGATAGCAGATGAACCAAATGGTATTGTAAAGCTAGATTCCGTGGAAAAATCCATCACTAGAAGAGATTTTGATTTATTGGAGAGAGGGAAAAAAGAGGCTGAGGAACTTTTAATACACTCTGGTGTAAATCCAAATACTATAGTTTACACTCATTTGAGGGGGGCACATCCAGGAGGAAGTTGCAGCTCAATTACGGATGGATATACTCCCATCTTAGAGTCTCTATATGTTGCTGATGCAAGCATATTGAAAGGACCTTTAGGAATGCCTCCAATGCTTACAATAATTGCTAAGTCTAAGAAAATAGCTTCTACATTAGTTGGAAGAGCTTAATATTATTTCAGCCATTCTTTTCAAATCTTCTTCTTTAACTAATGGATGAACTGGAATTGAAAGTACAGTTTGTGAGGCTATTTCGCTATTTTTCAAGCTAAGCCCTCCATAACCTATGGAAGCATAATATGGAAGTTTATGAATTGGTGATGGATAATATACAGTGGCTCCAAATCCACTCTCTCTGAGTTTAGTCTTTAAGCCTTCTCTTTCTTTTTGCCCTCTTAATCTTATAGTAAAGAGATACCAATTATGCACAGAATACTCTGGAACTTCTGGAAGAATGATTTTGGAGTTTTCCAAGAGCTCTAATAGAATTTTTGCATTTTTTGCTCTAATTTCCAAAAATTTTGGAAGCTTTTTTAATTGAACAATACCTATAGCTGCACTAATTTCATTCATTCTAAAGTTTCCTCCAAGTAGTGTAGAATCATATCCCCTTATTTGTCCATGAGTCCTTATCATCCTCATTTTTTCAGCAAGTTTTTCATCATTTGTTAATATAGCTCCTCCTTCTCCTGTAGTCATTACTTTACCTGGATAGAAGCTGAAGCAACCAATATCTCCAAGCCCTCCAGCCATTTTCCCCTTATATTTTGCTCCTTGGGATTGACAAGCATCCTCTATAACTACTATTCCATGATTTTCTGCAATTTCTTTTATTTCATCCATCTCTGCTGGAAGACCATACAAATCCACAGGAATTACTGCTTTTGTCTTTTCAGTTATTGCCTTCTTAAACTCCTCTGGTATCATATTATATGTTTTTAAATCAATATCCACAAAAATTGGCCTTGCGCCTACAAGCATCACTGCACCAGCTGTTGCTGCAAATGTAAATGATGGTATTATGACTTCATCACCTGGTCCTATGTTCAATGCCATGAGTGCTACTTGTAGGGCTGAAGTTCCAGAATTAACTACAACTGCTTCCCCTACTCCTACAAATTTAGCCAATTCTCTTTCAAACTCTCTTACAAATGGTCCTCCGTTCATTGATGGATCAGTGAGCACACCACTTTCTAAGACTTTCATTACAGCCTCTTTTTCTTCATTGTCCAATATCGGTTTATTGATTGGAATCATAATTAACTATATGGATTTTAAAGAATTAAAAAGATTATTAATGATGGGCCCGGAGGGATTTGAACCCTCGACCAACAGGTTATGAGCCTGCCGCTCTGACCGAGCTGAGCTACGGGCCCTCATGAAAAAAGTAAATATTCGGAAAAATTTATGCCTTATGGTTTTAATAAATTAATATCAATCCTATCAATGATGCTCTTGGAATAAATTTTGGATCTGAAGAAGAACCAATGGTATATAAATCCCAACCTACATTCCTTGCTGTTAAAAACACATCTATGCCTACAGCCTCCATTGCCGGTCTAGCTTGTAGTGGATATCTACATGGATTTCCTTCCAATACAGTGCACTTCATATTTTTACTTAAGCAAAGTGAACATTCTCCAGCTGTAAATCCCATTGCTAAATGATAGCCCATATCAAAAGCAGCTGCCTCTATTTTTCCTACGATTTCCTTATGTTTTAGCTCTATTGGAATGTGAGCTCTAACCCAATCTGGACCAGCAAAATCTTCAATTTTTGGTGCATCAAGCCTTATTATGATTCCATATTTATATTTGTTAACTATTCTTTTCATAATTCTAGGCGTTATTGGTTGATAGGGAGGACAATGTATACTGCTACCATACCAGCGGCATGTTGGCACTAAGCATTTCCAACGCACTCTTTCATCAATAACAATTTTATCTGTTGTTATTATTTTTGCATCAGTTGCACCTAATTCCTTTGCATATTCTAAAAGTTTGTTAAGATCTTCAAGGATTTTATCTAAGTCTTTCTCTATATATTTATCTTCTATTTTTTTAACCAAGACCATAATTTTGATATTATAAATAAGTTATATAAACCTTTATATAAAACTATTATTAATTCATTTTTTGAAATTCTATGAATAGATTAAAAGCTATTATGAATTTAAACTCAAGAAGAATTGCTGCAGTTTGTATCATAGCTGCTTTAGGTGTTATACTTTCACCAATATTCATACCTGTAGGTCCAATAAAGCTATATCCCATTCAATCTGCTCTAAATGTAATAGCTGGAATCTTACTTGGGCCATTTTGGGCGGTGACTCAAGCCTTTATAGTATCCACTATTAGAAACATATTGGGCGTGGGGACAATATTTGCTTATCCTGGCTCACTCATAGGATCATTTCTTGTTGGGATGATATATTGGTACTTTTATCCCAACATGAAACCAAAGCATGAATATATTGCAGGCTTTGGGGAATTCATAGGCACTGGATTAATTGGTGGAACAATAGCAGCATTAGTTTTTGCCCCCTTATTCTTTCCAAGACAAGCAGAAATTTTAGGTGCCATGTTCTTCTTTATATCATTTTGTGCTAACACTATTGGTTTTCCAATAGGCAATTTCATAGTGGTACGCTTAAGAAAAATTGGAGTTACATATAAGACCTTTTTAAGAATTACAACTGTCAAGTAATTTCACATAAAATTTAAATAAATTTTTCTTTTAAACGATCTTATGTCATCGATAATTGTTATTGGTACCGATCCACCATGTGGAAGATGTAAAACAACTGAAAAAATTGCAAAAGAGGCTGTAAGAGAACTTGGCTTAAATATAGAGGTCAAACATATTTCAATATATTCAGAAGAAGCGAAGAAATATGATGTATTAATAACACCTGCTGTAGTAATAAATGATAAAGTTGTAATTTCTGGCAAGGTTCCATCTAAAGAGGATATAAAAAGGAAAATCAAAGAAGAATTGAAAATCTAATTCTTTTTTATCTCAATGCTTATAGCTTTCCAATCCTTATTTACTCCTTTTAATGTTTTCACTGCGCCTACAATGATTTCTCCAATTATATTATTAACAAATTCATTTAGTTGTATTTCTTCATTATCTACGATCAATTTCACCTTCATTAAATCATCCCCATCTTATTTATAAAAATCCTTATATAACTGCTTTACTTCTTCTATGGATGGAGTATCCATCCAGTGAAAGAAAATGAAAAAATTGTTTGTCATTGTAATAATTGCCATATTAATTGGGCTAGCCAATAGCATTTTTATTGCTTACACAAATAATACAATCATAAATAACCTTAGACAGCTAAATGCTTCACTCACTGAGGTATCAAATGAACTAAAATTACTCAAAAAAGAACTAGGCGCTATTCAGGAACTTCATTATCCTCTCTTCATAAGGGATGCTCTTGAAAGGATGGTGAGTATAAAATCAGAGCCAAATAGAATAGTCTCATGCACGCCTTCCATAACTGAAATGCTCTTCGCCCTTGGACTTTCAGATAAAATTGTAGGGGTTGATCAATTTTCCAATTATCCTAAAGAATTACTGGATCTTATAAATACTGGTAAAATTAAGACTGTTGGTGGCGTCACCACGCTTAGCCCTGAGAGAGTTGCTGCCTTAAAACCTGATCTTGTTTTAATTGATGCAAGTCTACAGAAAAAATTCCTTTCAACCTTAGAGGGATTTGGACTTACAGTAGTAGCATTGGAGTCTCGCAGTCTTTCAGATGTTTTGAATAACATAAAATTAATTGCAAAAATTACCTCTAAATTCAAGGAAGGAGAGGCCACTATTAGTAAAATAGAATCTACAATAAGAGAGGTACAATTTAAGCTATCTAATGTAAACAAGCAAAAAGTAGTCTTCTTGGTCTGGCCTAATCCAATGTGGGCTACAGGTAATGGAACCTACTTACATGAGTTAATTTCAATTGCAAGTGGAGAAAATGTATTTAGTGATAAAAGTGGATGGATTGTAGTGAATCCAGAGCAAATTGTAGCTGCTAATCCTGATGTGCTCATAATGAGTTCTATGTCACTTCCAAGACCTCCTGATGAATTGATCAATTATTTAAAAGGACTTCCAGGATTTGATCAAATAAATGCTATTAAGAACAATAGAATTTATATTCTTAATGGAAGTGCAGCTAACGCCTTGGAGAGACCAGGCCCTAGAGTTGCTGATGCAACTTTGATACTTGCAAGCATTCTTCATCCAAATATATTTGGTGTTATTATGCCAAACTTCATCAATGAATATGAGAGCTTAATTAGGCGATAATAATGCTGGGGGTTATCAAGCGAAGAAAAATTCGCCTAATAGTCTATATTTCTTTTTTATTTATTCTCTTATTTACTGCTTTTCTATCCTCATTAATGATAGGGGCTTATCCTCTTTCCCCTATTGAAGTTATAAATGCTCTAATAAGTCCAAGCAATGATGCTGGAAGCATAATTGTTAATAATTATAGAGTTCCCAGGGCTCTCTTAGCAATTGTTACTGGATTCTCCCTAGGCATGGCTGGAGGGGTGATTCAATCTTTGACAAGAAATCCATTAGCCGATCCATATATTACTGGCATGTCTTCTGGTGCTGCTCTTGGTGCTGCAATAGCATTTATTGCACCATTAAATATTTTTATGATTCCATTCTTTGCCTTTGCTGGAGGATTATCTTCAATTTTATTGACTATGTTTTTGGCTAGAAAATCCAGAGCGGGTCCTATAGGCTTCATACTTGCTGGAATAGCTGTAGGCACGATATTTAGTGCTGTATTAATGTTTATTTTAGTGATTGCTGCCGAAAGAGCTCATGGCATACTTTATTGGATATATGGATCCTTCTCTACATCAAATTGGAATAAATTTCAAGTAATCCTTCCCATAGTAATTCCTTCATTTATTTTTCTACTAATAAATGCAAGAGATCTCAATATTCTCTTGCTTGGAGAGGAACATGCCTCTCAGCTTGGGATTAATGCTAAGAGATTGTGGAACTTAATGTTATTGGTTTCAAGTTTATCTGTTTCAACATGTGTGGCCTTCAGTGGAATAATTGGCTTCATAGGGCTTGTGGCTCCACACATGGTTAGATTGATAGTCTCCTCAGATAATAGGTTTGTTTTACCACTAGCTGGACTTACTGGCGCCTTCTTATTGTTAGTATCTGATAATATAGTTAAAAGTCCATTCAATCCTATAGGTGAAATTCCTGTGGGGGTTATAACTTCAATGATGGGCGCTCCTTTTTTCATATATCTATTATTGAGGAGGGGGGAGAGATATCACATTTAGTATAATAGTAAATGGCATAAGAGTTTGCTTTGCCTCCTCTACAATATTGAATGATATAGAATTTGTTGTAAAAAAGGGGGAAATGCTTGGTATAATAGGACCAAATGGCTCAGGAAAGACTACACTTTTGAAATGTATTGCAAGAAGTATAGATCCAGAGGGCGCTATAATAGTATTAGGAAGATCCTCAAAAGAATACACTAACGAAGAATATGCGAAGATTGTATCTTCAATGTTGCCAAATTGGCCTAATGGCTTTAGTATGAAGAGCTATGAAGTTGTGCTTATGGGATGTAGAAATAGAGCCTGTAGCTTATGGTGGGAAAGAGATGAAGATATTAAGCTTGTTGAGGAAATTCTAAATCTGATGGGGATTTATCATCTTTCTAATAGAGATTTTGATACATTAAGTAGCGGAGAACAAAGAAAAATTTTAATAGCAAAATCTCTGGCACAAAAAACAGATATCATCTTACTAGATGAACCAGTGGCTTATTTAGACTTAAAACATAAGATCGAAGTCATGGATATATTGAAGGCATTAACACAGCTTGGAAAAACCGTTATAATTTCAATTCATGAAATAGAATTGGCTTGTAGTTATTGTGATAAAATTCTTGTTCTAAATAGGGGAAAAATTATAGCTTATGGTAGACCAAGGGATGTAATTAATGAAGATCTTTTGAGAGAAGTTTATGGCATAGAGGCTATTGTAAAGTGGGAGGGAGATGGCCCTATTATAATTCCAAAGACTAAAAAATTGAAAAATGAAGTAGTGATGTGTTTGAAATGAGCTATGAATCCATTTTAATGGAGCTTTTAATGAACTCTATAAAATCCTTTCAAGCTGAGGCTATTTTATTCTCTGGAGGCATTGATAGTAGTTTAATTGCCATACTTACATCAAAAATTAGACCAGTGATATATGTTACTGCAATTTTTAATACTGGCAATGATGAAAAATACTCCTTCATACTTTCTAAAAAACTTGGTGTGCCATGTGTAGTTGTAAGATATGACATAGAGGAAGCTATAGATGCTTCAAGGGAAATAGTTAGAACATTTAGAACTTTTGATCATGTGGAAATAAGAAATGATATAACTCTTTACATTGCATTGAAAAAATGTAAGGAGATGGGAATAAGAAAAGTAATGACTGGAGATGGGGGAGATGAACTCTTTGCTGGCTATGATTTCATGGTTAGAATGGAGGAGCATCAACTAGAGAAATACATCAATGAATTTTATGGACAATGGTTTTTCTCCTCCTCTCTAATTGGAAGGGAATTGGGAATAGAAGTTTATCACCCCTTCTTAAGAGAGGAAATAATTAATTTTGCAAGAAGTTTGCCTTACGAGTGGAAAGTAAAGCGACCATATGGAAAGTGGATTTTGAGAAAATTACTTGATGCCATGGGTTTTCCGGAGATAGCATGGAGAAATAAGGAGCCCATTGAAATGGGAAGTGGAAGCTCAATTATAACACAAATATTTCTGAAAATGCTTGGAGAGGAAGCTGAAAAAATAGAAAAGGAAGCTCTTAAGGATGGAGTGAAATTTTGGAGTAAAGAACAAATTTACTTTTATAAACTATTCAAAGAAATGTTTGGGCCTCCTCCTAGGGCAGAAAATGGTTGTCCTTATTGCGGTTCTCCTCTCAGCCAATATAAGTGTAAATATTGTGGGTATGTGAGGAGGTATTATTAATGGAATCTAAAGGATTAGCCTTCTTTTCAGGTGGAAAGGACTCTGTTTTCTCCATTATGAAAGCAAAAGAAAGCGGAATTAATATAGACTATTTGCTTTTCAATACACATGATTTCCCAAGACCAAATATCCATGAAATTAATCAAAATGTAGTTGAAGCCATTGCTTCCTTAATTGGCATACCCTTGTATAAGCTTCATCTCAAAAGTGGCCTAGAATATATTCAGCTTTATGAGTTTCTTTCCTCACGTAATATTGAGTGGATAGTTGTAGGTAATATAAATGCTAAAGATCAATTAAATTGGTACATGAATTTATGTAATAAAATTGGCGTAAAGCTTCATGCTCCTCTTTATAGTGAAGAGGAAGATAATCGCATTATTTTGGAGGAAATTAAAGCAGGAATTAAGGCAATTATATGTGACTTAGATATTTCAAAGCTAAATAGAAATATGCTAGGAAGAATAATTGATATGGAAATTATTAATGATCTCGCTCAAGTGGGATTTTGTGGAGAGATGGGCGAATATCATACATTGGTTTTGGAATCCCCTATAATGAAGGGCAAGATCGTGCCAAAAAAATGTAAAATAATTGAGAAATGGAATCGCCGTATGCTGAAAATAGAGGAATTCGATTTGGTGAGATTTTATGATCGCTGATCATGGAGGTAATGTTTTTGAGATCTCAAACTTAATTAAAATTCCAGCAAATAGAATAATTGACTTTAGCTCAAGCATTAATCCTTTTGGTCCCCCTTCCAATGTTATTGATTCTATAAAGAACCATCTTGACCTCATAAAACTGTATCCTGATAGAAAATATTCGAAATTAAGAGAGGCTTTAGCCAACTATTTGGAAATATCTTCAGATGGAATTATAGTTGGTTGTGGTACAACTGAGTTAATTCATTCCATACTTGCTAGATTCGTAAGAAATGAAGTTATAATTCCCCTCCCTAATTTTAGCGAATATGAAGCTGCTGCAAAAGCTTTGGATTTGAACACAATTTTCATTCATCCTTATGGAATAAAGATAAACTTTAATGACTTGATTAACTTTATTGATAAAGCATCGCCTCATGGAGCAATAGTCCTTTGCAATCCAAACAATCCAACTGGAGAGGTTTTAGAATCAAAAAAAATTATTGAAGTCATTGAGAGAGCAGAAGATAAGGGTATAATTGTTATACTTGATGAAGCATATCATGAGCTATCAGAAGAAGCAGAATCACTTATAAAACGGTCATTTGAGTTTTCAAATTTATTTGTTTTAAGATCGCTAACAAAACCATTTGGTTTCCCTGGTTTGAGGGTTGGATATTGTATATGCCATCCAAATCTTGCTAAGAAGTTTGAAGCCACAGCAATAAGTTGGAGGGTGGGGATTTTAGAAGAAATTGCTGCAATTTCTGCAATTAATGATAAGGATTTCCTTAAATTTTCAAAGGAGAGGTTAACATCAGCAAAGAAGAGGTTTTTTGAATCTCTGAAATCTATTGATGGTCTTAAACCCATAGATTCTGGAGCCAATTTTTTTATGATTGACATTAGCAATAGTGGTTTTTCTCCAAGGAATCTAAAATGGAGACTTCTTTCCTATGCCCTCCTCATAAGAGATTTGACTTCAGTGAAGGGCCTCCCTAATATATACATAAGAGTGGCCACGAGAAGAGAAGAGGAAAATTTACTACTATTGGAGGCTCTAGATAATATAATCAATTCTATGAAAAAAATTTATCCAAACAATCCCATATGTATGGAAAGGAAATGTCACAAATATGTCTTCGATTGTAGGCTTTGCTTCTGTCCCTTCTATCCATGCTTGGATGAGACGACTGGTGGAAAATTTATTGAAAGAGAAACTGAAGGTATTGTATGGTCTTGTATTGATTGTACATGGGTACATAGAGTTGAAGTTGCAGATAAAATATTAGAGGAATTAGCTGACATTGATATTAAGAAAGTTGATCCAGAAGCAATTTTAAGAATTAAAAGGCAAATAATGGAGGAATTTCAACCTTGATTCAAATATTACTAGCATTTTTAATAGATATAACGTTTGGAGAACCTCCAAATAAATTTCATCTCACGGTGTGGATTGGGAAATTTATAGAAAAAGCAGAAAGATTTTTCAGGAAAATAAACAATGAAAAATTGGCTGGAACTCTTTTAGCCATATCATCAATAGTTTTATTTGTTTTACCAGCATATTTTCTAACAACTATAGATATTTTCTTTATTCAAATAATCATAATTCCTATTATACTTAAAATGACTTTTGCCTTTAGGAGTATGGTTGATCATATTAATCCTATAATGGAAAATTTTCATTCTAATATTGAAAAATCAAGAAGGTTTCTATCAATGGTTGTAAGAAGAGATACCTCCTCCCTCCCCCCTCCTTTAATAGCATCCGCTGCAATAGAAACAATTGCAGAGGGCTTTGTTGATGGTTTTCTTTCACCAATATTTTACTATGCCATTTTTGGCCTTCCTGGTGCTGTGGCATATAGAGTAATCAATACACTAGATTCCATGGTTGGCTATAAGAATGAGCGCTATTTTCACTTTGGTTGGTTTTCAGCAAAACTTGATACTTTGGCAAATTATATTCCTGCAAGATTAACATCATTAATATTCATTATTTCCTCCTTTATATTGAATAAAAATTGGAAGGGAGCAATTGCTACTACTAAGAGATATCATAGTATTACTGAGAGTAAAAATGCGGGATGGCCAATGTCTACGATGGCAGGCTCTCTGGGAATATGGTTGAATAAATGCGGATATTATTTTATTGAAGGTGGTGAAAATCCTCCTTCTCTTGAAAAGATTAAAGAGGCTTTAAATATTTTCATAGCCTCAGCCATTATTGTTATTATCACATTAATCTTAATTGAGGTGATAAAATGGAGTATTTTAAGGATTTAAAAATAGATATCAATTCAGAGGCAATTATAGTAGAAAGTAAAAAGACACTTAAGATTTTGAGCTCAGCTCCATTTAATGGTGGTTTTAAATTTTCTACAAAGATAATAAATCTCCATGTGCCTAAAGAATTCTATGATAATCCTTTTGAACTCTTAAAGATTAAGGAGAATCTTTTAAAGGATTCTGTATGTTTAATGACTGGTGCTGATGTGACCAAAGCTAGTATTGTGGAGGGAATTGGAAATAATATAAAAGTTTTAGCAATAGTTACAGCTGGAACATCTAATACTACATCCATAACAGATGGAAAGCATTTTTTCAAAATTGGCACCATAAACATTATAGTTATTGTCAATAGAGATCTAACAGAGGGCTGCATGGTTAATGCTATTTCAACTATAACTGAGGCAAAATGCAAGGCTCTCTCCTCTCTTGATCTCAGAAGTAAAATAAGTAGAGAACAAGCAACTGGCACATCATCTGATGCTATAATATTGGCCTCCCTTGGCGAGGGAAGTCCTTTAGAATATGCAGGTAGTGCAACTGAACTAGGTTGGATTATTGCATCATGTGTTGAAAAAGCAGTTAAAGAGGCCATAATATGTCATGATGGATTGCTTTCAAATAGATCGCTTTTAAATAGACTTAAGGAACGTGGTATATTGCTTGAGGATTTAATATCCACTGCTATGGAAATTTATGTACCTCATCCAAAATATCCTCAAGCCAAAGAGCTCTTTAAAAAACTACTACTTGAGGTTTTGGAAGATGTAAATGTTGCTTCTCTTGTTATGGCAGCCTTAAGAATAAATGAGGATGGTGAAAAAGGATTAATTCCAAATCTATCAGCTGAGGACTTCAAAAGAGATCCAATATGCTTAGTTGCAGATGAAATTCTTGGAATTTCAATTTCAATGTACATTGCAGGCTATAATGGGCTATTTGAATTCTATAGATTTGATAGAAATAAACCAGGAATACTGAAAAAGCTCCCTCCTTTTGTTGATGATGCCATAGGGGGATTACTAGCAGGAGTATCTAGTAAGATGTACTCCCTTATGACTCGGGGATAAATATGAGAATACTTGAAGGTTTTAAGTCAGTTATCTCTTTTTTAACAATAATTCCTTCTAAGAATACTACAATAGAAGAAATGGCATATTATGCATACTTATTTCCTATAGTTGGAGCTATAATTGGAGCAATTGGTGGAATTATTGGCTATGTTCTTTTTCAACTTTTTCCCTCAATTATAGCAGCCATTCTTACTCTTTTCTTTATATTACTATTAACAGGTTTGCATCATTTAGATGGAGTAGTGGATTTAGGTGATGCTTTAATGTTCAGAGGAAACAAGGAGGAACGACTAAGAATTCTTCATGATAAGCACCATGGAGTTGGTGGAATTTTTGCTTTATACTTAGTTCTCTCTTTAACATTGGCTACTATTATTTTAATGGATAAAAAAATATTTCCAAACTTAATAGCTGCTGAATGTTTTGCTAAATTCTCTGTATTAATGTTAGGATGTTTTGGCACACCTCATACTCAGGGAATTGGAAGAATATTTATTTTAAAAGTAAAGGAAAAAAGAGGAAAAAATTTAATATTTGGAATAATAACCACAATAATAATAACATATATAGTTATAAATAAATTATTAATTTATGTTTTTATATTTAATTTATTTTTCTTAATTATTTGGCTTAAATTTCTAACTTATAATTTTGGTTGTATCACAGGTGATATGTTAGGTGCTACAAATGAAATATCGAGATCTCTCTATTTATTAATTATAGTTTTAGGGGATTAATTTGAAGTTTATAGCTATAGTTATGGCGGGTGGAAAGGGAGAGCGTTTAAAAATTAATGTGGAAAAGCCCTTATTGCCATTAGGAGATAAACCAATTATTAGGAGAGTTATTGATGTGCTTAAAGAGGTACCTTCAATATGTAAAATTGTAGTAGCAGTATCCCCTCATACTCCAAATACGAAGCTCTCTCTTTCCTCTTTAAAAGATATATCAATATTGGAGACTGATGGTCTGAGTTATCATGAAGATCTCAAAAAAGCAGTAAAACTTTTAGGAGCTGGGCCATTTCTAATAGTATCTGCTGATCTTCCATTTCTTTCATCAAAGATTATAAATTTCATTATTGAAAAATATTTGGATTATAAAAAGCCAGCTCTTACCGTCATGGCTCCTCTAAGTGAATTTTTAAAATATGATTTAACACCAACTAGTATTATCAAAGTAAGTGATAAAGACTTGGTTCCATGTGGTATAAATATAATAGATGGCGAAAAAATAGATGAACCATATATTGATGAGGCAATTTTAATTATGAATGAATTTGAAGTTTGCTTTAATATAAATACCATTTCAGATTATTTAAAATCATTAAAATATTTAAATAAATTATTTTAATATAGCTATTTTATGTATTGGTTTATTAATTTTCTCTTTTAAATCTTCAAATTTATTTTCTTCTAATGTAGCCAATAATACTGTGCTTGGTCCAGCGGATTTCTTAATATCAATTTCAATTTTATCAAGGAATTTTACTTCTAACATTGCCTCTGCTGCCAATACTTTACTTTCATAAATTATTCCCTTTGAGCCCACTGGAATTATGCTATGTATAAATTTCATTGATAGTAAGCAAAGTAAATCCCTTAAATCAGCAACTTCATTTCTCAAAACTTCCATTCCTACAGAAGGTATGCCAATGCTTACAATTATATCTCCTCTTTTTGATCTACCAATGCGCAATTCCTCTTTATCTACGACTCCTATCACTGTTATTCCTAATCCAGTTTGATTTGTTGGAAAGTTTTTCTCAGTGCTTAATAACAAATCCTTTTCAGAATCCATTCCAATAATCTTCATTTCCTCTTTTACTCCTTTAATTATACTATATCCTGTTGGTAATGGCTCTACGCTTAATCCACATGAAATACAAATCGGCTTAGCCCCTGAGGCTAGAACTTCCATCAAAGCACTTCTTGCCATAAATTTTCCAACAATCTCCCCAGCAACTTTTATAAGATCGCCATCCTTTGGCCCTATGGCTCCTGAGGAGTCACAGCTAACAACCAGTATTTTGTTATCAGAAATTAATCTCAAAAATATATCTCTCTTTGGAGGGGCCTCAAAAAACATAGATTTACCTCTTTATAGATTTATAGATGATTCCTGCAATAGTAGCATTTACAACAGATGCCACAAATAATATTGGTAATAATATTGGAATAATCCCCCATCCTAGAGCTGGTACTGCAAGCACTACACCAGCAGTATTTATGATTACTCCACTGCTTAAACCCAATAAAGTACCAAACTTTTTATTTACAATTGCAGTTACAAATCCTACAAATGCCATAAGCAATGCCACAGCTATATGTATTGATCCTAATGGAAATCCCGCTCTTATAGCTGAAATTAAATGTCCAATAGCGCAAACAGAAGCCCCTCCTACAATTCCTCTCCATAAAGCCATGAAATATCCTGGAAAAGAATCTAAAGCTATTGATCCCACTGGGCTTGGAATTGGCATCATTGCTCCTATTCCACTTATTGCTGAAAAAATGGCTATTTCAGATATCATTTTTGCTTTTAAGAACCTTTCACTCATATGGTTGGATTATCCGTCCTAAAATATATTTTTTCTGCTATTAATCCAAGAGCATAATCAATCATCTTAATTCTTGAGAATCCCGCAAGCCTAAGTCGATTCACTATTCCTTTTATGTAATTCTTTCCTTGTTTCATCCCTGGTCTTCCTACATAATGAAACATTCTTCCATTCTTCCTTAATACTCTGAAGAGCTGTTTATAAAATTCCAGAGAATAAAGCTCATGAGCAATGCTTATTCTAGGAGGATCATGAATTATGAAATTGAAATACTCATCCTCAAAATTCCTTATTTCTTGAAAAGCATCCCCTATTATTATCTTTATTTTTGGGTTTTCAAATAAGGGCTTTGAGAATGAATTTTTCTTAGCAATTTCAATAACATTTTCATCTATTTCTATGGTTATTACTTCTTCAACGTTTCTCTTACTTGTAGCTATTATGGCTGTATACCCTAGACCAGTGCAACAGTCTAAAATTCTTCCATAGATTCTTCCAAGGGCCTTTATTTTCAACATTGCATCTTTCTTAGGATCGATTTCATCAGCTCTATGCATTTTTATTCCAGAGATCTCAAGGTAGGGCCAAGTACTTGTATTCACAAGCTTATAATATTTCCCAGTTTTTTCACTGTAAAATTTTATTTCAATCATTTAATTTCGTAAGATTCTCCTGGCTTAAGTAATATAACTTTTATATTTGAACTAGCTTCAACTTTTTTCTTAAATTCTTCAGGATTAGTGTCCCATCTATGCATTGGTATTACTATTTGTGGATTTATTGCTATAACTGCTTCAGCAGCCTCAGGATTGTCCATGGTATATGTTCCACCACTTGGTAAGAGGGCTAGTAATATTTTTCTTTCCCTTAAATCCTTCATTTCTGGTATGAAGTCCGTATCTCCTGCATGATAAATTGTTTTACCATCTATGGTAATTAAATAACCAACCCCAAATCCTTTTGGATGGAAAGGATTACCTGGCGATCTGAACCTCTTTACATTATACGCATGAACTGCCTCAATAATTATACCATTTATTTTCATCGACTCCCCTGGTTTTATAGTTTTAGCACCAATTTTTTTAGCACATTCCTCTGGAGCAATAATTATAGTAGTTGGTTTTTTTATTTTTGCTATTTTAGGAGAATCGCAGTGATCATAGTGTGAATGTGTAACAAGAATAATATCTGCTTTTTCTTTATACTCCCCTTCATATGGATCAATGTATATAATGCTCTCGTCCTTCCTTATTTGGAAGCTCGCATGACCAAGCCATTTAACTATAATTGACATTTTTTATCCCAATTATTCTAAGATAATGTCATTAATTTATCCTTATCGTGAAAAATTTATTTTAAAGGCTTTAAATCTCTATATATGAAAAGAGTTTATGGTGCATCTCTTTTATCTGGTAAAGACTCCATTTACTCCATTTATTTGGCTGAAAATTATGGCATATCCATTAAGTATCTAATAACTTTAATTACAAGTCTTGGCATTCCAAGTGGACATTTAGAAAATTTACAAATTTTAAATAGAATTGCTGAAAATATGGATAAAAAATTATTTATCATAGATTTAGCTGAGGGGACTGATCCATTTATAGATCTTTTGAAGAAGCTAAATATTGATGTGCTTGTAGCAGGGGATGTTTTTGTAGAGGAGCATATAGAATGGCTTGAGTCCATATGTGAAAAAGCTAATATAAACTTGATGGAACCTCTCTTTGGTGGAAATTCGTTAACTATTTTGAAGGAAATGCTTGATATTGGCTTTAGAGCAAAAATAATCTGTGTAAATACTGATTATTTGGATGAAAATTGGCTTGGCTTTGTAATATCGAAGGATAGCATGGATTTATTTTTAAGCAAAGCTAATAACATAGATCCTCTTGGAGAGAATGGCGAATATCATACATTGGTTTTGAATTGCCCACTTTATAGGAATGCTATTAACGTAAAATCTTGGAGGAAATTTAGAAAGGGAAAGTATTGTTATATTGTGTGCGAAATATAGCAAAATCCTTTAATCCTTTTATTATAACTCCTCCTTCCTTTGCAACTATTTCCATTCCATCAAACTCCTTGCTAGTGCATAGTAAACTTGATTTTATAACAGGAGGAATCCTACAGCTTAATATTATATGCTTTCCTATTGATACTAATATTCTAATGGGCATGGAAAGCTTATGATTCCTTGGAAAAGCTATGAGAGGAAGACCCTGCTCCCTTATTAG